>JBPPMM010000670.1:0-3516 GCA_051306075.1 Chitinophagaceae bacterium
AAAAAAAAACCTGGTTTCATTAGTTGATGACTCCAGATAAAAGCCAAAATAAAAAAAGCGAATCCTATTGCTTATTTCGCTTACCGTTTACAAAATACATTTTCATTGATCTCCTGTTCTTTACTTCAATCTCTCCCCGGTATTCACAATCAAATTCATCCTTTATCAATTCATAGGTATGCGAGGAAATATTGATTTTGCCGGGCATTGAATTGGATTCCATTCGGGAAGCAATGTTTACGGTATCACCCCAGATATCACAAGCAAATTTCTTGATACCCACCACTCCTGCTACCACCGGCCCCGTACTAATACCAATGCGGACCTCAAAACGTGTTTCATTGTCTGCGCCTGATCTTTCATACTCCTTTACATATAGGCATCCCCTGCCGTCTTTATTTTTTCCAGGCCGTATTTCTCTATAATGGTATCAAATTTTTTCAGACTTTGCATCCCCTCCACCGGAGCGGCCGCAGCGATTTCGCATAAAAGATCTTCAAAGGGGTTGGGTTTATTTTTAGGACAAATGGGAATGCACCCAACACTTCAGTGAATAAGCTTAACCATACTCTTCGTATTCTTTATTATTAAAAGAGTATGGTTTGCTAAATAAAAAAATGAGGCAATAATTTCATTATGGAAATGAAAGCCTGTTATGCTGGGGTTTTAACCGCTTGCCTGGCCAGTAATATCCATTGACCCTTTATTTTTTGCCATACCAGCAAAACAAGCAAATCCACTTTTCCAGCTACATTATTATTATTAGTCTCCCCGGTAAGCCGGTGGCGGACCAGGGCTACATTTTTCGAAACAGATATGGTTTGATTAAATAAGTTCATAGAAGTAAAAACGGATCGGCCACTTGCCAGTGCATCCACAAAAGCCGCTTTATCTTCAATCAATCCGCTTGAATGTCCATAGGTTAGTTGTGAAGAAACCATCCCTTCCAATGTTGCTTTATCCGGGGTGAGCATTGCCTTACGAAGGTTTTCTACAGCATTGGCTACGGCTTTTTCATCTGATGTTTGAGCCACTAAGGAAACATTACCCAATAAAAAGCAAAATAAGATGGAAGAAAAAAATTTAGACATAGGTTCAATTTTTAGAAGTTTTAATTAAAGTTATTTATCAATGACCACCGTTTCAAAATCGGTTAATTTATTTAATTTAAATGAGATCATTCCCTCTTTCCATGTATAAGGAAGGGGCCGCTTGCCTGCGAGTGTAAACACTCCGGATGGTTTATACCCACAGCGAATACGAAAGGAAATATTATAAACAGGCAATGGTTCAAAATAAGTATTGCCGCTGAAGCCCGTCAGGTTAACCAGGTGCAATAACAATCCATCCGTAGTTTTTTTGTTGACATTCGCAGGAATGTTTTTTGTGTATTGCTGCAGTATCGTTTCCACCCTGGCTGGTGCGTTGGTTTGCAACATATCTTTTGCCTGCGGAAAAATAGTATCGATCACATCGAGCAAAATATTTTTATGCTCTTCGTATCCGTGCAGGTAATAAAGTTTGCCGATATTTTCCGGCAGGATAACATTTTTTGCTGCCCCGTATTTTTTCATTCCCATTGCATAGTACCCGGTGCGTTCGTGACCACCAATTATTTCCGGGGGACCCGGTCTTCCTTTGCTGAGAATGGGCAGGGAAACCATATCCGCCCCGGCAAGATCATATTGCCCCAGGTTAAATTTCCAAAAAAGCATTTTCTGCTGATTCAATCGTTTGTATAAAGCAGGTTTATCAACTTCTAAATAATTGCCGCTTCCTTCATAATCGCTTTTGATGATCCTTGCACCAAACAATTCCATCAGAGCAGGAGCATCATCAAAAAAAGTTTTGTTCGTAGCTATCAAAGAGGTTCCCATCCTGCTTGCCTCTTTCAAGGTATGAATTGCTTCAACATCCGCATAAGTTATATCGGGTAAAATGATCAGCTTGTATTGCTTTATTCTTTCCGCCCTGCTGGTTATTTGTGCATCTTCAATAATATCAAATGGCAAATGCGCTTCTTTCAGCATCAGCATCACACCCCTGTATTCCTGCATGGCATCACCTGAAGGCCAGGTGCCGGGTGCTATAACAGCGATTTGTGCCGGAGATGTATATTTTCCAAAATAGGGCTCATACTTTTTGTGAAAGGCGTATATCTTTTTTACAACGGCGAAATTTCTTTCATCCTCATAGCCCCGCATGTCGCCCATCATACTGATATCAAGGCCAGAACCATTGGCGATATTTTCATAAAAACGTATAGCGGCTTCTTCCGGCTCTATTGCATTGTATCTCGATTGAAAAGATATTTGCTGTATGCTGCTGTTGCTGATAATATGATCGGGATATGAATTACCCGCATTGCCCACATTATCCGATGCCGAATAAGGCCAGTAGGGAAGACTGTTTGTTTGCGATTCATGCCGGATGATATCAACATACTTATCCAGGTAGGTGCAAAGAGCAATATTTTTATTTTTTGATTTGATCAGATCATGCAGTCGTTTGGACCATTCCTCTATCGTTTGTTTTTTAAAGGCCGTGTATTTCTGAAAAACGGTATCCTCCTTTTTTTCTTCTGCCGGTAAATTCAAACCGCTGTATTCATAGAAAGCTTTTTTATCATACTCATTCTGATCGATACCATAATAAATCCCTTCATAAGCATTTCGTGTCTGGTAACCCGGCATATTCAGAAAGATACCATCAACGGGAAACAGATCGATCACTTCACCGATAATGGCAAACGCTTTCTCCTGAACATAGGGCGCATTGATGGAAACAACATACATATCGGTATTAATGATGCGGTCGCCCTTCTTTGAAATATAAAACCAATCCGGGTTTTCTTTATAAATACTTTCGTGTGCCCTGCTGAAATCAAACCGTACGATCACACGGATATTATGTTCATGACATTTCGATATCACATCCCCCAGCATATTTTTTTGCATATAGGGATTGATATAATGAAAGGGTAGCTTGCTGGGATAAAAAGCCATGATGCCCCCGGCATTAATGATAAGTGTATTGGCGGAATGATTAATAAGATCCTCAACCAAAGAATCAGGATTAAGTGTAGCTGCTTCATATGCGGGCAGGTTCACCTGTATCAACCGCAGGTTATTTGCTTTCCACCATGGCATGGCACCAGGCCATGGCAATGCCTGTTTAGATTCTTGTGCAACAGATTGTAGGAAAAATAAAATTGAAAACAGAAACAGAAAGCCCGGCTTTTTCATGAACATAAAAATACAGGTAAATATTGGAGCAATATATTCTGTTCATAATTCAAATCTTTACACACTAATCTATCGTGCATACATAAAAAAAGAATAATAGTATTACTTTTTGTTTATAAAGTATCAGGGCCATGAAACTTAAAGATAAATTGAACCAAGACTTTACAATATTACTTATATTCATGGTCGGGTAAATCGCATTATTTTTTCTTCAACCGAATGATTGTTTATGAAACGACGCCGTGTCATTAAAAGTCTACTGGTCGCATCA
>JBPPMM010000699.1:0-24029 GCA_051306075.1 Chitinophagaceae bacterium
AAGGATTGATAAAAGGAACTAAGAATTGAAACTGTGAATATACATACTGAATTATTGTAATGCAAGAGTAGCGACAGGTTATTTTTTAGCACAAGAGAAAGGGAAAAACTACAGGTGAATTTATTTCAATCAAACTGCTGCTTTTTTTTATAAAGGATGATGGCTGTTTTAGTTCTGCAATACCTTTGCTACCATTTTTATGCTAAAAGATACAGCACAAACTTATCGCAGCGCATATGCTGGTTTATCTCGTTCTACCTGGCTTTTATCATTGACCATGCTGATCAACAGGAGCGGAACAATGGTAGTCCCTTTCATGACTCTATATCTCACGAGTACGAAAATGGGATACACCATCGGGCAGGCAGGAATAGTTTTTGGCCTGTTTGGTGCGGGCGCATTTTGCGGTGCTTATTTAGGTGGCAAACTTACTGATAGGATTGGCTATTATCCTGTACAAATGATCACCCTTATTGGTGGTGGTATATTATTCATTGTCCTAGGACAAATGAGAATTTATTCATTAATCTGCCTGTTTACTTTCCTTGTCAGTTTTGTAAATGAAGCGTTCAGGCCGGCCAATAGTACAGCAATAGCCTTTTACAGCAACGAAGAAAACCGAACCCGATCTTATGCGCTAAACCGGCTGGCCATTAATTTAGGTTGGGCATTGGGTAGCGCAGCAGGCGGCATTCTCGCTAAGATAAATTACGAATTGCTTTTTTGGGTTGATGGAATCACTAATATTTTCGCTGCCCTTTTGATGTTTATTTTTCTTAAACCTGCTGCCCGGAAAATACACAATGATCCATTACAAATAAACAGCAGTGTGACAACAGCATTAAGAGATAAACCGTTTATTATTTTTATTATTGTTACTACGTTGTTCGCCAGTTGTTTCTTCCAGATATTTACCAACTTGCCAGTTTATTTTAAGAAGAACCTCCATCTTTCAGAACCATATATAGGACTGTTAATGGCTATAAACGGAATCATTATTGCCATTATTGAAATGGTACTGGTATACAAGTTAGAAGGTAAAAGAAAAAGTATGGTCTATATCACTTTTGGTGTGGCCCTCACTGGAATTTCATTCTGGTTATTAAACATTCCGCTAAACGGAGTGATAATAGCACTATTCATGATCATCCTTATTACGTTTGGCGAAATACTTTCTATGCCCTTTATGAACAGTTACTGGATAAGTCGTACCCAGATCAATAACCGCGGTCAGTATGCTGCTCTCTACACAATGGCATGGTCGGCGGCGCAAACGCTCGGACCAATGGGTGGAGCACAACTGGCACAGCACTTCGGATTTAATTTTTTATGGTGGATAGTTGGTGGCGTATCTATAGCAGCGGCATTTGCATTTAAAAGATTAATTTAAAAAGAAATTCTTTAATTACCGTAATTCTGATAAAACTTCATATTCTTTTATTTCTTGTTTTCGTGTTTTATTGCGGACATGTTAATTGCAATCAGTTACAGATCATTCTAAACTTCATAATCCCCTATTTTTGCTAACTAAAATAATTAAGGATGCATCGAATAGTAAAGTTGTTTGTTATATTCCCCATTCTTGTCTTCACTATTGCGCAGGCTCAACCCTTACAACGGCCCAAATTAGTAGTAGGAATTGTAGTAGATCAAATGAGATGGGATTATCTATACCGATATTATGAACGCTATGCTGCTGATGGATTTAAAAGAATGATAAACCAGGGATTCAGTTGTGAAAACACTTTTATTCCTTACACACCTACTTATACCGGAGCCGGCCACGCTTCTGTATATACCGGATCAGTTCCTGCTGTTAATGGTATCATTGGAAATTATTGGTATCGCAGGGATATGAAGCGGATCTGGTATTGTTCTGAAGATACTTCAGTTACTTCTGTTGGCAGCAACTCAACCGCGGGTATGATGTCGCCCAGGAATATGCTGACCACCACCATTACTGATGAATTAAGGCTGGCAACCAATTTTCAAAATAAAACCATTGGGATTTCATTAAAAGACCGCGGCTCCATTTTACCTGCTGGTCATTCTGCCAATGCTGCTTATTGGTTTGATAACGCAACGGGTGGTTGGATAACGAGCACTTATTATATGAATGAGCTACCAGATTGGGTCAAAAAATTTAACGACAAAAAATTACCTGATTACTATCTTAAGCAAAACTGGAATACTCTTTACCCGATCAATACTTATAAGCAGAGTACAGCAGATGAAAAAGAATATGAATCCTCTATCGGTGGGGAAGACAACACGTTTCCTCATATCACCTCGGGTATCACCGTCAACAGGTATGAATCGTTTCGTCAAACACCGGGAGCTAATTCTTTTACTATTGACATGGCGAAGGCAGCCATAGAGTCGGAAAAATTAGGACAACGGGGTATAACAGACTTTCTGGCTATCAGCTTTTCAACACCGGATTATATCGGTCATACATTTGGCCCCAATTCAATTGAAGCAGAAGATGGTTTTTTACGGCTCGATAAAGATATGGCCGCTTTCCTAAAATACCTGGATGCGAAAATTGGTAAAGACCAATACCTCATTTTTCTTACAGCCGATCATGGAGTAGCACATGTCCCCGGGTTTATGAGAGAAAACAAAATGTCTTCCGGCACCGTGAGTGATGTTGAAATCAGGAAATGGATAAATGATCTAGCCGAAAAAAAACATGGTGTAAAAGACATCGTGGAGTTCGTAATTAATTACCAGATTTATCTTGACTATTCTGTAATTGAGAAAAATAAATTAGATCTGCCTGCCTTAAAAACCGGTTTGATCAGTGAACTGATAAATCATCCAGCCATCATGAATGCTATGGACCTGCATCAGATCAGTAGTACTACGATTCCTTCAAATATAAAAACCATGGTGACCAATGGCTATAACCAAATCCTGGGTGGTGACATCCAGTTTATATACAAACCCCAATGGTTTGACGGGTGGAATAAAGGCACTACCCATGGTTCCTGGTATCCTTATGATTCTCATATTCCACTACTTTGGTTTGGTTGGAAAATAAAACCAGGTAAAACAAACCGGGAAACATATATGACCGATATTGCCCCTACAGTAGCAGCCTTGTTACGAATTCAGATGCCCAATGGAAATATTGGTCATGTGATACCGGAAGTAACCCGCTGATTAAATATTAAAATACCCGACCTGGATTTATTTTAAAATGATAATTTAAAAATTAAACAAGTATGGAATTAAAAGAAAAATTTGAACTGGCGGTTAAGGAAAGCAAGGAACTGTCTTCAAAACCAGATAACGATTCCCTATTGAAATTATATTCACTCTACAAACAAGGAACAGAAGGTGATATTTCTACGGAACAGCCATCCAATCCTTTTGACTTTGTCAATAAAGCCAAATATGAAGCATGGGCTTCGCTGAAAGGAAAATCCGTTGAGACAGCTATGCAGGAGTATATTGATTTGATTGATCTACTGAAAAAAAATCAGTAAGTTAATTGACCAGTTTTTGTTGTAATAAGCAGTTCCTTTTTTTCACTCCCTTCTACCCTGCCAATCACCCGTGCTTCCACACCAAAGCTTTTTGCAACACGGATCATTTTTTCTGCGTCCTTTTCATCTGTATATATTTCAAGCCTTGTGCCCATATTAAAAACCTGGTACATTTCCCGATCATCTGATTTGCTTGCTTCCTGTATTAGTTGAAAAATAACCGGGGGGTCAAATAGATTATCTTTTATTATGCGGACTTTTTCCGGAATATATTTTAAACATTTGGTCTGGCCACCGCCACTGCAGTGAATGAGCCCATATACCGAATCAAAATGCTTCTCGAGTATTTCTTTCATAACAGGAGCAAAAGTTCGTGTGGGTGACAATAAAAGTTTACCTATTTCTGATCGTCCTTCACCTGTTTCCACTTTATCTGTCATATTATATGGGCCAATATAAACCACATCATCACTTAAGGTAGTATCAAAAGATTCCTGGTATTTTATCCCATAGGTTTTATGCAGTACATCATGCCGGGCACTGGTCAATCCATTGCTCGCCAGGCCACTGTTGTAAGAGGTTTCATAATCAGCCTGGCCAAACCCCGCCATACCAACAATCACATTTCCGGGTTTTATTTTTTCGTTGGTAACTATCTTATTTTTGGGCCATCTTGCTGTCATAGTTCCATTCACTGCTATTGTTCTTACCACATCACCCACATCGGCTGTTTCCCCTCCCATAAAATTAATATTTACGCCGAACTTCTTCATAGTTTCAAAAAATTCCTGCGTTCCATCTATAATAGCTTCCAGAACATTTGAAGGAATGTTTTTTTTATTCCTGTCGATAGTAGAAGAGAAAAGAAGGTTATCATAAATACCCACACACAACAAGTCATCCAGGTTCATCACAATTGCATCCTGGGCTATTCCTTTCCAAACAGAGGCATCGCCTGTTTCTTTCCAGTATAAATAGGCGAGTATGCTTTTGGTACCTGCGCCGTCTGCATGCATTATATTTACCCAATTCTTATCTCCGCAAAGAACATCGGGATAAACTTTGCAAAACGCATGGGGAAAAAGACCCGGGTCAAGGTTTTTTGTAGCAGCATGAACTTCCTCCTTCTGAGCTGACACACCTCTTTTTTCATACAAACCCCCTTGTTCTGCCGGAGAATAAAAAAACGATCCTTTCATAATTTGCTTCATCTATATCAATTAAAATAATTCACAAGGCAATTTTGAGAATGATCTTGTTGCGGATGATTTTTACGGGGCAAAAGTAAGTGATCAGAACTGAAGGATTCCATTTTTATTATCCTGTTACGTTACGGGTCTTATCTTCGTAACAAGGAATTATGGAAGTACATTATAATACGGATCAATTACCGGCATTTAATAATGCAATTGTTACTATAGGCACTTTTGATGGGGTTCACATGGGCCACCGGAAGATCATCGATAAGTTAAAAGAGGAGGCGCTAAAATTTAATGGCGAGACCGTGATAATTACTTTTCATCCGCATCCGCGTAAAGTAGTATCATCCACTATCCTGGGTATCCGGCTCATCAACACCCTGGACGAAAAAATTGAGTTACTTAAGCAATTGGGTATTGACCACCTGGTAGTAGTACCATTTACAGATGCATTTGCAAATCAACAGGCGGAAGATTATGTGCAGCATTTCCTTGTTAATAAATTTCAACCTCACACAGTTATTATAGGCTATGATCACAGATTTGGCAAGGAAAGAAAAGGAGACTACCTGCTTCTTGAAAAACTAGCCCCCTTATATAATTACCAGCTAAAGGAAATTCCCAAGCATGTTTTGGATGAAATTTCGATTAGTTCTACCCGCATAAGAGAGGCTCTGCTGAATGGTCAAATAGAAACCGCTGATAAATTGCTTGGCTATGAATTCTTTTTTTCCGGCACGGTGATTCATGGTGATAAATTGGGCCGTAAACTAGGATACCCCACAGCTAATCTGAAAGTAGAAGATGAAGAAAAGATATATCCGGGCAATGGAATTTATGCTGTATATGGTAAATTACTAAGTGCCGGAAAATCTCCGCAAAACGATAGCGACCGGCTGAAAGGAATGATGAGCATAGGCTTTCGGCCCACCTTCGATGGAAAGAAAAGAGTTATAGAAGTCAACCTCTTTAATTTTAATTCTGAAATCTATAATGAGACCCTTCGCATATACGTGAAAAAATATTTAAGACAAGAGGTAAAATATGATACGCTGGAAGAACTTGTAAAACAAATTGACCAGGACAAAATAGATAGCCTGAAAGTATTATAGAAGATACCCGGTACTAGTTTTCATTTCGCAGTCTCTGGCAATCAAAATTTATCGGAAATTCAAAAAATTGACTATGCGCCTTAGTACTCGATTTTGAATTCAAGTTTAGAGACATCCTCAAAAAAATCTTCAATACTGTTGGTTATCGTCACCTTCTTTTTATCTGGAGATAGTTTTATGTTTTTTCCCGTTGCTTTTTTTACCGGGTTGGGAAAATTAAAAATGAAAATTGTATTCATTGGCATTCCCTGGCCACCCATTTCCTTAAGGGCCTGCATACTTTTATCATCACTGACGGTGGCGTATTTTTCAGGAATATGCTTCTTTTCTACCAATCCTTTTTTATAAGTGGTAACAAAATAATCATCCATGCTTCCTTTGGGCATATCTTCATCAGGAATGGAAGGAGTATCTTCCCCGCCCTCTTCAGCTTTCTTTTTCATGGCATCCTGCATCACTTTGGTAGATACCTGGTCCAGTTTACTGATTTGCCCGCCGTTTGAAAAAGGAAATTCAAGTTTTGTAATTAATTTTTCTTCGGCCATGCTCATATGTAGTCCAAGCTTGCCATTTTTTACCAATTCTTTCTCTTCACTTGTAAGATCAGGTATGCTATCAACCATATTGGTAAGAAGTATGGTGGTATCAATACTTTTGGCCTCTTCTTTATTCATGTCCTTTCCTGCCATTTTCGCAATTCCCAGCAGGCTGCTCATGTCAGTAGTAGTCACCATCACGCCGCTTCCATCCTGGTTAAATGAAATTTCCCTTGTGGTTTCACAACTTGTTAAACCCAGGATACCACCAAGAAATAAGAGGCCTAATAATTTTTGCATGGTTTATATTTTTATTCAGATGAATATTTAAATAAGAAAGTTGCGCAAAGTAAAGCAATTTCAATCTTTATTTTCATGCCGTTATTTTGAATACCATTTCCTTTAAAAGTGATCCATCTTCGGTGGCTGCATTATTGATCCCGATACTCTTTAAGTTAAACTGGTGTAAAAGAAGCAGAATCTTTTCTATACCCTCATAGTTATAATTTCTTGCTGCAAGTAAATAATCCTTTACAAAAAAAGCATTTACTCCAATAGCTACGCTAATAGCTTTCTCATCCTTTGATCCAGCACCAAAAACCATAAATACTTTACTAAAAAAACTATACAGTGACGGAAGAACTAATTGGATAGGGGCAGCTTTGGGATTCATCTCAAAATATTGAATGATCCGTATGCATTTTGCCAGGTCTTTCCCGGCCAGTGCCGATTGCAGTTCAAATACATTAAAGTCTTTACTAACACCTACAAATTCTTCAATATCTTCTTCCGAAATAGTTTTTCTCTTTCCCAGGTTAATTGATATTTTTTCAATTTCATTTTCAATGCGGGTAAGATCATTTCCAATATGATCTACTAATAAGGCGAGCCCCTTTGGAGAAATGGTCAATTGTTTTACCCGCAACAATTCCTGTGTCCATTCAGGTAGCTGGTTATCGTAAAGTTTCTTTGTTGTTATCAGCACTGCCTTTTGCTTTAACAATTTTGCCATCCGGGAACGACCATCCACTTTTTTATCCTTATAGGAAACAACAAAAATTGTTGAGCTAAGTGGATTTTCAACATAGCCTTCCAATTTTTCAATATCCTTCATTTGCTGGGCTTCTTTTAAAAGAACAACCTGCCTTTCAGCAAACATCGGGTAACGCCTGCAAGCGTTTATAACTTCTGTCCAGGAGGTACTTCGACCATAAAAAATGGTCAGGTTAAATGAAACTTCGCTTTCATTCAATATATGATGCTCTGCATAATCAACAGCCTTATCAATGAAGTATTCTTCTTCACCCTCCAACCAATAAATTGGTTTGAATTGTTTTTTGCTCCAGTCTGATATGATTTTATCTATAGTCATAAATCGCTAATATACAGGCTTTTCCTTTGTTAAAAACTCTTTCAATTAGTTCGTTTTGAGTCACATCACCAGTTTTCTGGCACGGTTTTCGGAATTTAGCCATCGAAAGAAAATCTGACCGTTTTAAACCCATGAAACCGAATAAAATTAATTTAAATAGTAAAACTAAAATCATTTAAAAAAACCTACGTATGACAAACACAAATTATCCATCAGCGTCTCCACAAAGTCAACCGCCAACTCCCAACAGGGGTAATAAGAACCTTTTAATAGGTATTCTTGCTGCCGGCCTTTTGGGTACCTGGGGTTATCTTTTGTATGATAAGAACAAATCCGGAGAAGTGATACAGACAGCACAAACCCAGTCTGAAAATTATATGACTCAGCGGGACTCATTAAAGTTATTGTATAATGACGCTGAAATGAGATTGGATTCAATTACAGGTACCAATAATACTTTGCAGGGAGAAAAAAGCAGCTTGCAAAAACAAATTGAATCAAACAGGGCTGAGATCAGGCGTATATTAAACGATAAGAATGCTACTGCTGCTGATTTGAAAAGAGCAAGAGGAATGATCGCAGATTTGAATAATCAAATTGTAAGTTTAGAGGCTGAAGTATCCAGGTTAACCGGCGAAAATCAGGAGCTTACTGCAAACAATACACAACTTTCAACTGAGAAGCAAGTTTTGGAACAAAACCTGACTACTTCCACTTCTGAAAAAGAAGCACTGGCTCAAACAGTTGACGTAGGTTCTACTTTCAGTGCATCTAATATTCAGATCACTCCTGTAAAAGAGAAAAAGAACGGCAAGGAAAAAACAACATCTACTGCAAAGAGAGTGGATAAATTAGTAGTTTCTTTTGATGTAGAAAACCGTATTGCAAGATCAGGCCCAACTGAAATGTATATTATGGTTACAGCTCCTGACGGCAAGGTTATCTCTGATGCTACATTAGGATCATCTACTTTAACAACTCGTACAGATGGAGATAAGATGTTTACTGCAAAAGTTCCAGTTGACTATGAGCAGGGAACAAGAAAAGCATTATCATTTCCACTTCGTCAGTCTGATTTTCAAACCGGCGACTATAAAATTGAAGTTTATCATAACGGGTTCAAAATCGGCGAAGGCGTAAGAACTCTGAAAAAAGGTGGTTTATTCGGTTAAAAGCAAGTTGCTCTTATGCAACACAACCGTCTTGGCAATGCTGAGACGGTTTTTTTTATTCAAGAAAGGTATCCGTAAAATGCCGGGGGCTTGTAAACGAATTTAATATGCTTTATCTTTCGGGGAAACTGTTTTTCTCAGAATGAGAGATATAAAGCCACTTCTTATCCTTCTTCTTTCCATTGGCCTGGTGAGCACCTGGGTATACCACCTTTATGATAAGACTATTTATAGTCAGAGGAGAACAGAAATATTTATAAAAGATTCTGCTGCAGTTGCTGATGCAATTAAAGATTCACTGAATAAGATTTATACTTCCACAATAAATGATCTTGATAACAGGCTTAGTGAATCCCGGTTTAATGCCGATACATTGCGGAGCAGGTTAAACAATAAATTAAATGAAATTGACTATCTGAAGGCAGAAATAGGTGGCATTTTAAGTAAGAAGGATTTTTCAAAAAAAGATCTTGGGGAGGCCAGGAAAAAAATTGGAGAACTACAAGAAAAAGTGAATGACTTAAACAGTCAGAATATCACTATGGAAGAGGAAAGACAGGAATTAAATATAGTGTTGGGGCAATTATCACAAAGTGTGGATACTCTTCAAAAGAATATCCGGCGACTCAATAGAGAAAATGAAGAATTGAGTGAAAGAATTAACCTTGCTTCTACTTTTATTGCATCAGATCTGAAATTAGAAGCTATATCAAAAAAAGGTTCTGGTGAGGAAACCACTTCCCAGGCAAAAAGAACTAATAAACTTGTTGTTTCTTTTGTTGTTCAGAACAGGATCAACCAATTTTCAAATACTGAATTAATTACGGTTTTAGTTCAGCCGGATGGCCAGGTTATGCAAAGCACCGTTTGGGATTCCGGCACTTTTAACACAAAAAACGGGGTGAAAAAAAACTTTACCCGCAAATTAAGATTTGACTATGTGAAAGGCGAACAGAGAAATTTGCTTTTTACAATAGAACCTGAAAAATACCATAAAGGACTATATACCTTGCAGATCTGGCATAATGGTTTAATGATTGGCCAGGCAACTAAGAAACTGAGTTAACACTTCACATTTACTAGTAACCAAAACCAAAAAAAACGGCTTCCTGAGGGAGGCCGGTTTCTTTTATTACATCAATTATTGGGGTCGTAATACCTGGTCAATTTTATGAATGACACCGTTTACATAATGCTGGTCACTTGTGCCGGCCGGGGCAGGAGTTGGGTTAATAAGTATATTAGAAGCAGTGGGGTTTGCTGCACCTTTAACGGTTGCTGCTGTGACTCCGGTTTGACCAAATGTGGCTTGTAAGCCAACACCGGGATGAGCAGCGATGGCCCCATTTAAAAGAGTTGGATAATTTGCCTGGGTTGTAGGTAAATTAACTGAAAATGCCCTGTTACCTAAAATATGATAGACTACAATTCCTTTTACCGTCTGCGGCGTAAGCACTGAAGCCAAAGCGGGATTTGTAAAAACAGCAGGAGTTGAAGCCAGACCGGCAGCCTGCCCTTGTGCAATTGCAGGAGCTTGTGCTGCAGCCAACCCGGGTGCTGCTGCATCTGCTTCTTCCTGGGTGGCGCCTCCGACAATTAATTGTTGTGTGATCAGCGGTATCAATTGTTGAGTAACTATTGGTATCAATGCAGCCGTTATCTGTCCGGTCAACAATTGCTGAAAGGCAAGATTAGTGGGCGCAAAAACAGTCAGATTAGCAGCAGGATTTTTCAAAGCCGATTCCAATGCTTTAGTCGCATCCCCTTCATCCGCTCTTTGGATAGCAGCCAACAGATAGGTCATATCGGGATCGGCAGCTACCCTTTGCCACAAAACCTGTGATGGAGGCAACAACAAAACAAAAACTTTATGAATAATTCCATTTGCGACCGCAATATCGGGTTGTACCACGGGGATATTATTTGCAAAAAGTACCGGTCCCTGCTTACCAAGAAAAATGGGCATTCGCAATCCGGGAGGCAATGAAGCTGAAGGTGGAGATAAAACAAAAGAGCTTTGCAAATAGAGATTTAATGCAGGAGGGGCAGGAGTAATTTTCGCTGAGGTAAATTTTTCGCCACCTATCAAATGATACTTCAATACTGTATCCAATTCGCCGGGTCTGAAAAAATTGATGGTGCCTATTGCTGGCGGCAAACCTAATAATGCAAACGTAGTTTTAAAGGCATTATCATCGGGTGCAAAAAATGTAAATACAGCACTTTTATCAGCGAGTAGGGTTGATAATGATCCGGTGGCACTGGGTACTGAACTAGCCCGGGTTATTGCCGCTTTTAAAAAACTATAGTTCGGATCATTAAGCGTTTCCATGATGGATGAGCCAGTTGGTTCAGGCTGTTTAATGGGTTCTGCAAGGGGCAAATCCTTATTGCATGATGTCAAAATAGCCAAACCCACAAAGGCGATGGCCAGGTATTTGAGCCATTTATTTGAAAGTAGTTGCATATAGATCGTTTTTAAATCTTGGTAGTAATAGATATTAAAGCACATTGTAGGCAAAGCTTAAATAATAAAGACCGCCAATGCTTGGATTACCAACTGCAGTGCGATAATATTGATTCAACATATTAGTGGCCCCTAATTTTACTAGTGATCTGATCTTTGGCCTTTTTAAACTTATAGCTGCATCTACTGTATGAAATGCCGGCAAATCTCCCTGAGCAAAATCATTTTCATAAAAGAAACCCTCCTGCCAGCGCCAGTATATATTAAATCCTAACAGTTTTTCAGGGCCAAATCCTGTATTTGCAAATGAGAAAACTGTTCTCAGTTCCGGGGTAGCAAAAAATGCACGAAATCCTGTTGGCACGTTTTTGATTTTATCTGATGATACATTGCCGCCTATAGTAAAATTAGCCGGTAACTGCCATTCAATACTTGTACCCCAACCGTTGGTTTTAACTTTAGCCGGAGAATTAACCACAATAGAAAAACCATTGAATGTTGGCGAAGGTGAACCCCCCGGAAACTGAATCACATCCCTCCTGGTTAAAAAATCTTCATAGGTCCCAAAATAAGTGTAGGCGTCAATCAGTACCTTTTTTGCAAGCAATGATTTGTAACCTATTTCAAAGGAAGTAACTGCCTCTGGTTTCACCTCCTTATAGTTGATTCTTTCGGAAAGATTAGATGGGTTATACCCCGGATTATTTATCAGGTCATATTTATTCCATAAAAAAATATTGGCACCCAGCAACCGGCCAGATCCTGCATTCAGATCTATCCACTGTTGCTGTGTACTGGGAAAACGATATGCCGTCTGAAAGGATAATCGAACATTATGATCGGTGGCGATCTTAACTAATGCAGTTAACCTGGGTGTAAACCGGCCTTCAAAGTTTTCGTTTTTATCATAACGGCCGGCAGCAGTTAGTTTGAGGAAATTTTTTATAATTTGTTTTCCCACCTGGGCATAAGCTCCTAATTCATTTATCTTGATCGGTTCTCCTGGTTTGTCAGCGAATAAAGTGCCTTCACTATTTAAAACATATTGTTTCCAGCTACCTCCAACAATAACTTCAAAGATTTTAATAGCACTGGTAAAATTATACTGGCCTTCAGCCAGGTAAAGATCTGTTCTATCCAGAAACTTGCCCCCCTGGGGAATAGGCTTGCTTCTTACCGCATCAAAAATATTTCTGAATTGAGATGTGCCCGAAACGGGCCGGCCCTGGTCAGCTACTCCCCGGGCTATATTATGCGCTTCCAAATCCGGTCGTCCGGCCATTTTTGCATTAATGTAGGCAAACCCATACTGCTGGTACCAGGTAGGACTTGGTTTCCATTCTTCATTAAATAATTGAGAAGTTATGGTGAGATTATGCGATTGACCGGCGTTTTCCTGTGTAGTGTAACCTCGTACAAACCAATTTGGTGATCTTATTTCAAGTTTATACTGTGCCATTTTTAATTCCTTCAGCGAATACCGCTGGCTGCCGGTATAAACAGTATTTCCGCTTCCTAAATGGCCGGCCAGTATGACCTCCATTTTTTTTGTCAGCTTATAATGAAGCGCTCCGGAAAATTTAAAATTAAGCGTATTAGGATTTACAACTTCATTTTCTGTATAACCTGTTCTGGATACAGGAATACTTGCAGGCAATGAACTGATATAACTTTGCCAGAAAGGCACCTGAACACCGATAGCATCCAAAACCCTTGTTTTGAGATCTATCGACGTTTCATCTCCATAAACATTTACCCCATCGTAATTGGGATCCGTTTCCCGGGTACCTGGAACAATCGTTCCCTGTGTTCCCAATCGTTTATAATTCCTATAATCATCAGCCAGCCAGTCCTGGGCTTGTATTAATTCAGAGCCTATCTTAAATGCAAACTTCTCAGAAACCTTTTGCCCCCAGCGCAGGGACCAATTGTAATAGGGTGAAATATTTCTTTCCCGGCTATCCGTGTGCATCATACCGGTTTTTATCTGGAAGGAAAGGCCCTGGTAGCGAAAAGGGTCCTTGCTATTGATTAAAAGTGTGCCGTTCATACCACCAGGTCCGTACAATACGGAGGAAGCTCCGGGTAACAATTCCATGCTTTCTACATCAAGCTCCGTTAACCCAATTACACTTCCAAGTGAAAAGTTCAGACCGGGGGCCTGGTTATCCATTCCGTCTACTATCTGGTTAAATCTTGTGCTACCACTACCACTAAATCCTCTTGTAGTTGGTGTTTTAAAAGTTAATGAAGAAGCCACAACATCTACCCCTTTCAATACACTTACTATATCATAATAAGAGGAGGAGGGTGCTAAACGAATGGTGGAGGCACTCACTCTTTCGATAGATACCGGTGATTCTAAAATCCGCTCCGCAAAACGGGAAGCAGACACTACAACCTCTTGTCCCAGGGACGAAGCAGGTACAAAATCAACAATAGTTTCTGCCTCTCCATTGCTGATTATTACTTCCTGCATTTCATACCCAATGGAGCTAAAAAATAATTGAACCGGAATTTTATCAACAGAAATTTTAAACTCTCCCTTTTCATCAGTGTACGTACCAATAGAGCTTCCTTTGGGCACCACAGAAACGGAAGGCACAGGATTTTTATTAATACTATTTCGAACTAAACCTGTAATTGTAACAGATTGGGCAAATGCGGACATAGCAATAAGGTTTGCCACCAGCAAAACAAGAAGCATTGAGCGGCAGTTTTTTTTCATAAACAGGCATTTTAGTTTGTAATTGGGAAGTAAAATAAGGATTGTACAGATTATCCTAAAATTTATTTAGTCCGGGATGACAATTCCCGGAAGAACAATTTGTTGAAATCTAAAATAGATCATTTCTGCTTCGTATTTTAAGCCTCCTTAATTTCGACTATGATTCCATTTAACTTTAAAGGACAAACCGGATTTTACAGTGGAAAAGTCCGTGATGTTTATTCGATAAACGATCGGATTATTATGATTGCCTCCGATCGCATTTCTGCATTTGATGTCATTTTGCCAAAATTGATACCTTTTAAAGGACAAGTGCTCAACCAGATTGCTGCATTCATGCTGAAAGCAACTGAAGATATATGTCCGAATTGGTTAGAAAGCGTACCTGCCCCCAACGCTTCTATTGGTAAAAAATGTGTTCCTTTCAAAATAGAAATGGTCGTTCGTGGTAATTTGACGGGTCATGCCTGGCGAACTTATTCTGAAGGAAAACGGGTATTATGCGGCGCAATAATGCCTGAAGGTTTAAAGGAAAATGACTATTTCCCCTCTCCTCTTATTACCCCTTCAACAAAAGCTGAACAGGGTCATGATGAAGATATTTCCCCTGAGGAAATAATTTCCAAGGGGATAGCAACTGAGAAAGACTGGGATATACTCAGTGAATACGCTTTACAACTTTTTGACCGTGGGAAACAAATAGCAGCCAGGCAAGGATTAATATTGGTCGATACCAAATATGAGTTTGGGAAAATCGGGAATACCATTTACCTGATGGATGAAATTCATACTCCTGACAGTTCAAGATATTTTTATGCGAATGGTTTTGAAGAACGTCAACGATCAGGCGAACGTCAAAAACAATTAAGTAAAGAGTTTGTGAGGGAATGGCTGATTGAAAATAATTTTATGGGAAAAGAAGGACAGATAATGCCGGATATAACAGATGGTTGGGTGAACACTATTTCAAAAAGATATATAGAATTATATGAAAAAGTTATCGGAGAAATATTTGTTCCCCAGCTGTTGACGCCGGAACCAACATTTGAAAAAATTGAAAAAGCCCTGGATGAATTAAAATAAAAATGCCCCCGCATTTGTGCGGAGGCATTGGCATGTTTTCATAGTTAAATTGTTCTAATAACATAGATTGTCAATCAGGTATTGAGCTTCTCCGTAGCTTAACCAATAATCGGTTATTTCTCCGCGTATAATTGTTCCGTCAGACCGGTTATACAAATCCCTGTACCCCCTTCTGCTAAGATCACCGTAGATTGTGCTGCCCTCATAGGGAGTAAACCCTCCCGATGCCTTTACAATAGTATATCCGCTATACGTTTGTACAACAAAAAAGGGACAATAGGAATCACTATATACCACTTCTCCCCTTTCCTTACTCAACCAGTAATTTTCATCATAACCATAATCGGTACCACTTTTGGAACATCCTGCTAAAAAGAAGATACCCAAGATCAAAATTGCGGAAATGGTAAAAATTTTTTTCATTTGTTTATTTTTTATTGTTTTTAACCAAATGGAATTCGCCAGTTAATCATCACGGTTGCTGATCAGAATTTATCGTTACTCTTTTCATGATACTTGATTTATAAACAACTATTATTTACCCCACATATTCTTATTGATAAGACCGTGCCTTAATACGATTGGTTGAAACCCTGATTGTTAAAATGTATTAAAAAATCATAATTTGCGTTCCTTCTGTTAAAGAAAATATATACGCATGTTAAGTGTTACAAAAATTAATAAAATGAAAAATTGGATTTTAACCATCGCCCTTCCCATTTTTATGTTGCAGGAAGGTAAAAAGGAAAATTATCTGATAGTGGGTACCTACACCGGTGCAAAA
This sequence comes from Chitinophagaceae bacterium, assembly GCA_051306075.1. Lineage (GTDB taxonomy): Bacteria > Bacteroidota > Bacteroidia > Chitinophagales > Chitinophagaceae > Terrimonas_B. Next base: position 15,945 of record JBPPMM010000699.1, read on the forward strand.
AGTGAAGGCATCTACGTTTATAAATTCAATAGTGATGATGGGAGCTACAAGGAGGTAAGTCATGTTAAAGCAACTAATCCTTCCTTTGTTGTTATTTCACCGGATAAAAAATTTGTTTACTCCGTTCATGAAAATGGTAAAAATAACGGGGGTGGTGAAATCTCCTCTTATTCATTTAACAAAGAAACCGGAACATTGACTTTTCTTAACAAGCAAACTACAGACGGAGATCATCCCTGCTATACAGAGATAGATAAAACAGGCAGGTGGGTGTTTGCAGGTAACTACAGCAGTGGTAGTTTATCTGTGTTTCCTGTAAACCCCGATGGAATCCTTGGCGCTGCCAGTACCCATATTACACATACGGGTTCCGGAAAAATAAAAGGCAGGCAGGATGAACCCCATGTGCATTGCTCTAAAATATCACCGGACAACCGCTGGTTATATGTTCCTGACCTGGGAATTGACAAAGTAATGATTTATGCTTTTGATGAAAAGACAGGCAAGTTAACTCCCGGTACTCCGGCATATGCTGCATCAGAGCCTGGTGCAGGTCCCCGTCATTTCACTATGCATCCCAATGGAAAATTTGCTTACGTAGTAGAAGAACTTTCGGGACATGTAAGTGCTTATCAGTATATAAATGGCAAACTAAAATTTTTACAAAGAACAAGCACTTTGCAAGGTGGTAGTACCGGTAACCCAAGTAGTGCAGACATCAATATATCGCCTGATGGCAAATTTCTTTATGCATCAAACAGGGGCGACTTTAACAATCTGGCAATTTTTAAACTGGATCCCAAAAATGGGCATTTAAGCATAATAGGTTTTCAACCCACCCTGGGTAAAACACCACGCAATTTCAACTTCGATCCTACGGGAAAATATTTATTGGTTGCTAACCAGGATAGCAATGAAATTGTCATTTTCAGCAGAAACATGAAAACGGGATTGCTTACTGATACCGGAAAAAGAATTGAGGTTGGAAAACCAGTTTGTATAAGATGGATAGTAGAATAAGCGGGAAAAGGTTGAGAGGCTTTTGAATTCTTATTGAAACAAATTTTATTTTCAATCATCCGTTCTTTTTAATTTCAAAATCCTATCCCTCGATTTATTAAATACATTCCTTCCTTTGTCAATCCCCTTCCTTAATTCTTTTTGCAGCTCTTCCGGCAAATGGATAAAATTCCGGCATTCTATGCTACAACAATTTTCAAATTTTTCTTTGCATTCATCACATTGAATGAATAGAAGGTGACACGCATCATTAATACAGTTCACATGTGTATCCGCTGGTTTGCCACACTGGTGACAACGGGCTATGATCTCATCTGTAATTCGTTCACCCAACCGCTGGTCAAAAACAAAATTCTTCCCATGAAATTTATTGACTAACGCCTTTTCTTTTACTTGGTTTGCATATTGTATGATGCCGCCTTCTAAATGAAAAACGTTTTTAAACCCCTGGTGCAACATATACGCTGAAGCTTTTTCGCACCGGATACCTCCAGTACAATACATGATGATATTCCTTTCCTTGTCATCCTTCATCATATTTACGGCCATAGGTAACTGGTCGCGGAAAGTATCGCTGGGTACTTCAATAGCTTCTTCAAAATGACCCACTTCAAATTCGTAATGATTACGCATATCCATCACAACTGTTCCCGGATCGTTGGTCAATTCATTAAACTCTTCAGCACTGACATATCTTCCCCTGTTTTTCATATCAAATGACGGATCATGTATGCCATCAGCTACAATCTTATAACGAACCTTTATATCCAAAACATAAAAAGATTTACCATCATCGTCAACAGCGAGATTTAATCGCAGCCCATCCAGTTCCTTAAAAGAATAGAGGAAATTTTTGAACCCTTCTATTTGTTCCACCGGCAAACTTATCTGGGCATTGATACCTTCATTAGCAACATAAATTCTGCCAAGCACTCCAAATGAAGTGAGGTTTTTGTAAAGTGTATTTCGAAAATCGACCGGGTCATCGATTTTAAAATAACAATAAAAAGAAAGTGTAGTGCGTGGATTAGGATCCTGTTTAATTCGATCTTTTAGCTCCTGCCGGGAGACACGATTATGTAATGCCATCGTTGTTTGAAATTTGAATCACGCCAGAGGCGTGAAAATCTTAATAATTGGTCAGTTGCAGGCTGAACCAAATTTCGTGGCAAAGATAGAGAAAACAGGTAGGCGATAAGAGGAAACCAGGGCATTGGTATTTGAAAAAGTATAAAATAATATACAATTACAATTGCCTTCTTTTTTTTACTGAAGTATCAGAAAATTATCCATCTCCTTATTTTGAAATGAAAATTTTTTTAGAAAAAATCAGACCTTTTTACTTCTTAAAAAGCTGGCGCTCATAGCCGCGAAGCCTGCTATTAATGCTCCGATAGTTGCAGAAATTAAAATTAATAAAAAGAGATTATTGCCAATCCCAAATAATTCGCCGATCCTGGAGGATAGAATATTTTCGTTTTTGCTGTTTATCAACCACGCCAGTCCCATCCATAAAAAAAACACAGCAGCAAATGCGGCAGCAAAGGCTTTCCCGGCTTTTTGGTGTACCAGTAAGGACACTATAAAGGCGGCTATGGCTATCCCCCACCATGGCAGGAATAAGCCAGAAATAAATGAAAGCAATGCAGTTAAAAGAAAGGTGGCGAAAAATTTCATGATCGCAGTTATGTTTATTTTATGGTGAAGTATAATTTTCTAAATGTTTTCAAAAAATTCTTTACGCTAATCTCCGGGAATAATACCCAATTATTTTTTATCAAATACTATAGTCCATTTTACTTTTTCATCAATTTCATCTGATTTCTTCATCACCCATAAACTATAATATTTTCCTGCAGCCCAGGTATCAATAAAATTGTCATAATATTTACTGCCGGGATTTCCACTTTGTCCGCCCGGATAAACTCCATATGCTTCTGTAATTGTTGAAAGATGTACAATCATGCGCCAGCTGGGTCCATTACTGTGTGAAGTAGCGTTAATAATTTCTTCACCGCCTCCATTCGATATGCCCTGTATCGCGAAAGGCAAAGCATTATTTTTTAACAAGTGATAAACTGTGGTATTTTTATAGGCGGCCCAGGTCAATTTATTTTCCCTTTCTTTTGTCAACAAGAAAGGCGCCATTGATTTAAAACTGGCCGTCACCATATCCGAAACAGTTTCCACCTGGGAAGTATTAATATCGTCTGCATAAATAAATGATGCATCCTTTAATAAACCATCAATCAGGGTCGACAGTTCCGGGAAAATTGGGTTATTTACCCTTAAAAATTCATCGCCCCATATCTTGCTCCTCAGGCTGTCTATCCAATTGCTGAAAATAGCCGGGCCACTTTCATCCGGGTTGTTTTCAAGGTTCCAGTTTTTAAAAATTTGAAATAGTTTTCTTTCCGCTGCCGTTAACTTGCTTTCATCTATTTGTTGAATGAGTAAGGGACGGATGATCTCTGCTCTTGTGTTATGATTATCGTTCTGCAATTTCATCATATCCTCAATAGTTATCCTGTTCATACTACTCAACTGCCGGTTGATCCGGTATCCCCTGTATACGGCAAAATCACCCGGCACATAATAAGGATAAGTAGAATCTGTAGCCCGTTGGTTGGCGCTGCTGACAAAACCTTCTTCAGGATTTATAACATGCGGGTTGGCTTCACGGGATATAATTCCCTGCCATTTATACTCGTCATTTTGCCCGGGCATAACATACACGCCTTGTCTTGGCCACCGGAGTGGAACATCTCCTTGTTGCCAGATTGCTATGTCTCCGCGTTTGCAGGCGAAAACAATATTTTGTACCGGGCAGGTAAAATATTTTATCGCTTCATAATAATCCTCATAATTTTTTGCCCTGTCAAGCCACCACCACATCAGCAATTCATTCGACGGATCATGTGCTTTCCATCTTACCGCTATTGCTTTGTCCCCTGAGGACGGGCTGGTAAAACTTTTATCATACATTACAGGTCCGAATATGGTATAGGCCACTGTATCATTAACTGACTTGCCGTTTCTTGTTTTTATTTCCTCAATTCTAATTTTACTATCTGTCCATTTATCATTATACCAATATTGTTTTTTTGAATCATCTTTAAACCTTATTTCATAAAAATCCATTACATCAATACCACCATTTGTGAATCCAAATGCAATGCTGTCATTAAAACCGATCACCACTCCGGGGATACCAGGAAATGATGTACCATAAGCATTATATGATGGCGTGTTCATCTGCAGTTCATACCAAATGGAAGGAACTGTGAGATCGAGATGAGGGTCATTGCATAATATGGGAAACCCACTTTGAGTTTTGCTTCCACTTACAGCCCAATTATTACTTCCGGTTCCCGGTGTCGTTCTTTCCGTTTGAGTAATGTCAATCAAATTTTTCCGGTGGAGATAAGCTGAATCATAGTCAAAAGGAACGATCGGAGTAAACGGTGCAGGATGGTATACGGTGCTTTTAGGGATGATTGGAACCAGCGAATCCTGGAAATAAGGAAAAAGAATTTTAATTTCTGCATCGGAAAAAACAGTGAGCAGGTTGCTATATTGAAAATCGTTAGCATACGAATATCCTGATAAAGTCTTTGTCAATTGCTTTATAAAAAGGGCTGTTTTTAAAGTACTCCACTTCTCAGGCTTATAATCAAGCAATTTATACTCAACAGGCAATTCACTTTCCTTCATGTTTTCTATAAATGAATTAATACCGGCGGTATAGCTATGAACAGCATCCCTGGTTTTTTCATTTTCTTCAATCGCCTGCGCCATATTCTCGGCAGCAAATGTTAGTCCCATGCGGCGTTGTTCCCTGTCATAGTTAACAGCCTTTTCACCCACTATTTCGCTAATTCTTCCAGCAGTGGCAAGAGTTTGAAACTCCATTTGCCATAACCTGAATTTAGCATGCAAATATCCTTGCACGAAATAGGCATCGTCATCATTAGTAGCAAAAATGTGGGGGACCAGTCTTTCATCAAAAGAGACATGCACTTTATCTTTCAGACCAGTAAACTTCAGGTCCTCACTAAAATCATGATCAGTTGCTTCCGCATTTTGCCAAAAGCCATGCTGCGGACTCATGAATTTACCTATCGGCGGCACAGATCCCCATTTCTTGTTACAAATAATTACAAGACCCGTAGTAATAATAGTGGAAATGATAAAAGGGATTACTCTCATATGCAGTTAAATAGAACGAAAGATAAAAAAGAAATGGCTTTAGAGAAAATGTTTTAGACTTTGCGATCAAATAGGTTCAAATTTTATCATTCGGCGCAAGCCTCTTCTGGTATTTTAGCCGGCAACTATGGTATTACTTCAAATAATAAAAATTGTGTTTTTTCTTTAGGATTAAAATTATTGTCCGTTACAAAAATCATGCTTTGGTGGCCATTGGAAAGTTGTGGACCAAAACATACACCTTCTATATTGTATATAACCTGTTTCAGATTCTTATTCATGTCCAGTAATAATTTTTTGCTCATTGGCTTTTTAGGAGGATCAGTTTTGAGCGATGAAACAGGTGTTATATTTTCAGCCCGGCTTGCATTAGCCAGGTAAATCCGCACATCAGAAGGAATCCGGCCTGTTGAAAAAGCTCTTTCAATAACAAGAAAGCTATCATTGCCTGTCGCTAATATATCCGAAACGCCATTCACTTTAAAAGCCCCCGGCGGATCTGCAGGATGGGGAACTGAAGAAAGCTGGTAAGCATATTGCGCCACCTGCTTTTTTGTTTCCATATCAAATTTAAGAAACCTAACCCAGGCGGTTGAATCACCAGTGCCAGCTTTCATACCATCTTCATACAATGGTTCTTCCACGCTAACAAAAAGAAAACGGTAATTATCGGAAAAGTCCAGGCCTTCAAACACACTGTTATGACGTGGTCCCATTTCATCAGACTTTACCTGAAGATTAGCAGGCAATTCAAAACTGTCAATATATTGGCCTTTTCTGTTCATAATAATAATATCAGGGTTTTGTAATTCCAGACTTTTTATCACCCTTTGTCCTTCAGTACTTCTTATCATTAAGTCTTTAGAAGGATCATATCGCATCGCTTCAAGATCGGCTGAATGGATACGATCTTTTGTAATATCAGGATAAGGAACTCCCTCCTTGGTTAATATGACAGTGACATCAGTGAATAATACACTATCAATACCCATTTTGCTTATTGGTAACTTAACAGTATAATACCTGGCAGGGCTTTTCGCTGAAGGATCGTCACAGATCATATAAAATACATCCCGTGATTTATCATAATCAATTCCTGAAAGACCTCCAATAGTAGTTCCTTTAAATTGAAGATTGTGAGGCACTATATATTCATTGATGAACCGCAATTCTTTTATGCCGCCGGCAACATTATAATTTATTTTTTTAGATGGGGTGCAGCCGGATATAAAAAAAATACCTAAACAAAAAAGAGAAAATCGATTTATCCGCATTGCGATAGATTTGCGGGCAAAACTACGATGCTGAAATTTGATTTGAGTAATAACCTGCCGGTAAATCCAAAAGGGAATGTCAATTCATAAACCAGTTTAACCAATGACAAAATGAGTGAGGAATTATTAACTATACAGCAAATTTTAAGAGCAAAAAGCAGCCCGGCTGCCACCGCAGCGCATGAAAAGTTTATTCCGGGAATAGAAAAAATGTATGGCGTAAGAATGCCGGTAATAAATGAACTTGCCTCAAAATATAAAAACAGCGGCATGTGCCTTACTGAAGAACTTTGGAAGGCCGGAGTCATGGAAGAAAAAATGCTTGCAGCCAAGTTGCTGGGTAGGATGGCAAAAAAAGATCCCGAACATTCTATTCGTAATTTCCGGCTTTTTGCCAATGACATTGGCAATTGGGCAGTATGTGACACCCTGGGAATGCAGGGTTTAAAATCGATAATTAAAACCCACCAAGACGAAATTTTTGAATTAGCGAAAAAATATAATCAATCACCTGATTTCTGGCAACGAAGGCTTTCATTGGTGATGATAGAATGGTATACAAGAAAAAAGGAATGGCATCCAACGATTAAAAAATTAGTGGCCTCTTTAGAAAAAGATGAAGAATATTATGTAAAAAAGGCAGTTATTTGGATCAATAAGAATTTCCAAAAGGAAAAATAGAAAAGGCAGGCACTGATCAAAAAAAAGGATGATCAACAACTGCTCCTGTTTATAAGGGTAAGAAAATAAAACATCCTTCCCTGGACGGTGGGAAGGATGCTGAGATCTCCGGTTATTTAAACGATTAGGGCAGCAAAATAATTTGCTCTTTATTTTTCCATTTCAATAATGCCTTATTATCGCAGTCTCCGTTATTCGGGAAAGTATAATTCAGCAAAAATTCATGATCTTTAATTTTTACCGCCAATTCACCTTCACTGATCCAGGCGCAGCTAACTTTTTTGATTAATGCTTCTTTAATATTGATGGCAATGACAACACCATTTTTATATGTGGTTTTGGAAAAACCTTCTATGGCATATACATCATCATTGATTTCAGTTGTAGCGCTTCCGGCAATTTGTTTTACATATTTTAGTTTTTCATATGCATAGCCACGGCCATTTGGAAAAATTACTTTACCTCCGGTAACTAAAACAGAAAATTTGACAATTCCGTTTTCACTAAGATTAGTTATCACCTTGGTACCTTCAATTTTAACACGGCCAATCTGGAAATCAACCAGCGTTATGGTGACAACAGAACCAGGACGACGAACAGGACCTGTAAAGGCCAATACGATTTTTCCTTTCCTGTATTTACCATCAGGACAATTATCACCTGCACCAAAATCTATAGTGACTGTTTTGGGATAAGTATTCTCATTAGGTGTTACGGTAATAACAGCTTTGGCTCCTATACGTACACGTAATCTGGAAAATGGGAATGGGCGAACATCTTGTCCCCTGCCTGCGCTGATAATTCCTTCTTCATCAGCTGCAGCCATGCTTATGTCCTGGATATCATCATAGCTTGCCTCTGTTTCCATACTTTCTGCAGAATATTCCTCAGCCTCGGCCTC
>JBPPMM010000074.1:0-5851 GCA_051306075.1 Chitinophagaceae bacterium
AGCTTCGGACAATGGTGGTTTAAAGTTACAATGTTATTATGTTCAGGCTGCGAAGGTAAACAATACGCAATTGGCATGTGGTGGTGTACTCCTGGTCATCATAGCGGGCAAATTATATGATATTGAATTTAATATTTTATTATCCTTCTTCTTCAACACTTGTAATCTATCCTCCCAATCTTTTGTAGGCCTTCCAAATTATTTTCAAATCATTTGCAGGTTCATACTCCCGGGCATACCAATAATCAAGTATTTGCAAACTTTGCAGTGGCAACTCCTGTTTCAAGGCATTGGGTATGCCATTGACAGAAATAACAGATGGACGCAGCACAGGTAAGCCGGAACTCCCGGCTGCATAGCCTACCCAGGTTTTTTGAGCAAACAATACAGTGAAGCAGTTAACAAAGAACGCAAATGGTTTTTTCATTGCAAACAAATGAAAAGGAAAACTAACCAGGGCTATTATGGAAACAGCCACATCCTGTAATCGTTTTAATCTCCGGTAATAAGGATCGGACAGGTTAATTCCATTTTCGCCGGATAAAGCTTCGCCGGTATTTTCTTTTGAATCGCTCCCAACAATACTATGGCTGCCGGAGGCATGGATCTTTACTTTTATTTTATAACCAACTAAATGTAATGATTCAATAATATTTTTAAATGAGAGTGATCCTTCACAAAATATAGCCTCATTAAATGGCAGGGTTTGAGAAAGCAATTCCAGTTTTGACCAATGACCGATTGCAGTGTGATCATTGTCCTCTACTGCTACCCGGCCCAATACTTTTTCCTGCATGCCGGCATCTTTCATCAGTTGCAATGTTTCTTCAAATTCTATAGCCGATCCGATGATCAGTGTACTGGCATGTTCCTTTAACTTCCTGCTGCTACCTAATACTCCTGTTGCAACCAACAGCCGCCTGAGCAGCCCTATAATAATAAACGAAAGAACGGCGCCAAATAGAATGATGGCTCGTGAAAAACGATACTCTTCGGGCAACAAGGAGTATACTGCAAGTAATACAATGGTGGCTACCAGTGTGGACCGAACTAATTCAGACCGCTTATACCACCTGTCGTATAAACCGGCATAATAAGCTGTGATGAGATATAGTATAGTAAACGCCGGAATAGCTATCCACAATAAATGATTATCGTATTGCACGTCGGGTCTTACGTATTTACTCCATACTGTTTTAACCATCCAGAAAGATAAAAGTATCAACCCGGCATCGATAAGAGGTAAACCGATCCGGCGGATAAATCTTCCTGTTCCTGCCATCATAGCCCGCATCCATATGGCCAGGTGAATCATAAAATTAAAAAAACCGGCCCTGCTTCCTCCATAATGCTTACGTACGAAAATACTCATGGCCTTATAAAACATGCGTACATAATTCATGCTTTCTCTCTTTGTACTCTCGCCTTTAAAATGTATAACCGGGCTTCCTGAAAAATAATAATTCTTATAATAAGTTCCGGTAACCGGATTCAATGTTTTTTGTATGCGATAACTCAGATCTACATCTTCGCCATACATAAAAAATATTTCATCAAATCCACCTGTGATATCCAGCACTTCTTTTCTTACCATCAAAAAAGCTCCGGCCAGCACATCCACTTCATGATCTTTATAAGGATCCAGGTGACCCAGGTGGTATCTTGAAAAAATTTTTGAATGAGGAAATAAAGTGGACAGGCCTGACAGTTTAAATAACGAAGTAAGAGGGGAAGGAAAAGATCGTTTTGATTCTTTAAGGAAACGGCCGCTGCCATCCAGCATTTTTATTCCTGCTGCTCCTGCATCCGGATGCGATTCAAAAAAAGCAATGCATTTCTGAAAACAATTTTCAGGCAGAATGGTGTCGGGATTGAGAAATAAAATATATTTTCCTGAGGCTTGCTTTACACCCTGGTTGCAGGCTTTGGCAAACCCCAGGTTTACGGTGTTTGCAATAAAGCGGATGCCAGGAAATTTTGGCTGCAGGTAGTTCAAACTATTATCCCGGGAGTTGTTATCAATAACAATGACTTCAACTTCTCCGGCATTTGCATTTCCCGAACTGGCAGCAATAGCCTTCGATACGGAGTAAAGACATTGCTCCAGGAAGTGCTTTACATTATAATTGACTATAATAACAGATAAAAGCAAAAGTGTAAGATGTTAGATATACGAAGTACGAAGTTTTCATTTGTATATTTTTTATTTTTTTGTTTGGCACATGGTCACACCGTTGGAGGGATTCATCGCTGGCTGGTATAACCCGAAATTTTAATGACTCATTTCATGGTGTATCATAATTGCAGATTTCATTTTCCTCCTTTATTTGATGGCGGTATCTTTGCGCATGCTTAAAACCACTCTTATTGAGGCCGCCCGGGCCGGCGCTGCAGAAATTGTCCGTTTTTTCAATACTGATTTTAAAATAACCAATAAGGAAGGGATTAATAACCCAGTAACTGAGGCCGATCATGCTTCTGAAAAAGCCATCATGGCAATAATCAAAGATAAATTTCCTGATCATTATATATTAAGTGAAGAAGCAGGCATGATCGTTCAGGATTCAAATTTAAATGGATCATTGATCCTATAGATGGTACTATCAATTTTGCCCATGGTATCCCACTTAATTGCGTATCCATCGGGCTGGAACAGGAAGGAGAAATAATAATGGGTTGTGTTTATAATCCTCACTTGCAGGAATTATTTTTTGCAGAAAAAGGAAAGGGAGCCACGCTGAATGATAAACCCATACAGGTAAGCTCAGAAACAGAAACAATAAACGCATGCCTGGTGACCGGGTTTCCCTATACTTATCTTGATATGGCCCATGGCCCACTGGAAGTATTTGAAAGTTTTATTCGCAAGGGCGTTCCGGTAAGGCGGCTTGGCTCTGCTGCCATTGATCTTTGCTGGGTGGCTGCAGGACGATTTGATGGTTTTTATGAGCACAAGCTGGAGGCCTGGGATAGTGCGGCAGGTTATATTATTGTAGAAGAGGCCGGCGGAAAGGTTACCGACTTCAGGGGAGAAAAATTTTCGCCTTACCAGCACCGGATCCTTGCTACCAATGGAAAAATTCATGGTGAAATGCTTGCGATCATTAATAACAATAAAACTCTTTAAAATAATTGATGATTTAACAGGAGTGAGATCCTAATGAAATCAAAGACATCCAATTGACAATAAAAAGACATGAGTAACGAAAGAACAGAAATATCCTCTTTGGGGGAGTTTGGTTTAATAGAACACCTGACTAAAAATATTGAATTACAAAATGCATCTTCCTTATTAGGAGTAGGTGATGATGCTGCAGTGATTGACCACTTTGGCAAACAAACTGTTGTTACCACTGACCTGTTGATTGAAGGAGTGCATTTTGACCTGATGTATACACCCCTGAAACACCTGGGTTATAAAAGTGTGGTGGTTAATCTTAGCGATATCTATGCGATGAATGCAACACCCACCCAAATCATAATAGGCCTTGGCTTCAGCAACCGTTTCAGTGTGGAGGCATTGAGTGAATTTTATGAAGGAGTATATGCCGCCTGCGCAGCGTATGGTGCAGACCTGGTAGGTGGAGATACTACATCTTCTCAAAAAGGATTCATTATTTCTGTAACTGCTATTGGTGAAGTGTCCCCTGATAAATATGTAAAACGAAGTACAGCGAATAAAGGAGACCTGCTTTGCGTAACCGGCTTCCTGGGTGCAGCTTATGTTGGGTTACTTTTTATGGAGAGGGAAAAAAAGATCTTTATGGAAAGCCCCGGTGTGCAACCCGACCTGGAAGGTGAATCCTACGTAATCGGAAAACTTTTAAAACCCGAAGCAAGGAAAGACATCATTGAATTTTTTGAAAAATCAGAAATAGTACCTACTTCTATGATGGACATCAGCGATGGGTTAAGTTCAGAAATATTACATATCTGTAAGCAAAGCAACCTGGGCTGTGTTTTGTATGAGGAAAAAATACCGATAGCAGAAGAAATGAAAACAGCTGCTTATAAATTTGAATTGGATCCTACCGCCTGTGCGTTAAGCGGCGGTGAGGATTATGAACTTCTATTTACCATAGCCCAGGATGATTATGATAAATTGGTATTGAATGAGCAAATCAGTGTAGTAGGATATATGACAGAGCCTGAAAAGGAAGCTACTATTATTACAAAAGGTGGCAGTAAATACCCGGTTACTGCGCAGGGGTGGAATCACCTGCGTAAATAAGATTTTATATTCCCTATAAAAATTTTCTGCAGATGCCCGGTGAAAAAAGAATTTTTATACCTTGTTAAACTGTTACCCCGGGAAATAAATATTTTTATTGTAATAAACCTTATGCGCATATTGCTGATTTTATTTTGTGTTGGTTCAATGGCCGGCTGTGCCGTAAACAGGTCTTCCTTTTCTGCTGCAAAAAAATATTCGCCTGAAGAATTACAGAAAGATTATTCCATTTTTCAACAAATACTGGAGGAAGCGCATCCTGGTTTGTATTGGTACCAGAGTAAGGACAGCATGGAATATTATTTTAAAAGCGGCCGTGAGCAATTGAATGATTCTTTAACAGAGACCAGTTTCAGGAAAGTACTTGCATATGTTACCGCCAGGATCAATTGTGGTCATACTTCCATAAGAGCTTCAAAAAATTATTCAAGATATATTGATACTATCCGCATGTCGAGGGTATTTCCTCTCAGCCTGAAAATATGGAATGACACGGCCGTTGTGGCTGCTAACCTGAACCGAACCGACAGCCTGCTGGTAAGAGGAACGATGATCAAAAAGATAAATGGTCGCCCAATAGATAAAATAGTTGATACGCTTTTTGATTATATCTCTACCGACGGATATAATACAACTCACAAATACCAATCGCTTAGCAACCGGGGATACTTTGGTTCTTTATATTCTTCCATATTTGGGTTTTCCAATAGCTATAAGATAGAGTATGAAGATAGCACCGGTGAAACTAAAAATACTGTGATCGTTCCGTATCGCCCTGCTTCGGATACTATAGGCCGGTCCGCTATTCATACCACCAGGCAGGTGCCTCAGCCTTCTCAAAAGGAAAGAAAAAATATGCGGCGTGATGCTGTAAGAGCATTAAAAATGGATACTTCTGACGGAGTGGCTATTATGGATCTTAATACTTTTGGCCGGGGCTTTGGATTGAAAGGATTTTTTCGGCGTTCCTTTAAAAAATTAAAGAAAAAAAAGATCAGTTACCTGGTGGTAGATGTAAGAGGAAACGGAGGCGGCAATGTAACCAATTCAACATTCATTACCCGCTATATCAGCAACCACAAGTTTAAAGTTGGCGACTCCCTGTATGCCATCACCAAAAGAAAAAAATACAGTTGCTATATAAAGAATGATTTTTTTAATCGTTTGTTCATCACTTTTTTTACCCGGAAAAAAGCGGATGGCTATTATCATTTCCGGTATTTTGAAAAAACACTTTTCAAGCCCAAAAGAAAAAATCATTTTGACGGTGAGGTATATCTTCTTACCGGGGGTAATTCTTTTTCAGCCACTACACTTTTTGCCAGTTCTCTGATAAAGCAGGATAATGTGACCATAGTGGGGGAGGAAACAGGCGGAGGGGCTTACGGTAATTCTGCATGGCTGATACCCGATGTGACCTTGCCCGAAACAAAAGTCCGTTTTCGTTTACCCCTGTTCAGGTTGGTGATAGACAAAAATTATCCAAAGACATGGCTGTGTGTACAGCCCGAAGAGAGTGCCGGTCCCACAATAGAAGCCATCAGGCGTGGTGCTGATTATAAATTGGAAAAGGTAACGGAGCTTATCAAATAGGATAAGGAAAAACGGCGACACCCCGGT
>JBPPMM010000007.1:0-3743 GCA_051306075.1 Chitinophagaceae bacterium
GCCAAACGATTTTTAATTTGTTTTATGCATCCTCTGGGTTTCTTCCAGTTCCATATCCTCTACTCTTACCATCACAATATCTTTGGCGTCTTCCATACTGATCACCCAGATATTTCTTCTGTCCTGGTTTACTTTCAATACCCTCGTGATGTTCTGGTCATAATAATTGCTTTTTACAAGACCTCTTACATTAGCTGGCAGATGTTTTTCAGTGCCATAACTGATATGGTAAATCAATGAGCCGTTTTTTGTAAACAAGGCCCTGTTTTCCTGTTCATTCTGGATAAATTTTACCAGGAAATTTTTATCTAGCTGGTACCAGCGCTGATACGAAGCTCCTTTAAAATACTGGTTAAATGATTTGTTTACCCTGGCGCTGACATTGGAAGTGGAAGCACTAATGGTAATAGGAGGCAATTCTTTAAAACTTTCTTCCTGTGCAAAAGAAAGATTGATAGTTAGCATAGACACTACGCCGGCGCAGATAAAGGAAATAAATTGTTTTTTCATTGTTTTAGGTTTAGAAGGTTATAATAATTTGTTTGCTTATGGTCAAAAATCAAGTACAGAATTATCTGATCAAGTGTGTTTGAGTAATTATCGGCTAGCAGTAGTTATTGGTCGGAATATTAGAACAGGGGGAAACAATTTTAGGAAAAAACTCTTATTTATTTTGGTTAGAAAATTAAATCTGTAGTAAAACTATTGGTATAAAAAAATAAACCCAAGCGATTATCTATTTCTGGTAAACAAGTTTGTTGCACCAATTCATATTTTCAAAATCATAAAAACAGCTGAAGTAACCTAAACAGAAACTGAAACTATGGTATTGTACTTTGAATCATTATTTGTTGTTCTAAACAACCTTTATTATTTAAAATGTTAAAACAAGAGGGCGAAGGATGAATGGCAAACACATTTGATAATTCAATACTTCCACATCTATTATGAATTAATGATTGAACTTTTTTTTCATCAGCAATGGGGCGGTATAAATGTTTTTATACATTAAGGAGGTTATCATTTAAATGATAACCTCCCGTTTATAAGACGGATCCGTTTATCTTTTAAATTTCATATTATTTACTAATCGCCCAACTTTTTTCCAATAGTAATACTTACGCCGGCGGTGGGCTTATAATGTATTCCTGCCAGCACCCTGGACCAGGCTGCTTCATTTGCATAATCGCCGAATGAAGAATAGGACCGTGAACCATACAGGTTATCATGTATGTGGTCAACAAAATGATACTGTAGTTTGCTGGTAAAGCCGATACAAGGGCCGGGGAGTAATCAGCGGCTTTTAACTGTAATTTGTCGGAATAAGATACCGGCGGAGAAACAAACTTTTAATTTGCCTTATTTAGAAAAGAAATTTGGAAAAATAAGCTATCAATAATGATAGTTCGTTCAGGTTAACCAGTTAAGAATAGTCTACCCTGACGAAAAATAAAAAATCCTTCAATTGTTCTTCCATTTCTTTTAATGTGCGGCAGGCTACGATATTATGTTTGCTTTTTAGAATGAGGTTGGTGTTGTTATCATTGGCTTCAGATTGTTTTAGCTGGAAGGCCGGGACCATTTCATATCCCTCGGATGCAGGAACGGCTATTTCTGTGAATAGATAACTCTTTCCCCGGATTTTTTTAAGCAGCATTTGGAATTGTTCTAAACAAAAGAGAAATCCTGGTCTATTACAGTTTTATTTCTTTTTATACTTCTTCGTTCTGGCATCATTTATCACACCTTTCCAGTTGAGCCCAAATCCAAAATTGTACACATTGCCCAGCGAATCTTTATAGCATTCCATGTCAAAGGAAACATCTTCCTTTTGAGTTTCCACTGTATTCATATTGGCGGGCATTTGCATAGGCAATAAGCCGGTGGGCTCAGCCTGGCCGGTAAGGATATCGAGTATAGCCTGATCCTGTACACCAAAGCTGACAAGTATTGCATCCGCTTCTATTTCAAATTCAGAAAACACCATCGGGTTGTTCATGTTTACAGACACAATCACCGGCTTGCCTTTCATTCTTGTGTATGTTTCTGTTACCATGGCAAGGTCGGTGATATTGATAGCTTTTACAGACTTGCCTTTATAGGCTCTGTTGGTGAAGGCTTCAAATTTATCACCGCCTGCTATACTGGAATCACGGGCATCAGTAGCTGTATATTCGCCGTATTGCAGGCTGATGGGAACATAACCATTTCCGCCGGTTTTTACATCTTCGACGCGGTACCCGTTTCCGGTATTGGGGCTTTCAATAAAAATCAATGCATAATCCGCTTCATCGGGATTGTCGGTAACTGTGAAATATTTATTTACAATGGGCAAGCTGACAGGATAGTCATTCAGCTCCGCAGTGGGAATGCCCTGAAAATCTGTTCCAGCAGGTCGGTATCTTTTGGGGATATACACTTTTTTGCCCCCAGCGTCGTCAGCAGTTTTTTTTGGCAAGGGCAGTACTGCCGCTTTGTTTTTTAACATCACTATTGATTTCAGTTGTGCCTTATATCCTTCCCTCATAAATCCCTGATCTCCGACAATTGATTTTGAGTGAACAGAATCGAGATAAGGATTTTCAAATAAGCCGGTGCGAAAAATATTTAATAATAAACGTACCGCGGACTGCTCAAATCTATCCCGCATAAATTTTTCACCTTGCTCTTTTACACCCATATAATAAGCTTCTATCAACGGGGCGGCATCGTTGTTGCCGCCAAACTGATCCACACCAGCCATCAATGCTTTATAGTGTCGTTGGGCGACGGATAGATTTTCAACGCCCCAGGGCTTTCCGGATGTAAACAGATGCACAGATGTTTCGTCGGCGGTAATATTCCATTCAGTACAAACTACTCCCTCGTATTTATATTTTTTTCGCAGCAGCTCGGTTACCATGTAAGGATTATAATTGTTGCCCGTTTTTTCATCGTTCTTTATACCAGGATGGTAAGCTATTGCATAACTGGGCATCAGGGCAGAAACCATTTTGGTTTTGCCTTTTAGCTTAAATGCCCCTTCCGTAAAAGGGATAAAGTGCTTTAAAAAGTTATTGCCAGGGTACACAGCATATTTTCCCACACCGTAATGGGGATCTCTGCCGGCCTCGCTGCTGCCACCGCCAGGCCAGTGTTTCACCATTGCATTTACACTGAAATACCCCCATCCGCCGCCTATTTCTTTTGTGCTGACAGAAGTTTGAAGCCCATCAATATAAGCTTGCGCCATATCGGCGGCCAGTTTTGGGCTTTCGCCAAATGTGCCACTTACACGGTTCCATCGCGGATCGGTAGCCAAATCAACTTGTGGCGAAAGCGCCGTAATTATCCCCAGTCCCCTGTATTCGATAGCGGTAATTTTCCCGAATTTTTGAACAATATCAGGGTCAAAAGAAGCAGCCAGCCCAAGTGAACCGGGCCACATAGAAATAATGCCGCCGGCTCCGGCATTGTATTCAGCTCGGGCCACTGTGCCATGCCTGGGATCTGAACTGTTGTTCACCGGAATGCCGAGTCCGGCACCTTCGGCAAACGCCTGCACATTATTGTTCCATGCCACAGCGGTTTCCTGGTCTTGCACCGAAGTAATTAAAACATGCCGGAGATTATCCCTGGTAAGAAATTCTTTTTGCTGGTCGCTGAGATCAGATTCCCTGGCTCCGCTTTTATCAAAAGGTTTTCATTATAGGTTCCCGCATAAATTCCCTGGCTAGCAGTGGGTATGGACTGATGCCTGCTAT
>JBPPMM010000011.1:0-2224 GCA_051306075.1 Chitinophagaceae bacterium
AGTAACTTTGGATTGATTTCATCTGGACCCTGACATTTTCATGAATCCAGGTTGTATAATTTGTTACCTACTATTTCCTCACTTATTACTAAATCAGTAAGACTTTCAGACATTGGGTGATTAAATATATTGACAGGATTCGGAATAGAACTTAAGTTTTCAATGGTGAATACGCTAGAAAAATATTTATTGAAAACATCTGCGGTTGTTTTATTGTCTGAAATTACATTTCCAGTGTTATCTTTTAACGGGCCAACTCTTACCTTTGATCTCTGCTTGCTTCTAACATATGAATAAAAACTTTTACTGTCGTTGTTTACATTCTTAGCCAAGTTTTCCTTAAAATTACATTGTGCGTTCTTATTTTCTCTGACCGATTTTCTCAATTTAGTTTTATACGCATCGTAAAGTTTACAATTCCTGCCACCATTAACATATTTAATCCATGCATTTTTCTTTGCTTTTCTTAGTTTTGTTACTGTTTTTGTAACCCACTTGCATTTACTACGTCTGGGTTTACTCAATGGAACTAATTTATTTCTAATGTCAACCAAATCCATTTTTAAAGCTTGCCATATTTCGTCTACATTCGAATTACCCAATGTTGACTCCCAGTTTCTAGATCGCGCATAAAATCTAATTGCG
This sequence comes from Chitinophagaceae bacterium, assembly GCA_051306075.1. Classification (GTDB taxonomy): domain Bacteria; phylum Bacteroidota; class Bacteroidia; order Chitinophagales; family Chitinophagaceae; genus Terrimonas_B. The sequence goes on from JBPPMM010000011.1 coordinate 646, forward strand.
TCATAGTCAGCCTTAAAGTAGTTAAAATATTTTTTTACTTGTACACTTAAAACTCGTTTTCCAACTAAATTAAACCGTATCACTTGATGGTCGCTTGTTTCAAAAGGTTCGCCCACAATCACATTCTCAATTAAACTGCACTCTGAACAAAATAATAAATCTAAGTAATTGCTTCCTCTTGTAGGTTCCTCTACTAATTGCGATAAAAAGTTGTCATTGATACATTCAATAAATGGATGCTCTACGTCTAAAGTTTCTATTCTATTCCAGTTAAACTGAGGAAAATTAAAATCACCCATGATTATTACGTCTTCCTTACTAACCATATCAATTAACGAATACAATGCCTCATCGTTCACACTACAGCAATCCGGCGCTCTATAGCACACCCCTATTAATGTATTTTCCCCAGCACATTGTATGCTACACCAAATAGATTCCGGAAAATTTGTCGCATATAATTCATCTCTACGAACAAAATTTAGATTGTTTCGAATATATAACGCTACACCGCCCCCTCGCTGTTTAATTTCATCATTTCGGTCTTGTCTCAATAGCGTATATCCATCTATATTCATTTCGTTATCTGATATTGAGCTGGTCATCCAAGTTTCAGTAATACCGATTATATCTATATTTTCATCATTAACGTAGATTTCTAATTCGGAATGTTTGTTTACAATACTTCTGGCGTTCAGATACAGACAATTTAGCGTACCGGTACTTCTGTCTGCTATTGTTTTACTATTTTTAACAACAGTCTTGGTTGTCACGTTATTTCTTACTGAGCTACTATTATTAATACTAATACGTGATTTGACTATCTTATCGGTAGATGTACTATTTTCCCTTTTGGCTGACTTGTTCTTATTTATAATGTTATTGTTACCTTTCACACCTTTAGGCCTATTTGACTGCGATTTCTTATGTTTATCTCCTTTCGCACTCACATCTGATTGAGTGCGCACTGCTACACTAAAAAAGACCTCGCATGCTTGAAAATAATCGCACCTAGTTCATCTTGGCCTAGATGGTTAAGATGAAGACCATCTCGTGCCAATCTGCTGTTTTGCGGTTCGTACTCAAATGTACTCGATACCCTGCTCAATACACATTTCTTTTAGTCGCATATTCACTCCAAATCTACGGCTATCTTGATAGGAGGATAGATCGGTTCTCCTTGGAATGCCGCAGATGCTTATCTTACGATTTGTTACGCCTTTGCTAACTTCTATCAGTGTGCTGAATTTCGATAGAATTTCCGTACTGCCTTCTTTCTGTACATTGTTTGTCCCGGCTATAATTACGAGATGCCTATCTTCTTTATCTTCCATCGTCCCTACTTCATCTGTAACGGTCTCAATTCGCGCTCCACCTATGCTCACCGTCGAGAACATGTTGCTCTGCTTGTCCAACTTTGCACCAACTCCTCTAGCTAAGGAGTCTCCAACTAACACAACCGTGTCTTTTGGTTTGCTTTTGAACTTGTCGGCAAAGCTTTGTTTCTTAACATTAAATTATTTATTAACCGAGGATATTTACCTTTGTGATTTACCTTCTGTCTCTTATACACAACTTA
>JBPPMM010000017.1:0-12453 GCA_051306075.1 Chitinophagaceae bacterium
GTAGATGGCATTGCTGCCGACGTCATTGAGAAATCAGAACTGCCAAACTTAAAAAGAATTGCCAGATCCAATGGCTTTGCGAGATCATTAGTAGGTGGAGAAAAGGGAAGTTATAACCAGACTCCTACTATTTCTGCTGTCGGGTATAATAGTATTCTAACAGGAACCTGGGTAAACAAACATAATGTATGGGATAATGATATCCTTTCTCCCAATTATAATTATCCCACAATTTTTCGCCTGCTTAAAGAGCAATATCCACAAAAAAAGATCGGAATTTTTTCTTCCTGGCAGGACAACCGCACCAAACTCACCGGCGATGGAATGCCCGAAACAGGCAATATACTATTTGACTATAAATTAGATGGCCTTGAATTGGACACTATTAATTATCCGCATGATAAGCGAAAAGATTATATGCATCGCATAGACGAAAAGGTAACAGACGAGGCGGCAGAAAGCATAAAGATCAATGGACCTGATCTTTCCTGGGTTTACCTTGAGTATACTGATGATATGGGCCATGCACATGGCGACAGCCCTGAATTTTATAAAGCGATCCAATATGCAGACAAGCAGGCAGGTCGTATTTATGATGCTATTGAATACCGGGAAAAAAATTTTAATGAGGACTGGCTTATTATTATTACAACGGACCATGGTCGTGATTCAGCAACGGGCCGCCACCATGGAGGTCAATCCGCAAGAGAAAAAGCCGGATGGATTGTGACGAATGCTAAAGAGCTGAACGATCGTTTTAAAAATCAACAAAGCTCCATGGTGGATATAATGCCAACTATTGCCCGTTTTATGGGTATCGGTCTCCCTGCAGCCATTTCAAGGGAAATCGATGGAATTCCCCTGGTTGGAAAATTATCTTTATCCCATCCTTCTGCTATTTATGATAATGGTAAAGCGATCATTTCCTGGAAGGCCCAGGAAAAAAAAGGCAAGGTGAAAATCTGGATGGCTACAACCAATAATTTCAAAACCGGTGGGTCAGATAAATATTACCTGGTAAAAGAAGTTCCGCTTCAGTCACAAAAAGCTGTACTTGATCTGAAAAAATATCCGTCTGCCTTTTACAAAATAATAATAGAGGGAGCCCACAATATTGCAGGCACCTGGTTATTCGTTGACAAAAAATAATTACCTGGAAATGCTGTCATTCATTTTTGTTGGCATTCGTTCGTATGAACTGGTGTCGCCATCCTGTTTCCTGCCGCCAGAATCATAAACAGTAGTATTTCGGTTATTTCTGTCTGTATTTTTTTCTAAGGAAACGGTATCGTTTTCATTTTTACTTTCGCCTGAATTGTTGCAGGCTGCTAAAAAAACAACCCCTATCAAAATTGAATAGACTTTTTTCATTTGTTTATTTTTTATTGTTTATTTTTTTTAGCCAAAAGGAATTCTTACATAAAAATTTTATGGCTCATTTCATTTTTAATTAATTTTTATTCCCTTTTTGTAAATCTCTAAAAGAGAGGACAGTTTTGTTTATAAAAAAATAGTCCTGATTCTGCCTGACTACCGCCTTTATTTGAAAAGAAAAAGACAGGGCCTCAGGCATTTTATATTAATCAACAATATTGCCATTCTTTTTTTTAAATGTTTTTATAGGTTGTTGAAGTAATCCTAACTTACAAAAAACAATCCAGGTGCTTTCTGCTTCCACCATAAAATTGCTGCGTTTACCTTTTTCTTTATTTCTGTCTCCTCTGTATTTTTTTGCCTTATCGCAGGTACCCGATATTAATTGGAATAAAGCAATCCTTGTCTTTATCATCCTCCACCTTTTGATATATCCAGCCAGCAATGGATACAACAGCTATATGGACAAGGATTCCGAAAGTATTGGCGGATTGGAAAAACCGCCTCCTCCATCCCGCCAGCTTTATTTAACAACGATCATACTGGACATTACCGCTGTTATACTTGGGTTTTTGGTAGATCCGTTGTTTGGATTTTTAATGCCTTTATATATTGGCGCTTCCAAAGCGTATAGCTATCGAAGAATCAGGTTAAAAAAATACCCGGTTATCGGCTACCTGACCGTTATTGTTTTCCAGGGTGCCTTAACTTTTGCCCTTGTTTACTATGGCAGCAATCGTTTCCCTTCCCTTGAGATTCCCTGGCAGGGTATGGTCATAAGTGCTTTATTGATCGGTGGTTTTTACCCGCTCACTCAAATATACCAGCACAAGCAGGACCTGGAAGATGGAGTAGTTACTATCAGTTACAAACTTGGATACAAAGGCACTTTTATTTTTTGTGCTATTCTATATTTATTTGCCTGGATAATGATGGCACAATTCTTTATCAATAAGAAGGAGGAAGATAAATTATTGCTTGTTAGCATCTTTTTTTTACCCGTTATCGTTTATTTCATAAGGTGGTTCCTGGCTGTTAGAAAGAATTACGATGCTGCGAATTTTAAGAATACGATGAAAATGAACTGGATTGCAGCTTTTTGTACCAATACCGCCTTTATCATCTTGTTAACCTGGAAAAATTGAGTAAAATATTATCTATCGGTACCGCGGTGCCTGAGTTTAAACATAAGCAGGATGACATCCTTCAATTTATGCAACGTGTCTATGCACCCAATGAAGCGGAGCGGCGAAAATTGAAATTTTTGTACGGAAGAGGAGGTATTGATACCCGGTATTCCGTTATCCCTGATTATAGTTTGCCTGCCTCCTCCTGGAAGTTTTATCCGCCGACTGAAAACCTGGAACCTTTTCCAAACCTGGAGCTGCGGATGAAATGGTATAGTCAGCATGCAGCCAGGATATCCTTAAAGGCAATTGAAAATTGTGTGGAAAATTTTTCCGACCAGTCAATCACCCATATTATAACCGTTAGTTGTACGGGAATGAGTGCACCCGGTCTTGATCTGGAACTATTGGAATTATTGCAATTACCCAAAACAACATTCCGGACCTCAATCAACTTCATGGGCTGCTATGCTGCTATTCATGCTTTAAAAATTGCTGATGCGTTTTGCAAGGCCGATAAAAAGGCAAATGTATTAATCGTTTGTACGGAATTATGTACACTCCATTTCCAAAACGAAAATACATTTGACAACATGACAAGCAGTATGTTGTTTTCTGATGGAGCAGCGGCCATTTTAGTAACCGGCAATGAAGAACAAACCGGATTAACGATAGATCATTTCTATTCAACAGTAGCACTGAAAGGAAAAAAAGATATGGCCTGGGAACTTTCTTCCAAAGGTTTCCTGATGACCCTGAGCGGGTATATTGCGGATCTCATTGAAGAAGATTTTGATGGTTTGGTAACCGGAGCGTTAGCCGCTGCCAGCCTGGATAAACAAAATATTACACGCTGGTGTATTCATCCGGGTGGAAAAAAGATCCTGGAATCCGTGCACAAAAGTCTCGGATTTACAAATGGCCAGTTAGAACCCAGTTATGAAATTCTGAAAGAGTTTGGCAATATGTCATCACCTACAGTTCTGTTTGTATTGCAAAAAATAATGAAAAAATTGAATTCAGGAATAAAGGAAAAGATCTTTGGTGCGGCATTTGGGCCGGGTCTTACCATGGAAACTTTTATTTTGTCTTCATGATCAATCTTCATCAGCGCAGTTATCAAAAAGAATTAATGGACGCCAGCGATATTCCTTTTGAAGCAATGAAACAAACTTTAATAGAATTGAATACCGTTAATAGCCGTTTGGGTGGACATGCTACAACTATTCGTGGTGTGTCGCAATTGCTAAGTGGACAAGAACCGGTTTGTATTTGTGAAATAGGTTGCGGCGGGGGAGATAATCTTTTTGCCATTCATAAATATTGCCTTAAAAAAAACATTCCAGTAAGGTTTATTGGTATTGATATTAACCCGGAATGTATCGCCTTTGCAAAAAAGCAATATCCCGGGCTTTCCTGCGAATGGATATGCAGCGATTATGCGCTGGTACCATTTACAAATCAAAAACCTGATATCATTTTTTCTTCGCTTTTCTGTCATCACTTTACTGATGAGCAATTGGTGTTTATGCTGCAATGGTTAAAAGAAAACAGCAATAAAGGATTTTTCATCAATGACCTCCATCGCCACCGGCTGGCCTATGTCCTTATTAAATATATCACCCGGTATTTCAGTAAATCATACCTTGTAAAAAACGATGCCGCCCTGTCTGTAGCAAGAGGATTTACCAACAAAGAATGGCAACAATTATTTCAGCAGGCCGGAGTGACCCTTGTTGACATTAGCTGGAGATGGGCTTTTCGCTTTTTAGTTCTGTTTAAACATCCCGGATCTAAAACTATTCATTGACCTAAACCATAGATGAAAGAAAAAAGCTTAATACCACCTCATTCATTGGCAGACGAAGAGGGAGCAGTTATATATGATGTTGCCATTGCCGGTGGCGGATTAGCCGGACTTGCATTATCCATCCAGTTAGCAAAACAAGGGCACCGGGTAATCTTATTTGAAAAAGAGCAATATCCTTTTCATAAAGTTTGCGGTGAATATATCAGTTTAGAGTCCTGGGATTTTCTGACCAGGCTGGGGATAGATCTTGATAAAATGCGTTTACCTCTCATTACCCGGTTACAAATTTCATCAACCAAAGGAAAGTCAGTTAATCTGGACCTTCCCCTGGGAGGATTTGGTATCAGCCGGTACCTGCTTGATGATCAAATGTGTCAAAAGGCAAGAGCTGCGGGTGCATTGGTGGAAGAAAATACTAAAGTAAATAATGTAAAATTTGATGATCAAATATTCTCAATTGAAACAACACAGCATACTTACTATGCAAAAGTTTTTTGCGGTACTTATGGCAAGCGAAGCAACCTGGATATTAAATGGAAAAGAAATTTTACCATAGCCAGCAAAAACAAACTCAACAATTATATTGGTGTCAAATACCATATCAAAGCCCAATTCACGCCAGATACAATAGCGCTGCATAATTTTGATAACGGTTATTGCGGCATCGTAAAGATTGACGGAGATAAATATTGCCTCTGTTATCTAACTACAGCAGCCAATCTGCAGAAAAGCAATGGGTCCGTACAGGAAATGGAACAAACTATTTTGGTAAAAAATCCTCACCTGAAAAAAATATTTGAAGAAAGTGAATTTCTATTTCCTTCACCTCTCACTATTTCTCAAATTAGTTTTGATAAAAAATCTCAAATTAATAATCATGTATTGATGATTGGAGATGCTGCAGGTATGATTACTCCAATATGTGGCAACGGCATGAGTATGGCCTTGCATGGAAGTTTGCTTGCTGCAGAACAAATCGATCTTTTTTTAAAGGGTGTGGCCAGCAGGTCAAAAATGGAAAACCAATACGGTCTCCTGTGGCAGAAACAATTTTCTCAAAGGCTATTGGCAGGTCGCCGGATTCAACGGCTGTCGGGTAATACCTGGATGACAGATGCCTTTATTCACTTTACTTCGCTCATTCCTAATCTGTTGAAATATCTCATTAACCAGACACACGGCAAACCTTTTTAAATTGTAGGGAAGGTTTATTTTCAAACAGGCCTAGATATGAAAGGTATTTGAAACTCCTTCCCATGGCACAGTTTTTAGATAGGATATATATTATCAACTATCTAAAACATCACATATGAAAAAGTTAATGGCACCACTTTGGTTAAAATCTTTTTTTACATTTTTGACAATTGGTTTTTTACAGATCAATTCCTGGGCCCAGGATAGTACGTCCTCGAGTTCCTCTACTACCAAAACCACAACCACTACTACTTCTACCTGGTTTACAGAGCCATGGGTTTGGGTTGTAGGCGGAATCGTTGTGCTTATTATTATTGTTGCCCTGACACGCGGCAATAGTTCATCAACTACAGAAAGAACTACTGTAGTTCGTGATACCAATTCCGACAGAATAGTTTAAAAGCAAGAAAAATTTATGCAATTCGAAAGGAAGAGAAAAACTGAGGTGTTTTTTCCCCTTAAGATAAAAACCGGCGGATTATTTGAAATACTTTTTTACCCTATCTAATTTTATGAACTATAACCGGTGTAGTTCATAAAATTTTTTTTTATAGGTCTACTTGCAACTTTAAGAAGGTTTACCATTACAAATTATTTTTTACAGGAACCTGTTGCCTTTAAATGCGCATCCGCTACAGGATGAAATCCCCCGATTTTGATCCATTTTTTTGAAAATGAAAAATATTTAGATCCTAAATGGTTGGTCATTTAGCCTGCATGATTTTTTTTTGCTATTTGATAATACCGTTTATCGCTATCATAAAAAAAATAAGAGGATGCCCATTCCCGCTAGTTTATATTGTGCTAAATAATATAAACTCGTAAAAATATTAAGACCCATGCTATCCGTTTTTCAACTTTGCGGGCTACCTATATTTTCCAGGGTAAATACCATTTTATTTATTATCCTATTTAGCTGTTCAATAACCCGTGCACAAATAAATACCGGCCATATTACCATAGCCCGCGACTCCTTTGGTGTTCCTCATATTTTTGCTCCTACGGATCCGGAAGTAGCATATGGACTTGCCTGGGCTCATGCAGAAGATGATTTTAATACTTTACAATTGGTGGTGCTTTCCGGACAGGCCCGGCTTGGAAAGGTTTTAGGTAAAAAAGGCGCTGAAGCCGATTATGTTGTGAACTTATTACAATGCCGGCAACTGGTAGATGAGCAATGGAACACACTGAGTCCCGATTTTATTGAATTGATAAAGGGGTATGTTGCCGGTTTGAATGCCTTTGCCCTCGCCCATCCTTCAGAAGTAAAATATAAAAAGACATTCCCGTTCACTGAAAAAGAATACATGACGGCCGTTGTATTTTCCGTCGCCCTTTTTTGCGGAATAGACAAAGTATTACCAGAGATCCTTGGCAACAAAGTTTCTACCATTCCCGGTTTCAACCCGCAGGGGTCAAATGCCTTTGCTTTTCATCCTACTAAAACAAAGACCGGGGAAGCATTTCTTGCGATCAATGCACATCAACCACTTGAAGGACCTACTGCTTTTTATGAAGCACATGTACAAAGTGAACAGGGTTGGAATATGTTAGGCGGCCTTCTTGCCGGTAGTTGTGTCATTTTGCATGGCACAAATGAAAACCTGGGATGGGCTCATACGGTTAACTATCCGGATAAAATTGATGTTTACCAGTTGCAGATGAATCCTGCCAATAAAAGTCAATATAAATTCGATGATCAATGGCTTACCCTGGAAGAAGAAAAGGCTAAACTCAATATAAAAGGCATTCCCCTTATAATTGGCAAAAAGTTATTCTGGAGCAAATATGGAGCAACGCTAAAAACAAAGAATGGTGTTTTCGCAATCCGGCTTCCTGCCACTATGGATATAAAGGCGATGGAGCAATGGTATCGCATGAACAAAGCAGAAAATTATACATCATTTTACAAAGCTCTTAGCATGGTGAGTCTGCCCATGTTCAACATTGTTTATGCAGATCGCTTCGATACTATTTTTTATATAAATAATGTGAAACTGCCGCGACGGAATTCAGATCCGCAATACAACTGGAAAAGTGTAGTACCGGGTAATACATCCGCCACACTCTGGACTGAATTTAAACCTATAACTGAACTACCGCAATATATAAATCCGGCTTCAGGTTATTTGTATAATACTAATCATTCGCCCTTTCTTGCTACCGATAGCATTGATAATCTTGATGGCAACCAATTTGATCGCAATGATGGATTTCAACGTAACGATAATAATCGCAGCTTACGTGTTAAAGAGTTAATGAGCGGAATTGGTAAAATTGATTATGAACAGTTCAGGCAAATTAAGTTTGATCAGCAACTTCCTCAACAACTGAAATACCGCTATGGAATCGACAGCCTTCTTGGGCTGGAGGCCCATTCCTATCCCGACGTCAAAGAGATCATCACAACCTTGCAGCAATGGGATCGAAAAGCCGTGATTGATAGCAAAGGAGCTGCAGTGTTCCTGTTGCTTTATTATTATGTTGCAGACCGGTTAGCAGGGCAGCCCCAGAGAGAATTGACCATTAAGGAATCAATTGAAGCCTGCCGGTATGTACAGGATTATATGATAAAGTATTTTGGAAAAACCGGACTTGTGCTTGGCGATATACAAAAATTAGTAAGAGGCAAGGAGGTCCGGCCCGCCTGGGGATTGCCGGATGTACTGACCGCGGCTTCCTCTGTTCCATATGTAAACGGTCTTAGAAGGGTAAATTCCGGAGAGGCATATATCTGCCTGGTAAGATATCCAAAAACCGGTTTGCCCCTTATTGAATCGGTAAATACATTCGGTGCGTCATCTCATCCAAAATCTCCGCATTTTAAAGACCAGATGACCATGTTTCAAAAACAAGAAACAAAACCTATGACCCTGGACAAAAAGGAAGTGCTGAAAAATGCAAAAAGAGTATACCATCCGGGTGAATAGTTATACTCTTTTCTGGTGTGATTATACCGGTTAGTCTTTTTATACTTCCTCCATATTATGGTACTTAAAAGTTTCCTTGGTTATGATCTTACAATTTTCGGCAAGCTCTTCTAACGAACAACTTATCATTTGCATGCTGGCCGGAAGCCCGTTTATTGTTTCAGACAGGTCAAGTTGAAGTATACTTTTTTCATCTATATTCTTTTTTCCCTTCAGCATACTAAAGATATGGGAAGCGAATTCTCTTTTGTACCCAAGAAAAAATTTACCGAAGCATTCAAATCCATTGCAGGTTCTTATGTTCAATATGATATTAAAAGTAGTTTTTCCCATAGTTGTGAACGACACAATGAAAATGCCAGACTTATTTCAAAATAAGTTTGTATAAATAAATTTATGCCCTTTTTTTTAATTAGTCTTATTACAGCGGTACATCATTCTGTATTGCCCACAGCTGGTTTTCGGTGATTGTATTTTTTGGTTATTTTGAGGTTTTACCACCGGTTTTTTTGATCCCAGCGTAAACGGAACTCCTATTCGCATATTCCATCCCGAAACAGCAGAATTTAAATGCGTGGTATACGTTTTGGTTCCGGTAGTTGTAGAAATGGATTGGTTATTCAAATGGCCGAGGCCTTTGAAATAATTTATGCTGACATTGAGCAAACGGTTTTCATTTTTTCCAAACTCAAACGCCATTCCTGTAATCAGGGCCGTGTTCCAATTTCCGGCGCGGTATTCATAATGGGTTTGACCTCCCTGGTTTTTTTGAATGATGTCCTTTTTCACAGAAGGAATGTATCCAAGGCCTGCAGATGGCTGCAGCCGAACCCAGGAACCTTTTTTACTTTTGCTTATTGTCTGTTTTTGTTTATCAGCGCTGGCAGGCCGGGCTTCAGTCATTTTATTTTTAGAACAGGAACTCCTGTATGAGTAAGAACCACAGGTCTTTTTTTGAGCCAGGTTGTTTACAGTTGGCTTTGTTGTTTTATTTCCCGGCTTTTTAAAATATATAGGTTTACTGCTGAATTGATAACCACCTTCAAATCTCCACTGCATATCACCAGAGGTCGTTTTATAATTATTCATTCCATTTTCGGGATCAGCAAATTGAAAAGGAATAATAGTCCGGCTACTGGCGGCACCCAGAAAAGCTCCATGTCCCGGTTTTGATTTATAGGTTAAATGCAATACGGCCTGCGGAGAAAAAACAACCCCGGCAGGCGAGAAACCCGGAAGATCATTAAACCTGACAATTGTTTTTGAATTTTCAAATCCCACTTGAGGGATTATACTGAATTTTTGAGCTTCCACTGCATTCACTAACACAGCGAAAGAAAGGAGTGTTAACGGTGTTCTCATAACAAAGGTTTTAGTATGTAAAAAGTTAAGACTTTTAAAGAACCAAAAAAAATTTAATACGGCAGCGGTATGGCCTTTGCTTCGGGTATAAAAAATCATGGTTTGGACAGGGGGTTTTTTGACAAACTGAAAATAGTTCACGAATACTTTAGAATCAACCTGGTAGTTGCTGATGTGCGGTAAGATTTGGCTACAGTACTATAAATACAATCAAATAATTTAAAATCCCATTTTATCAATCATCTTTTGAAAACGAGGGTTATCCGTGCCGCCAAAGAAGTTTTTTTCTACTTTCATATAGATCATGATTCCATATCTGTCGGCTAGTAGCTTTTCCAATATGGCGAAGGCTTCATCGTACTGGCCTAAACTGCTTTTTATAAAGCTGCTTGCATACAATTTATCGTTGGTAACCGGCGGACTTTCCAATTCAGCCTGCAATTTTTTCATTTCCTCCTTTTTCCCGATTTTCCCAAAAGATGCTCCCAAAACAGCAAGCATAACCGGTCGCCTGCCTGAAAGTTCCACAGCTTTTTCAAGTACACTGACTGCTTTTTGAAAATTCTTTTCCTTATAATAAGCCATGCCTTCCGTAAAATAAGCTTCTGCATAATTCGGATCCAATTCCAGGGTCTTCTTTATTTGTGCAATTGCTTTTCCCGTTTCATTTCTGAAATGATAGATCCGGGCTAATCCTGTATTCACTGAGGGTGAAAGAGGATCCAGGTCATATGCCTTTTTCATTTCCTTCAATGCTTCGTCCAATCTTACTTGTATGGCAAGAAACAGGGCATACCATTCATGTGAAGTAGCATCCCCGGGCTTAAGTGCAATAGCTCTTTTTAATTCTGTTTCCGCACCTTTCCAATCCCAGTCAATTCTTAATTTAATATATCCCAGGGCGGCATGTGCTTCTGCCAGAGTTTCATCAATAGCGAGTGCCTTCATCACGGCTTCCTTAGCTTTTGTTTCCGCTACTATCCGGGGAGTGTTACCATAACCCGCCACGCCAATAAGCGTATAAGCATAAGCCAGGCTGGCATAGGGTAACGCAAATGTGGAGTCCTGTTTTATAGATTTTTCAAAATGCAGCAGGGCTGTTTGTATACTTTCAGATGTTCGTTGATTAAGAAAATGTTTGCCGATCAGGTATTCCTGAAAAGCAATCATATCCGTTGTATTGCCTTTCTCTAATAATTCCTTTTCTGAAGAAAGCAGTCTTACTTTTAACTCATCGGCAACATTCCGGGCAATCTCACTTTGAATGGAAAAAATATCTTTTAATTCCCTGTCATAATCCATTGACCAAATATGTTCCTGGGTTAAAACGTCTATCAACTGCACAGTTACCCGGGCTTTATTTTCAAATTTCCTGACGCTGCCCTCTAAAATACTGCCCACCATTAATTCTTGTCCTATTTTGGAAATGTCTTTATCGGTATCCTTATACTTCATTATTGAAGTTCTCGCTATCACATTCAGGCCGGCAATTTTTGAAAGACCTGATATCAATTCCTCCGTCATTCCATCTGCGAAATATTCATCTTTCACGTCGTTGCTGATATTAGATAATGGTAAGACCGCCAGTCTTAATTTGGAATGAGCATCCTTTTTGCCTTCATAATTTTTGATCATGTAGAAACCGGCAATCAATACTAACAAAACCAATAATCCAATGAAATAGGGAACGATTTTCTTAACGGAAAGAACTTTTTTTACATGCTTGCCGGCATGCAGCCATGGAAGACCAATGCAGTAAATGTCCATAGGCATGGAAATATTTTTTAATTTTTCCGCGCCCAATTTTATAACGGGAAACTCAATTTTATTTCTGATCTGCCTGGCTACATCTTCTGATATACAGATACCACCGGGTTGTGCCAGATGTTCCATCCGGGCTGCAATATTTACACCATCGCCATGTACCTGGTCATCAACGTAAACTACATCACCAATATGAAGCCCGATCCTGATAAGAATTTGTCTGTCGGCCGGTTGATTCTTATTTCGTTCGTATAAATTGGTTTGAATTTCAATAGCACAATTGGTAGACTCTACGGCACTTTTGAATTCTACAAAAAAGGAATCCCCGGCCGTATCTATTTCTCTTCCGTCGTGCTTATCAAAAAAAGGTCTTAGTATTTTCCTATGCTCCTCAAGAAGATCGAGGGCAAGCGCCTCATTTTTTTGGGTGAGGGCACTATAACCAACCATGTCAGTAAACATTATTGCAGATAATCGTCTCATAACCGCAATTATTTATTTCAAAAAGCAATACCAGCTCAAATATATTGAAATTCAAACGGAGGAAAGCAAAGGCTATTAGATGCAGAATGGTAAGAAAATGACCAAAAAATTTATTGGAATTTCCAGCTGCTTATAAACATTCAAATATTCATTCTTAATTATTCCACCAGTAAGTGGCTTTTAAAACAAAGGCTCTGTTGCGCACTGAGAAAGGAGCGGAATAATAATTATCAGTATATACGAGGAACAGGTCAGAAGCGGGTCGATAACGCCATTGAAATCTTGTATTGAGATTGATGTTTTTTTGCTGGCTGTTATACTGGACAAATGTGGTGAGAAAAAGCTTGTTCGTAAATGTCATATCAATCCGTGGACCCACCAGCCAGAATCTTGTATTATTCCATGGTGC
>JBPPMM010000024.1:0-8307 GCA_051306075.1 Chitinophagaceae bacterium
TGCGCAAAGATGAAGTGGTGCAGGTAATGGAAAATGCATTGTGTCTTGTTTTCCTCCAGTTTCAATACGAAGAATTTATTACAAAACATGATGAACCGATGCTGATACGGATATTACAGAAAACCTGGAAAAAAATGACAGAGCCCGGAAAACAGGCGGCCCTGGCTCTTAAATTCGGGGAGAAGGGGGAATCCTTGTTACTTAAAGCACTGGCCAATAATACTCCCCAGGAAGGCAAATCTGAATAAATCATTGAAATTTTTCTACATGATGGTTGATATCCCTTCACCATGATTTTTTTACTATCCGGCTATCCCAACATTATTCCATTTTAACCAATTGAAAAAAAAGTAGGGCGGTGCAACACTGTTCCGTATGCGGTTGTCAACTTCAAAAAGATTTCTATTTAAAAATAAGAAGCAGGATATCTAAAATTTAAAACCAATGATCTTAAAAATGGTATGGCTTTCCGGTTTGCTATTATTTGTTTTTGAAGGCTGTAAAAAAAAAACCAGAGACTGAACTTCGCTATTTCCAGGTGGGTATGAAACATCAGCCTGCTGATTGGAGGGACAGTTCCTTAATTGTTGCTACTAAAGACCTGCAGCTTAGTAAGGAGATTCATAAGCAATTTCAATTACCGGTGGCCCGGAGAAAAATGGTTGGCGGTTCTTTATTAAGGTTTAGCGGAGGGTACAATAAAAATGCAGATCATGAATTTCTCTGGCGACTAAAGGAAGATGAATGGGGCTTAATTGATGTTAGCATCGAAATATATGATGGAAGTCCCTATAGTGGAGTAGATGCAGATACCGCTTACTGGTTAAATACGATGAAGCGGTTTACTCCATGGAATTCATATATTGCCCGGGAAATAAAACCTTAAAACGAATTTTAGTTTATGGCTTTTAGGAAATATGATTTAAGAAAAACAGGTCCTTTTTATTAATATTTGAGTCCACCATCAATGAGAATGCTCACTTGATTGCATAATCGATAAGATCCCATAGTTCTGTTCTTGCTACTATTCTTGTCTTCTGGGTTTTTTCCTGTATACTGGTAAAGTCTTTATCAGGATGTATATTTTTAAACGCTCTGGAAAAATCATGTTCAAATACATAATTGTATTCCGAAAATGCATTCAGGGTAATATATTGATAAGGACGGTCAGCACCACGGGGAAAAAGGGAGGACCAAAGACCCCATCCTTTTGTCTGGCCTGTTTTTATTGCTTCATTGTGAATGGGTAACCAGATGCCTGATTCCAATTTTTCATATTCAGATTGCATACCCGGCTCTACCTTCATATAACTTACCTGCATGTAAGTTGCAGGATTTTCCATTGGTTTCTCAGGTGCTGTTGCAACATTATAAAACAACTCTGATTTGGCATGTTCCCGGGAGTGGCTGGTTCTTTTCATTATTTCATCGGGCCTCATGCCCTTATGAACCTTTTCAATTATTTCGGCATTCCAGGGCTTTTCCAATTTACCCGCATTATCATATAAAGTAATGACCACATAATTATATTGATCCAACGCCCCTGCAAATTCAACTGCATACAAATACCAGCCAACAATGGTGCCTTGCCTGATTCGCTCTTCATGCAACGGTTTCCATATTTTTTGTTCTACTTCCAGGTATTCAGAATGTTTATCCGGCTGCACTTTCATAAAATCAGCTACCACGAACAAGGAAGGTTTGTTCTGTGACCAACTTTCGGCAGGGCTGAATATAAATGCCATCAGCCAAAAGGAAAATAAAACAAACATGGGAACAAATCGGGGAGCAAATTTTGTTTTCATAACTTTTTTTTTACTGCACATATAAAATTAGATATTGATCCAATAGGATATTTTCATAATTACCGACCGGTTCTTTGTTGAAAGACCGGCAGGCAAATAATTTTCTGAATAAACAAGGAACAGATCAGATACAGGAGCGAATCTCCATTGAAGCCTGGAATTAATATTTACGTTATCTGCCTGTTGATTGTATTGAATATAAGTGGTCCAAAATACTTTATCTGTAAAAGTGAAATCGATACGTGGACCTATCAGCCAGAAAGATGCATCCGGGTAAGGATCCGGTAGGTCAATTTTATTAAAAGTATAGCTAAAAGACATATTAAAAACAGGCCTTACCCTGAACCGGACCCTTCCTGAAAAATTTAAACGTGTGCCATTATAAAACCCGCCATAACCAAATTCTGAATCAAAATAAAAATCTTTTCTGCTATTGGATCGGTAGGAGACATTAAACTCCTTCCAGTTATAATCGCTTCCGTTTGGTAATGGTACAATAGTAGAGTCCGTATTGCTCTTACGGGTGGGATCAAAATCAGAAAAAAGCCTGATATAAGTATCCTGGAATTGTAAATCTATTTCACTGCTATTAATAAAATCAATTCCATAGCCTAACGCAATTTCCCGGTCAGTTTGTTTCCATTTTTTATCAAGGTACTCGCCAAATCGAAAATTGGGCCCGTGCCGGTTGATGGTTTTACTTTGAGGATAGAATCTGTAATTGACAGAAGGACCAAAATTAAAATATCCGGTCCGCGGGAAAAACCCCATCTCCGCTATGAAGTTTTCTCCAATTAATTCATGTGTCCAGGATGCATTTAATTTTCTTGTGTTGTACCTGATGCTGGAGCCATGCGACCAATTGCCGCTATTGTTAACCGGATCTTCCGAATGAAAAGTATAAAAATTACCCGTCCAGGTATCGTTTCTTGAGAGCAAGTTATACTGCAATCCATAAACCCGGTTATATCGGTTGCGGCTTCCAAATTGATAACCTTTATTTTCATCTTTCCCGAAGTTAATGGCTTGCTTATTAGTAAATATTCCGCCAATACTGGAGCGGCCAAAAACTTGTTTGCGGAAAGTGGCCACTGTAAAATTATAAGCGGGTTGGTCATCTTCCTGATCCAGCTTTTGATGAGCAGTTTGTGCGTTTAACAATCCAACTCTTAAACCGTCTCCCACTTCACCACTTAGCCGGGTACCAAACTGCAGGGGCGAATTAAGACCTATCCTTCTTGAAAAAAATACCTGTGACCTGCGGAATCCAAAGTCGGAGAACAGATCGCTGTTTTCCTGGAAGAACTGTCTTCGCTCAGGGAAAAATAATTCAAAGCGGGTGACATTTGTTTGTTGCTGATCCACATCCACAGTGGAGAAATCAGGATTCACTGTCAGGTCGAGATTGACGGCAGAGGAAAGGGCTACTTTGCCATCAAATCCCGCCTTCCCTTTTTTTGAAATGGAATTGTTGATACTGAAATCCTGGAAAGCAGATCCGGAAAGATAAGGGATAATAGAAATATTGGATCCTGCCGGCGGAGGTGTAGAGTCCCATTTTAGTCCGCCTGAATATGACAGCGAAGTAGGCCTGTTTTGTTGGGCCACATTTGTCCAGGTCGACCGTTCGTTTCTTTTTAGGTCATTACGTATAAATTGAATATTCCAATTGGCTATGTCATCATTGTACCGGATCGATTTAAAGGGGATTTTAAATTCGGCTGTCCATCCCAGTTCATTCTTATTTACTTTCGAAAACCATATATTATCCCAGGAATTTGAAACTGACCGGCCTCCACCGGCTAATAGTCCTTCAAGTTGCACGCCATAGGGGGTGATAGCGAATACATAACCGGTAGTCAAATTATCGAAAGGGTCAATGATCATCATCAGGTAGTCATTATTTCCGTCATAGAAATCTCTTCTCAGCGATTCCACTACATAATTTTTAGTGGTCAGTTCGTCATAGCAGGTTATTCCGGCATAAATATTATGTGCATCATAAGTAAGCATGACCTCCGTTTTGGTAATGGCTTTTTCTGTATCATTCGGAAATTGTTGTTGAAATTCATATGCTTTTTCAGCATTTTCCCAGGCCGGTTCATTGAGAATACCATCCATTTCAATTTTAGATGAAGCCCTGGCGATCTTTAATATTTTTTGCGGAATTCTCTTGCTACGGGCCCTGGCTAATAATGAAAGTTCGAATCGGTCCTGTGCCTCCAAATGGCAAACATTTACCAGCAGGCAAATTAAAAGAAGTATAATTTTTAAATAAAAAAAAGCCTTCGCCTTGTATGTAAACATTTTTTGATAAACCATTTACTTTATTAAAATCCACGGATTATTAAAACCAAAAAGAGAAAATCATTTTTGTCCGCAATGTGTACGGAAGAAAATTAGTCCCGGCGATTGCCAAAGGCTTTTCCCGATACCAGGGTGAGTTGAAATAATCCGGATGAAGTTACATTAATTGATCTGGTGGTGGGGTATAAAAACTGGATGAATTTCTTTTGGTGTTTTTAGAAAATATTTTTGCGTTCTTATCCGGTCGGGAAAGTTTTTTACGAAGTGACTTTTATTGCTGAAGGGTTGGTTCTTTTTTTAATGCTCCTACTGTTCCTGGCAAGCCGTCTGCTTTGTCTTTTTCATATTCCACATAATACATATCCAGGTCGCCCAGGTTCTTTGCATGTATCTTTCCCCGGTAGGTGCATTGAAAACGATCTTTTATTTTCTCATACATAAATGCGGAAACATTTACTTTACCCGGAGTGCCATTGCTTTCCATACGGCTGGCAATATTTACCGAGCCACCCCAGATGTCATAGGCATATTTCTTTTTACCAACCACTCCCGCTACCACAGGCCCTACATGCAGGCCAATCCTTATTTCCCATGGCTGTAATCCTTTATCCAATCGCATTGTATTATGTTTTTGCATAAAGGATTGTATTTCCATTGCCGCTTTAATTATTTTATATATATGGTCAGGGTCGGGTGACGGAATATTGCCAGCACACATATAAGCATCACCGATGGTTTTTATTTTTTCAAGACTATACTTCTCCATTATACTGTCAAAGGCAACAAAACATTCATTGAGGTCCTCCACTAATTGCCCGGGAGATAATTTATCTGCAATAGCTGTAAATCCTTTAAAGTCGCTAAATAATATGGATACATCCTCAAAATGCCTGGGTTTTGATTTACCGCTGGTCTGTAATTCAGTTGCTACTTCTTTGGGGAGTATATTCAGCAACAAATGCTCGATCTGGTCTTTTTGTTTGTCCAGGATCTTATTGATCTTTGATTTTTGCAAATAATTTCGATAGATAATAAAGGCTATGATCAGTAATAATCCCAGGCCGATCGTGACGCCGATCCTGGCTTGTCTTTCTGATTCAATCCTGGCTTCTTTCAGACTGATCTCCACTTCTTTTTTGCCCAATTCAAAATCGAACTGAAGTTGGTTGAGTTTCTTTTTGCTTTCAATATTGTAAAGGGTATCCTTTATGTCCGAATAAAGGGATTGATAAAGAAAGGCGCTTGAATAATCTTTGTTTTGTGAATAGGCACTGGCCATATCCTGGTACAGGTCTTTTAATTCAATTTTTACATCATCCAATCCTTCGGCAATCACTTTCGCTTTGCTGTAATAATTAATGGCGAGTGGAATATTTTTTTGCATTACATGTACATCTGCTATTCCTCTCAGGCTTCGGATGATCTGTAATTTATCATCAAACTGTTCTGCTATGTCCTGCGCCTTATTATGACTTTGCAATGCTTCAGTGAATTTTCCTTCTTTTAGATAAACTTTTCCGATGCCGTTATAGGAGAAAGCAGTTGATAATTTAGTTCCGGCGGCCGCTATGGATTTTTGAAAAAACTCCAGGGCTTTTTCATCGTTATAATTGTCGAAATAAATTTCGCCGATATCACCGGTCATTACCACATAGGCTTCTGTGTTTCCACTATTTTCTACCATGGGCAGCGCCTTCAATAAATAATCAAGAGCCACCGGATCTTTTTTATTATGGTATATACTTCCCACGTTTATAAGAGCAGATATCATGCGAAGGGTATCGCCAATTTTTTCGGCGATCTGAAGTGATTTTAAACTATATTCTAATGCCTTAGCATCTGCTCCCTGGTTAAAATAGATGGCGCCGATATTATTCAGCATATTAGAAATGCCATTATTATCATTTAATTTTTCGAAGACTTGTAATGATTGATTCCAGTAGTCAAGAGTTTCTACATATTTCCCCCTGAGGTAATAGACCATACCGATATTTTTCAGAGCAGTCGCTTCGCCTTTCCCATAATTGATTTCTGAAGAAATTTCTTTTGCCTGCAAGGCCAGTTTGATTGCCTTAGCCGAATCGCTACCTACAAGGCTCCTGCTTTCATCCAGTAATTTATTGACAGCAGACGTATCCTTCTCCAGGTTCATTTGCCCGTTTAATGCAAAGCCGGAGATTAAAAAGAGGGCCCATAATAGTGGTTGCTTCCGATTCATTAGCGGGATACTTTGAAAAAACAGCTGGTACGAATTTAATAAAAATGCA
Source organism: Chitinophagaceae bacterium (assembly GCA_051306075.1). GTDB lineage: Bacteria > Bacteroidota > Bacteroidia > Chitinophagales > Chitinophagaceae > Terrimonas_B. The sequence goes on from JBPPMM010000024.1 coordinate 6,380, forward strand.
GGAAAGTAGCCCGGCTACTTTCCTGCATGGATGTTACATTTTCATAAACCGGTATGTTATCGTGCCGGCGATTGTTTTGGCTTTTATAAAATAGATTCCTTTTGCCAGGCGGGAGACATCGAGCTCGTAAGAATTGTTATTTATTTTCTTTGAATATACCGGGCTCATTCTTCCTGTCATATCAAACACCTGCAGGTCATTACCTGATTTCACTTCATTTTTCAGTTGCAGCCTTAAAACATTGGATGCAGGATTGGGATACATTTTATCTTCACCAATTTTCAGGTTTGGTTGAGTTACGGTTATGGCCTTAATATTATTCGCCGGTCTGCCCGCCTCAGAAGGACAAATGGAAACTTTTATTTCATCTATCAGACCATTGAAATAAGAAGCATTATCCCGGTAGTCTGCGCCAATATATGTGCTGATTGCACCACTCAGGTTTACTACTCCGGCTGTGTTGGCTGTCGTTTCCAGTTGGCCATCTATATACAAATTAATTTGGGTGCCAATTCTTTCTGCTTTTATGTGATGCCAGTTGCCATCGTTTACAAGCGATGTTGAAAATAAATCCACCACATCGGCATTGTTCGCAAAATCATAAACCAGGAAATAGGCCTTTCCGGCATATACAGGATTTGGTACACTATCACTATGAGCTCCGCCGACCTTCAATATATATTCACCATTAAAGCCCGTACCGAATACTTCGTCAATATCATAGCTTCTTTGATTGATGATCACCATCGGATCATTTGACGTTGTTTGAACCCAGGCGCTTACTGAAAAATCACCGGTACCGGATACTGATCCCGCTGTACCTGTAGAAATATACCCGGTACTTCCGTCAAAAGAGAAGCTGTTAGAGCCTATTAATCCTGCTCCATTCGCTGTTACTCCACCCATAGGTGTTCCATTTCCATTTCCTAATTCGTCATCATAATTTCCATCACCTCTCCATACATGTCCGGTTATGTCGCAGGAATACCCTACTGTCAACTCACCATTCTGCAGAGTAACATCATAGTTAGGGCTGTAATTGTTACATCCCTGTAATGTAATTGGATAGGTGCCTGCCGGTGATGACAGGTCAGCCGTTGTGCTGGCGGTGATTTTATCATCAGACACATTCACCGTTACTACAGCAATTGCGTTTTCCGGAGCGTTGCCATGTATCGGATCGTCGAATTCTCCGCAATAATACCACCAGGTGGATTCCTGAGTTATATAATAAACACCCGGAACCGATGGAGCCTCAAATGTCAAATTAATCGCTCCTGATGGTTGCGGAATGCTAGGCCCACCATTTGTTTCAATACAATTATTAAAAATATTGCCTTCGCTGCCATCACCGATACCAATATGTATCTGTGTAATACATCCCGGGCAATACTCTGCCCCTGTTTCAGTATAAAGGGGATCATAAATTGAGTTATAATCTCCTGTCAGGGTAATGGATTGTCCCGGAGTGGCATTGATCACATTTGTTGCGCCATTCAGCTTAACACTCGTATAGGTCGTAGTTCTGTTAAGCTGCTTCATGCTCTTCGGAGATGTAGGCGTTTCAAAAGGTAAACAAACTGAATTCTCCGTATCATCCCCAACCAATCCATCATAAGTGATAGTAAATGGTGGATTAGGATCTTCCGGAGCCTTCGATTTATCTTCAGCCGTAATCAGCAATGCTTTTTTAGTGATCTCTAAATTGCCATTCTGCAACAAGAGTGTATAATTAGCAGCAATGCCTCCATTTAAAACAATAGGATAATTGCCAACGCCTGTAGAATTGCCTGCAACTGATGAAGCTTCAGGTTCTGTTATATCCCCACTGTTATCATCATAAGCAAAGCCTGAATAAGAAACAGTGAAGTCGGGATTATCCTCTCCATAAACTTTAGTTGCGCTATCCGCTTTTGCTATAAGTAATG
>JBPPMM010000088.1:0-4272 GCA_051306075.1 Chitinophagaceae bacterium
AGAAACAACCCCTGCTAAAGACCTTTGTTTCGCACAGAGAATTGGTTGCTATACTGGAAAACGGAACACCTGAAAAATTCAGAAATGGTATGCGTAACCATCTTGAAAATCATTTTGCCCGGTTGTTTGAATAGCTAATAATAATTATTACTGAGGCGTATACAATAATGGGAAAAATTGTCCGCCCATTTGCTGCCCCTTAGGTACCACAGGTATTCCCTGCAAAAGACTTTCATCAGAATGGGACAAAGTACCATCGGCAAAAACATTTAATACAAAAGCTCTCCGTGAGCGACCGGTTTTATTTGCATAAGATCCATGCACCATCAATGGATGGTGAAATACTCCAACTCCTTTTTTTAATTCAACGGCAACCGGCTTAAACTGCTCCTTTTGTATATCGGTTAAATAATCCATCAGGCCTTCCATGTTACCCGCCAGCTCTGGTTTTTCTAATAATCCCCACCGATGACTGCCGGGAACATAATACAAGCATCCATTTTCTATATCCGCATCATCAAGTCCTGTCCAGCAGGTAAGATGTTGCATGGGGACCGTTCTTGTCCAATATGAATAATCCTGGTGCCAGGCTACTACACCACCGTGTTTCGCTGGTTTACAAAATAATTGGTCGTGCCAGAAACGCACTGCCCTGTTTCCAAGTAACTGGCTGGCGGGAACTAAAAATGCGGGATTCCATAAAATATCATGAAATCCCTTTTTTATCCTCCATGCTCCAAGAGCATGAAAAAGTACAAGCGACGGATCATTAGATTCATTAGAATGGAATTCATGAAATAATTTATTGCCCGGATGCCCAGGATCAATAATATCGGCCAGGTCTGATCTTAATACTTCCACCTGTTCATCAGATAACATTTTAATTCCTGGCAGGTATCCAAATTCATGAAAAAATGATACCTGGTCTTCTGATAATTTATACTGCTCCCACTCCTCCCTAGATGCGGGTTTACAAATAAGCCCCGAAACGATATCATGTATTTCCGAGAGATCTTGAATATTATTCATACTTATTAGGTTGTATTTTTTTAAAAAATCCAGTTTAATACGGTTGCTGCTGAAACATTTCTGAGCTATTTATCTTTTCTCCTTACCGGGCCGCAAAGCAGAATGCAGTTGCCCAGGCAACCTGCCAAAAAATAATTGGCGATTGAGTTATCGGGATCTGAAAATATTTAAAGGTTCAATTTTTCCTCTACAAATTCCTTCAGGGTAAATTATCTAATTTTTTTTTCTTTTTGAGTAACTGTTCCAATAACACCGATTGATTTTTGGCCCGGTTAAAATTATGGTTCGGATAGGTGAACCCGTAATAAATATCGTCATTTAAATAATCAGTAAGAAACCGGATGGCCTGCATATAGATCATAAAGGTACCGGCATAAAAAAAATATTTTTTCTCGGTAGGCGTGAGCTCATCCTTCATTTCATTATAATAACCTTCCACAATTGCCTTATAAAATTCATCCCTGACCTCCATTTTCTCAAAATCTTTTTCTTCTTCACTTACCGGTGATAAGTAGGTCCGCATCATATCGCCCACATCACTGATAAAATAACCGGGCATTACGGTATCCAGGTCTATAACACAGAGTCCTTTGCCAGCCTGGTCAAATAACACATTACTGATCTTGGTATCGTGATGGGTTACCCGCAACCTGAATTCAGGGTTCGTTTTTATATATTCATATTCATTTACGATGTCAACATGCGAAAGAAGGTATTCAATTAACGATGCGGAATCCTGGATGCGCTGTTTGTTTCCTTCCTCCAATGCCTGCGTAAACTGCTGGTACCGCAGGGTAAGATCATGAAAACAGGGAATGGTGATTTTCAGTTTCGAAATATCAATCCCCTGAAGCAGATGGGTGAATCTTCCGAATTGCGTGGCGGCTTCAAATGCCTGGTCCGGTGTTTCTACCGTATCTTTTGAATGCGATCCGGGTACAAAAGGAAACATTCTGAAATAACCTTCGTCTTTTTGAAAAATCATTTCCTCCCCCAACTGGCTGGCCACCGGGGAAACAAATTTATATTCAGGATGATTTTTTCTAAGAAAAGCGCCGATCAGGTTTATATTATTACCAATATTTGCCGGCTCTTTAAATACAGAATGGTTAACCCGCTGCAAAATATATTCAAGGCCGGAAGCTTTTACTTTCCAGGTATTGTTGATGAGCCCACTGCCAAAGGATTCTATTGTCAGGGTATTTTCATCTAAACCATAAGCAGGCAAAATGGATAGCGGCATATCGTATTTTTAATAAAAAGAACGTAAAGTTGAAACCACTGATTGATCACCTATAACCCTGAAAAATAAAATTATTAACCTTCCTGATACTTTAATATTCATCATTTAATGCAAACACCGGTTTGCGGTACATCCATTGTCCTCCGGTGAAATCAGGAAAATCAACTGTTTCATTTCCCAATTCTATGGATGTTTCACTCAATGGAGTAATAGCACTCCATGCTGCTGCATCATAAACATCCATTGGTGTTGCTACTTTGCGCTTAATCGATTCTATAAAAGCATGTATAACGAAGAAATCCATACCTCCATGACCAGCCCCTTTTGCATCGCTACCATATTTTTTCCACAAAGGATGATCGTATTTATCAAGCCAGGTTTTAGCATCATCCCACTGATGAGGCTTTGCCGACTTTCCTTCGATATAAATTCCATCGTTTACATCCATCCACAATCCTTTCGTACCCTGTACCCTGAATCCTAAAGAATATGGTCTTGGTAAATTAGTATCATGCTGAAGTAAAATGGTTTCTCCGTTAGCACAGTTAATATGCGTAGTAACCACATCGCCTAATTTGAAATTAACTTTTGCATTCGGATGGTTTTCGCCTCCTTTTTCTACAACATAGTTATGCAATCCCCTGGCTTTGGATGAAAAAGAATTTAGAGTAAGAAAACGGTTCCCCCGGTTGATATTTATATAATGGGCAATAGGGCCTATACCATGCGTAGGATACAGATCGCCATTGCGGTGAACGGAATGATTGGTTCGCCAATGGGCTTCCGAATAAGCTTTTTCTCCAAACTCTATCCCACCGCCATAGGTTTTAATTCCATCGTTAAATTTCACCTCACGCAGATCATGCTGGTAGCCACCCTGCAGGTGAATCATTTCACCAAACAAACCTTGCCTTACCATACTTAAAACCGCCATTACATCACGGCGATAACATACATTTTCCAGCATCATAACATGAGCCTTATTGTTCTCAGCTGCTTTAACTACATCCCAATGATCCTGTAGAGTAAGGCCAAGCACCACTTCGGTACCAACATATTTTACGCCTGCCTCCACCGACCCTATGATCATGGGCTTGTGCCATTCCCATGGAGTAGCGATGATCAGTCCGTCAATACCTCCTTTTATTTCAAGCAATTTTTTCCAGGCGTACTCATCCCCGGTAAAAATTTGCGGCATTTTCTTTCCGCTTTTTGTTACAGTTTCCCTTGCAGCCGTTAATGCCCTTTCTTCGATTTCACACATGGCTACCACATCCACGTCGTCTCTTTTTAACATCAGGTCAAGGTGCCAGATACCCCGTGCGCCTACTCCTATTATTGCCATTTTAATTTTTGGATCGGCATTGCTTTTTGAAAATAAACTACCGGCCGGCAATATGGCGAATGATGCCATAGCCAGGCTACTGTTCTTTACAAAATCTTTTCTGTTCATGTTTACTTTTTTGAGTTATACAATGACCACAAGCCAGGTTTACATTTTAATGATTGCCTGTTGCCAAATTATTCCAATTTTGAGGCATTTGTCAGTACAATATTAGGTCCCGACTTATTTTTTCTTGTGGTCTTTAATTTAAACCCATAAAACTTTTGGAGGTAATCGTTAAAAAAAGCGGCTTGTTTCCCAAGATCTTTTTCTTTAAAAACAATTTTTGTGTCGCTATTCAATGTAAATATTCCATCACCGATAGTAAGTGATACTGGTTTTGGAATTATATTAACCTGCGAAAAAGCCTGGCCTGAAATCAGCATCATTACAAGGTAAATCCAAATGGTATTAGTAGTGTATTTCTTCATATCGGTCTTCTTAATATTTGTCAATGCTTTTCAGTTTAGTTTAAATTTTGGATCAATAAATTCCCATTCCATTATATGCGGATGCTGGTGTTCCTTCTGCTGAATGATGTCAAATTGTTTTACCAGGTCCGGGTATTGAGCAGCAATGTCAGTTGTTTCGTTGCGATCCGTTTTTAAATTAAATA
>JBPPMM010000109.1:0-2766 GCA_051306075.1 Chitinophagaceae bacterium
GAGACAGTATTTCACCCCTGCATACGATAACTACGAAGGGTTTATTGACCAATACGGGATGAGTGTAATCGAAGCCCCGACAGAAGATCAATATAATTATTTAGTAGAACGGTGGGTTGTAAAAGACCCAAATACAGGGGAAGTAGTAAGCGAAATTTCAGAGGAAGATATTAAGCTAGGAGCAAAAGCCTATGTATATAGCCGAAGAGTTGGCTTGACCGGGGATTTATTAGAAGAAGAAATAAGGCAGAACCCATGCACCGTTCAGGAAATGTTTGAGGCAGCAAATACAGACTGTGCTTTCAATTCATTAAATATAAACAAAAGGAAAAAAGAACTTGAAGATAATCCTGTATTTAAAAGGAAGGTGCTATTCTTTGAAAACTTGGATGGTACAGTAGAATACAGGGATATAAATAAAGACGAAGAAAACTTCCATTGGGCTATGACCGCATTCCCGCCAAAAGGGGAAGAAAATAAATTTGAGTGGTACGGCAAGGGGAAAAGGCCAGGGAGAACCGAAGATGGAGCAATATCGGTAGATAGTTATTCTAATACGGCAGGAGGAAGAAAATACGGGTCTAAGGCTTCGGCTTGGATAGGGCGAAGATTTAATGTTCTTGACCCGAAAAATACAGGCAGGGCAATAGGACATTTATATGGGAGGCCAAAGGAGAAAGACACTCTTCACCATCAGGTTATGTTAGCGGCACGTTTCTTTGGGTATAAAGTTTACTATGAGCATACCGCAGATGATTACAATGGGTATTTTAGGGAAAGAGGAATGATGCTTTATTTGGGAGTTTACCCAATGAGTTTGATTGATCCGATTAAAAGAGATACACAAGAAAGACACCCCGGCGTTCCTATTACACCGTTCAGTCTGTCAAAGCAAATGGATGGAGGCATAGCCTATTTCAACCACCATTGCGATATGATTGACTACGTTGAATTATTGGAAAATGCTCTAGTCTTTGATCCGTACAACAGAACAGAATATGATACGGTAGTTTCGTTCTTAATTTTGATTGCAGTTTTAACGGAACCTGTATATACTGCACCCCCACCAAAAGACCCATTAATTAAGATGTACGGCGATACAAGAGAGAAATATATAAACCCTGCTTTGGCTGAATATTGATTTTTTTGTAATAATTATCTAAATTGTATTAATTTCGGTGGCAAATAGCCGTGATTCATTAGATAATATGCAAATTTCCCCCAATACAAATGAATTTTCTCCAAATGGCGGCACAGGAACGAACGCCCTTAAATCTTTCCAACTCTCAGGAGATATTAAAAATAAGTCCGACGAAAAGTTCGGGCAAAAAATAATCCTTCAATGCGAGGATATTATCAATAGCGGGTATTTTTCAGAAAGAAATCAAAGGTTTGCAGCCAACAGAGCAATGGCGGCAGGGCGTATGGACATTAAAAAGTTCATGGACTTCTTTAATATTAACGGTAAAACCAACTACCTTAATATAAACTGGAAATCCATAATGATTGTAAATACAATCGTTTCCAGATTGGTAGGGCGGTGGATGACCAAAAAAGAAAAAGCCATTGCAACCGCAACAGACCCCATCTCCATTTATAAGAAAAAAGAAATTTACAATAGGGCTGAATTTGTTCTTGACTACAAAGACCAGCTTGCTGCATTGGAGCAGGAATCGGGAGTGCCAACTATTGCAGCAGATGAATTTGTTCCTGATGATAAAGATCATTTGGATTTGTGGGCCGAAGAAGAACAAAGACTACCCGAAGAAATGCTTTATGAGAAAGGCGTTAATAATGTGTTTGATGACAACGGGTGGGGCGACATGGGTGTAAATACCAGAAAAATAAAACATGATAGTGCTATTGTTGGATTAGTCGGGGCTGAAACAATTGCAGATAAATACGGGAAAGTGCTTGTAAACTACTGCAAGCCGGAGGATATGTTTTATTCCTATTCAGAACGTGATGATTTAAGCGATGCCGATATTAAAGGGGTAATCGTTAGTTATAAACTAAGTGAGATACGTGACCAATACCCAAAATTAGATACCAAAGAATTATGGGAAATAGCCAAAGTATCAAAACAGTGGCAGACCAATAATAAAATAACTTTTGATACAGCATGGAACACTAATACATTTCTTCCCTTTGATGATTGGAATGTTGACGTAGTAAGGTTTACGCTAAAAACATTGGACACCGACAAAAGCCTTATTAAGAAAGCAAGGGATGGCAGTATGTACGTTGACAAGCCAAAGAAAAGGATTGACGATGTGTACCCCGGCAATGAGTACGTTGAAAAAACAATATGGAATATTTATCGTGGTGTATATGTAAGGCAGACCAAGAAGATATTGGAGTGGGGCTTGGAGAAAAACATGATAAAGCCGCAAGGCTATGAAAAGATAAGCGAAGCGCAGTCGCCATTCAGTTTTTATATGTATCAGAATGTGCAGATGCGCAATCTTGCCGTTCCTGAAAAAATTGAAGAACCCGTAGAGCAAATGATATTGGCAAGGCTGAAGATTCAGCAATTGGTTGCCAAACTTAGACCATCGGGTTATCAGTATGATATTGACGGGATGCAGGCTATGGATTTGGGCAACGGTATTTTAAAGCCGCTTGAACTTCAAAAAATAACCGACCAAACGGGTAATGTATATTTTAGAAGCAGGGATGCCGAAGGAAACAGACTTGAAAACCCAATCAGAGAACTCCCCAATGCAGGTAGCGTAGCCCAAATCCATAGCCTGCATTCCTGTCTCT
>JBPPMM010000148.1:0-6744 GCA_051306075.1 Chitinophagaceae bacterium
TAATAAATCGGTTTCATGGGATGCTTTTTTTGCATCCCTTTTTGTGTATAAAACTGAAAAGACTAAACGGAATTTTTTATAAAGAAGAAAAATTCAAAATGAATGTTCCGGCTGGTTAATAGTATTTCTCATTTTATTTATGAAATAAAAGATTGCTGATGCCTGTAAATAAAATAAAAAATTACCGTTGGATAATCGTTACCCTTTTATTTTTCGCAACTACAATCAACTACCTGGATCGCCAGATAATAGGTTTGCTGAAGCCCATCCTTGAAAAAGAATTTAACTGGACAGAAACCAATTTCGCACATATTGTTATGGCCTTTACGGCCTCTTATGCAATCGGTCTCATTTCTTTGGGATGGTTAATAGACAAAATTGGTACTAAACTCGGCTATTCAATTACCATCATTTTTTGGAGTATAGCAGGTATGCTGCATGCATTTGCAAGAAGTGCGTTTGGATTTGGAGTAGCCAGGGTGGGTTTAGGGATTGGTGAGGCAGGAAATTATCCCGCTGCTATGAAAGCGGTAGCTGAGTGGTTTCCCAACAAAGAGCGGGCATTGGCTACAGGGATTTTTAACATGGGAACAAGTGTGGGTGTAGTAGTTGCTCTTATCATTGTACCGGTGATCCTGAATTTTTACGGTTGGCAGGAGGTCTTTTTGATAACAGGTGCTTTAGGATTTGTATGGCTTATCTTCTGGTGGAGATATTATACAGTACCGTCAAAACAAAAGCGTTTGACCGCAGAAGAATTTGAATTGATCACAAATGGACAGGATGAAGAAAAAACCATAACAGAAAAAAGTAGTCCGGTCCGGTGGAAAAAACTTTTTACTTTTCCGCATACCTGGGCCTACATTACGGGTAAAGCACTGATCGATCCTATTTATTGGTTTTTTTTGTTTTGGTTGCCTTCTTATTTTGCTACCACCTTTAACCTCGACATGTCAAAGCCAAACCTTCAGCTAATGATCATATATGCTGCTACAACGATTGGAAGTTTTGGTGGGGGATATTTTTCTTCCTTGTTAATAAAAAAGGGATGGCCGGTTTTAAAGGCCAGAAAAATGGCCCTTTTAGTTTTCGCCCTGATGGAGGTATCTATTATTCTTGCCCAATTTGCCAATAGTTCCTGGATGGCGGTTGCGTTTATTAGTATTGCTGTTGCGGCACACCAGGCCTGGGCCACTAATATTTTTACAACCGCTTCCGATATGTTTCCAAAAGAGGCGGTAAGTTCTGTAGTAGGTATAGGTGGTATGGCAGGTGCGATTGGTGGTATTCTGTTTCCAATATTAGTAGGTAGTTTATTGGATACTTATAAAGCATTGGGAAATTTACAAGGCGGATATAATATTCTGTTTACTATATGTGGATTTACCTATCTCGTTGCTCTTGCCATCATTCATTTATTGACAAGAAATTTTCAAAAAGTAAAACTTAGTGAATTAAAATAAATTTCTATTGTTGAATTTTTAAAAAATCACAAAATGAAAAAAATACAAAATGATTTTAAACCGGGCCGCAGAGAATTATTAAAAATGCTTGCACTTGGCTCAACCGCCGGGCTTTTTGGGCTAGCAGGAGGAACTACTGCTAATGCGCAGGAAAAGCAAAAACCTTCTTATGCCAATGGAATGGCACCTGTAAAAATTAAAAATATAAAAGCCATAGCTACGGCACCGGAAGGTATTAACCTGATAGTAGTAAAAGTAGAAACTACAGAGCCGGGATTATATGGACTGGGCTGCGCTACGTTTACCCAAAGAGCAGTATCTGTGGTAGCAACCATTAACAGCTATCTGAATGAATTTTGTGTTGGAAAAGATGTTGACAATATTGAAGACATGTGGAATTCATTTTATGTAAGTTCCTATTGGCGCAATGGTCCTGTTTTAAATAACGTGATAAGTGGCCTTGATGAAGCGTTGTGGGATATAAAGGGTAAGCGGGCCGGCATGCCGGTATATCAACTGCTGGGAGGTAAAAGCCGGTTTGCTGTAGATTGCTATGGACATGCCAATGGCACATCGCCTGAGGCGGTGGCTGAGGATGTTCAAAAATTCATGAGCCGGGGGTTCCGTCACGTAAGGATACAGCAGGGTGGGTATGGATTAACGGGAGTTGCTCAGAAACCGGATTTTAAGGAAGCAGGTTATGGGTATGAAGGTGATGCGTATATGAATGAAAATGCGTACCTGAAGTCAGTGCCAAAAATGTTTGAAACGGTTCGCAAAGTTTGCGGCGATGATGTTGAATTGTTGCATGATATTCATGAACGTGTTCAACCCATGGATGCCATTAATATGATCAAAAAATTGGAAGAGTACCGGCCATTTTTTATAGAAGATCCTTTTTCGCCTGAGAACATGGAATGGTTTAAACAGCTTCGCATAAGCACCAGTGTACCTATCGCCATGGGAGAATTATTCAATAATATCAACGAGTTTAAATTACCCATGGTAAACCAGTGGTTTGATTTTATCCGGGTACACGTTTCACAGATCGGAGGAATAAGCCCCGCGATGAAAATTGCCAGGCTGGGTGAATACTTTAATATCAGGACAGCATTTCACGGTCCGGGTGATGTTTCACCCGTTGGGCATGCAGCTCAGGCGCATATTGACCTGGCTGTATGGAATTTCGGTATCCAGGAAGCGGTTAATTTTTCTGACAAATTACAAACTATTTTTTCAGGTTGTCCTACCATGAAGAATGGATACATGTATGTAAATGAAGTGCCGGGCCTTGGTGTTGATGTAAATGAAAAGGAAGCTGCTAAATACCCGATCGGAACTAAATCAAAATGGCAGGTAAGGAAAAATGATGGAACGATAATCAGGCCCTGATGATGATTAAACCATAAGAATAAATTTCAGCTTAAAAAAATTAAAGCCTTGTCATTTATTGCCGGTTCATAAATTGCTAATCATCGTTTAATTGGAAAAGAGTTAGTCATTATGCAACGAAGAAATTTTATAATGTCGGCCGTATTGGGCTCTGCGGCGGTTTTAGTTGGTTACCCATCTATTGGATCAGGAGTGACTTCAAAAATAAAAATAAAACGTATCAGGTATTATGCTGCGCCGGGATACAATAAACCGCTTTTTAACCAGGCAAGGGGCATAGTTGAAATTGAAACGGATGGAGGAATAACAGGTATCGGGGAAGGAGGATCTAAGGATATGATTGAACAATGTGCGCAAATGATGATAGGGGAAGATCCTTTCAGGATAGAACACATCTGGCAAAATTTATATCGCGGTATGTTTTATCCGCCGGGAAGAGAAAAGCTGCATGCAATAGGGGCTCTTGAAATGGCACTTTGGGATATAAAAGGAAAAGCGTTGGGAGTACCGGTCTATGATTTATTAGGCGGGGCTACCAGGGATTATATTGAATGTTATCGTGCGGGTGGTCGCGATGACTTTGATAAAAAGTCAGAGCAGGAAATGGCATTATCGGTAATTGAAAAGGGGTATAGAGTTTACCGCATAGGCCCAACCGGTGGAAATGGAGAAGCAAAATTTGATGCAGGGGAGCATGTAAAAAAAACCATAGAGAAATGCAGAGTTGTATCAGAAGCAGTTGGACCTGGCAACTGGGCCATTGATTTGCATACAAGGTTTGATATGCCGGATGCTATAAAAATTTGTAATGAAATTGAAGCTTTGGGTCCCTATTTTGTTGAAGACATTGTACGTTCCGAAAATCCCGGCGTTTATAAAACAGTCCGGCAAATGACGAAAGTACCCATTGCAGTTGGAGAACAGTTCGGAGATAGGTGGGATAGTAATGAGCTAATCGAAAATCACCTGATAGATTATACCCGGTTTACACTTCCAAATACTGGAGGTATTGCTGAATTTAAAAAGCTTGCTGCTATTTGCGAAACACATTATGTTGGTATGATTCCTCATGGTACAGGTCCGCTGGCCATGGCGGCGCTGGTGCATGTACTGGGTTCAAGCAGCCCTTCACGCTGTATGTATGAAGGTGGCGCAGCATCCACTGCAGCGTATTTTAATGAGGATCTTGTGCATTTTAAGAATGGTAAATTATATCTGAATCCGTCACCAGGTCTTGGTGTAAAATTTAATCCGAAGAAAGCTGATTTTATCATGGAGGTAACAGAAAAAACCAAGTTTCCTCATCCAATACTTAATAGCCCGGATGGGGCCATTCATAATTGGTAGTTATTTATAAAAAATATTTTAAATCTGAAAAAAATAAAAATGGCAACAAAAACTAAATCCTCTGGTATATCCAGGCGTTCGGTTATCCAATCTGTTTTAGGTGCAATAGGAGCCGGCATTGCTTTACCATTGACATCTTATGCAAAGATGCCGGAAAAAATTTTTGACAGGAGTAAAGTGAAAATTACCAGGCTCGAAACTTTCCTGGTTAAACCCCGATGGCTATTTCTTAAGATACATACCGATGCAGGAATTGTTGGCTTAGGTGAACCGCTTCTTGAAGGAAGAGCACTCACAGTAAAAACAGCCATCCAGGAAATTGAACCTTATTTAATTGGCAAAGACCCCCGGGCAATTGTCCACCATTGGCAAGCCATCTATCGTCATGCTTTTTATCGCGGAGGCCCGATACTAACAAGTGCAATCAGTGGTATCGACCAGGCATTGTGGGATATTAAAGGCAAGTTGTTGGATGTTCCGGTTTATGAATTGTTGGGTGGCCCCACCCGCGACCGGGTTCGTGTATATGGCCGGGCGTCTACACCGGAGGACATGAAGAAAAGAAAAGCTGAAGGGTTTACAGTTATAAAAACCGGGCTGGCACATCAACATCCTGCCAACATTGTCGAAAATCCAAGATTTATAAAGCATGCAGTTGATAGTTTTGCTGCCCTTCGGGATGCCGGCGGACCTGATATGGATATTGGAATAGATTTTCATGGCAACATTTCACCACAAACTGCAAAAATTGTTATCAAAGAACTGGAACCATATCAACCAATGTTTATTGAAGAACCCTGCCAGGCTCAAAATGTAGAGACTATGGCTGACATTGCACACGGCACCCATTTGCCTATAGCAACTGGTGAAAGAATATTTACAAAATGGGGTTTTCGTGAGTTGCTTGAAAAAAAGGCCGCTTCTATTTTACAGCCAGATCTTTGTCATGCAGGCGGAATAACAGAAGGCAAAATTATAGCCGGTATGGCTGAAGCCTATTACGTTCCTATCGCTCCGCATAATCCAATGGGACCAATATCACTTGCATCGGGTTTGCAACTGGCTGCAAGTATTCCTAATTTCCTCGTTCAGGAACAAGTAACTCTTGGAGAAGGATATTTAAAGAATCCATTTAAGTTACAAAAGGATGGAACTGTAATGATTCCTCAGGGACCAGGCCTGGGTATTGAACTTGATGAAGCCGCAATAGCTGATAAGATTGGACACGACTGGAAAAATCCTGAAACATATAATCACCTGGATGGCTCTGTGGTGGATTGGTAAAAGTGTAAATCATTATTCATACAAACGTATACTACCTGAGGTTATAAATATTATTACTGCTGAAAGGGAAAGTGCATTGTCCTTTTTGAATAATTGTAAATACTATTGCAAGACGGTGAATTTTATTAAGGACATTTAAATTTCTAAAGATCACAATTAAGGAAACCGAATGGGAAAAACATTATTGCCTTTATTTCTGGCCATTATAATATTTGTAAGTTGTACTGATCAGGAGACATCCAAAATACCGGGGAAAGACTGGCCTGTATATGGTGGCAATAAAGCAGGTAATCGTTATTCTCCTTTAGAAGAAATTAATTCCGGCAATGTTAAAAACTTACAGGTAGCATGGATGTATAATGCTGCAGAAGCTTCATCTGCACAAAGGCAAAGAGAAATTCAATGTCAGCCCATAGTAGTAAACGGGATACTTTATGGAACTACTCCTGAACTTAAATTGTTTGCTTTAGATGCAGGCAACGGAAAGCAATTATGGAAATTTGCACCCGATGAACAAAAATTAAATTCAAACAGGGGAGTGGCTTATTGGGAGAACGGAAAGGATAAACGCATTTTATATACTGTGGGCCCCCACCTTTATTGTATTGATGCATCCAATGGACAAATTATTAAAAGCTTTGGTGAAAATGGGAAAGTTGATTTGCATGAAGGGCTATCAACCGGATTAGACCGGGATATAACCAATCTTTCAGTGACGGCAACTTCGCCGGGAGTAATATATAAGAACATATTCATTATTGGTTCCAGCGTATCAGAATCCAGTAACGCAGCTCCCGGACATGTACGGGCATTTGACGTCATCAACGGAAAATTGAAATGGGTTTTTCATACTATTCCGCATCCGGGTGAGTTTGGTTATGACACATGGCCCAAAGATGCATACACAAAATTTGGCGGCGCAAATAACTGGAGTGGATTAACTGTTGACGAAAAAAGAGGCTCTGTTTTTTTTGGAACCGGTTCCCCCTCCTTTGATTTTTATGGTGGCGACAGACAAGGAACTAATTTATTTGCCAATTGTGTGGTGGCATTAAATGCCGAAACGGGTAAACTAAAATGGTATTACCAGGTTATACATCATGATCTTTGGGACCGTGACATTCCTTGTCCTCCAAATCTTACTTCAATAAAACAAAATGGAAAAATAGTAGATGTAGTTGTTCAGGCTACGAAGGATGGATTGTTGTATGTACTCGATCGGGATAAAGGAACTTCCATTTTCCCGGTAGAAGAACGG
>JBPPMM010000151.1:0-19406 GCA_051306075.1 Chitinophagaceae bacterium
TCGGCTGCCATATTTCTTCACTAAATTTTTGGCATAAATACTAATGGACATATGGAAGCAAAAATAAGGCATGAGCTCCACCCTGCATTAAATTTCAAAAGGTTTAACAGGTAACAACAATACCGGCGATCATGACAAATTTCACCCTGATTAATTATTGGTGATTTAAACTTGTAATCTCTTCAACTCATTAAGCCTTTCTGTATTAGCTTTGCCACCCGGTGAACTGAACCGCTGTTAATTTTTCAAAAAGAACTGATGAAAATTATAGACCATATTAATAATGCGAAGGAAACGCTGATTTCATTTGAAGTATTACCTCCCCTGAAAGGAAAAGGCATTGAAGCCCTTTATAAGCACCTGGACCCTTTGATGGAATTTAATCCTTCCTATATTAATGTTACCTACCACCGGAGCGAACATGTATATAAAAAAAGAATGGATGGCAGTTTTGAGAAAGTGATCGTTCGTAAAAGACCCGGCACAGAAAGTATTTGTGCTGCCATTATGAACAAGTACAACGTTGACACTGTACCTCATCTTATATGCGGAGGTTTTAGTATTAATGATACAGAAGATGCCCTTCTTAATTTACAGTATTTAGGTATTGATAATGTTTTGGTACTTCGGGGTGATGCAGCAAAAAATGAAACTTCATTTGAGGCTGAGCCCGGTGGCCATAAGTATGCAAGCGACCTTTTGAAACAAGTGGTGAATTTAAATGCGGGCATTTACCTGGAGGAAGATCTGAAAGCGACGAATAAGACAACCTTTTGCATTGGGGTGGCAGGATACCCGGAAAAACATTTTGAAGCGCCTAACCTGCAAACTGACCTTAACTATCTTAAAACAAAAGTGGACAGTGGGGCTGATTATATTGTTACCCAAATGTTTTTTGATAATGCCAAATTTTACGCTTTTGTAAAAGCCTGCCGTGAAATAGGCATTACAGTTCCTATTATTCCGGGTTTGAAACCCATATACAGCAAGAAGCAATTAACAGTATTGCCAAAAACATTTCACATTGACTTGCCGGCTGAGCTTGCCAACGAAGTATTGAAGTGTAAAACAGATGAAGACGTAGAAAAAGTGGGTGAAGAATGGTTGCTGGATCAATCGAAAGATCTCAAGAAAAATGGAGTGCCTGTACTGCATTATTATACCCTCGGCCGGCCTATGATGGTGGTAAATGTGGTGAAGGAACTGTAGGTTTTTGAAATATTATTGCTTACCGGAATAAATTACCGCATATGAATGGGGCGAACATCAATCTTATAAATTGCTATTCCTGTTTACGGACGCTGCATCACTAATCAAACTATTTTGAAATATTAGCCAATACCTTCTGATCAATTATAACCGGGTATTTCTTTTTCAAATCGTTTATCCATTCCTCCTCAAGCAAAGTTTGATAATCATTCATCACCAGTCCTTTTGCCTCATTAAAAGAACGGGATTCAGGTTTGGGATATACTGTTCTTATAAAAGCAAAGGAGGCCGTATTGTCAACTTTATTCACAGAAACAGGAGTGATGAAACCAGTATAAGGAATTGTTTTTCCCAGGCCAGGGATCTGTTGCCATTCATACCTGGCAGAGTCAGCAACTACCTTTTCGGTTAATGATTCTGCTGCAATCTTCCATTCGGATGGGTTCTTTTTTAATTGATTGAACAGCGTTTTTGCTGAAGCTTCGTCTGAGCAAAAAAAGATTACTGCATCAGCACTTTGCTTCCAGTTGTAATCGGCTTTGTTTTTTTCATAAAGTGCCAGCAATGCTGAGGAATCCGCCTGGGCCTTGTTCCATACTTCCTGTTGCATGATTTCAAAAAATAAGTTACCATCCCTGAATTCATTCATCTGGTTTTTAAACTCATCATTAAAATCTTCAAGATGATCCCGATAGTAACGATAAAGTACTGTTCTTGTGAATTCATTCATCAGGTCCGGGTAGGGTTTTATACTACTTCTGTCAGCAGAATACCGGTTCATCTGGCTGTAGGTTATCCAATCTGCTACACGTAAGACAGTATCGCCAATCTTAAATAGCGGAGATTGCGTATTCATGCCACTGCCTATACCCGCCGCTTTACGGTCGAGTAAACTATCAGAAAGTGACCATAGTACTAAATCCTTATAAGGATATTTTTCAAACCCTGCTTTGCTTTTGACAAGGGGATAAATAATTTCTCTTGCTGCGTTCCAACGATCGGTTGCTCTTACTTTTTGTTGCAATTCTTCTGTATTTGATTTATCTGCAGCATTAGTAACAGCAGGCCTGGAGGAGATTCTTTTAACAATATGAAATCCATGTGACGTAAAAAAGGGTTTGCTGACATCGCCATTCTTAAGCGACCAGGCCATATTTTCAAAGACGGGATCATATTGTCCCACAGAAACATCCGGGATATTTCCTTCAGAACCGGCACTGATATAATCATTGCTGTACGCTGCTGCGAGTTTTGAAAAATCATCTCCGGCCTTTATGCGTTTGTATAATGAATCAGCAAGTTGATCAATAATTTTTTTATCCGTGTCATTTATACCAGGGGCAAACGCCAGCAGGATTTGCTGCACTTTTACCTTTCCTAAAGCTTTTCTTTCTCCAAGGTTTTTAAAAATATGGAAGCCTGCTGTTGATGTATGTGGTTTTGAATATTTTCCGGGCGCAGTGGAATAAATGATATTTTCGAATTCATACGGCAGGGTAAAAACAGTAATAAAATTCAAATCACCTTTGTTTGTTGCTGCTGAAGGATCATCTGAATATTTCTGGGCTACGATGGAAAAATCTTCTTTTTTTTCAAGCCGCTTTAGCACATCATCCAGCTTTTTGCGTGCTGCCAGAGTATCCGTAGCACCAGATGCATTTTTAAAAGAAATAAAAATATGTGCGGCATGAATGTCCTTAAGACTTCGCTGAAAGGCCTCTTTTGTCAGGCGGTTCAGGGTTTTCGGATCATTTATATAATTTTCAATTATCTGGCTTCGCAGGTTTATTACTTCGTTTTTTATAGCAGGTAAAGTGTCATAACCCCTGTCATAAGCCTCGCGGATCTTCAGCCTTGAATGTATATACAAATCAAGATATTCCTTAATGGCTTTGCTTTTGCCGGAAGCAGTTTGCTGGTTATTTTTATTAAAAGCCCTCAGAAAGTCTTTTGCATCGGCATGGTAACCGCCATATGTGAATAAGGTTTGGGACGAAGCGCTGAAAAAGGTAAAGGAAAAAATAATCGCAGTCAGCCATTTTTTGTTCATAGTTTGAATTTTCTTTTCGTTATAACGAATATTCATGGTGAATATTGAGAGGGGATAAAGAGGTTAGGGGGCTTTAAGTTTTAAGGCCAGTATTTCATCGGTTTGTTGCCAGGTCAGCTTTTTGGCAATTATCCGCTTGTCTTTATCCAATAAATAAACAGTGGGGACAATTTGCGCATCGTATAACTGGGTATACCCGGGAATGCCGGCATCTACACGCCTTTTTTCTTCTTCACGGGAGTAATAAACGTTGGTCCATCCTTTTAGCTGGTGTTTATGAATAATATCGAGCCAGTCTTTTTTTGAACCCTCCGTTTCTTTGGCTACTGCAAATATTTTTACACCTAAACTCTTCCATTTGGCTTTGTACATGGAGTCTAAAACAGGTACAAGTTCTTTGCAGTGACCACAGGTAGGGTCCCAGAAACAAACAATGGTAAAAGCAGAAGAATTCCCATATAAAGTCTGCATTTTTCCGCTTGTATCGGGCAATGAAATATTCTCAGCCGCACTGCCCATGATGTTTGCCATTAAATTGTAGGCTCTTTCGGTAATAATTTTTTTACCCTGCGGTGTCAGCCAATCATAGTCTTTCGACGAAAAGTATTTCTGAAACAAGTGAACAAATACAGCATCCTCCCACATATACTTCATGTTAAGATAGCGGTTCACAAATTTCACCAAAAGGTATCTTGTCATTTCCGGGCTGGCACTGGCAAAGCCAAGCATCCAGTCTATTTCTTTATTAACTGAATCAGGGTGTTGAAAAACGAGGCTATTGTAGTACTTATCAAGTCTTTCATCAAATAAGGAGGCAGGTGTGCGGGTGATCCGGTCATCCCAAAAATTGAGGCCGTCCCAGTAATGGTCCTTAAAATATTGGTAGGCATACGTAGAATCATATTTTCCGCCCGGATGTTTTTCTGCAGGTGGAATTTTTGGTTCATCCATCAGGTGCATAAGTATGCTTAAAATATTGTCCGGGTTCTTGCCAACAAACTGTTTTCGGTAATCTGATATTTCCTCTGATGTCTTTTTCAGGGATTCATTGATAACAGAAGAATCTTTGGCTGTTTGCGCCAAATTTAAAGCTTTGCTTCCCTCATCCATCGCCTTGCCCTTTACCCCCATAAATTGCTGATAGCTGTTGAACAGGTCGTTGTCCGGTGAATTAATGAATTTTTTGGCTGATAGATTAGCGGTATCTGCTATTATGGAAAAATGCTGTTGCTTATCTATCAGCAGTTCCAAAAATTTGTCTTTGCCTGGATAAACCAGGAGATAAATTCCGCCTCCCAGTTCTTTGGGTCCTTTTAATACGCCTTCACTCTTGTCATTCAGCAACACTGAATCTACTACAGGATATTGTTTTCCGGAATAATGACCAAGGTAGACGTATTCGTTCTTAAAAGGCTTGAGAGTTACTTTTATCTGGTAGCCATTTTGAGCAAAAAGAAAGGACGTAATGAGCAGAACGGGAAACAGGGATAATTTTTTCATGAGACAGAATAATCAGGTAAAGTTATTAAAAGGTTTATGAGTTTAAAAGTAACAGATTCAAAGTTTACGAAGATGAAGATGCACCAGGGGAACAAAAGTGTTGCATTGCAACGGATAGAATCAAATAGATAAATAATCATTCCCGTTTAAATACGCTGCTCTGGCCAGAAATACAAACCCTTAGCTTTGCGGCGTGAAGAAAAAAAAAGTAAGAATTATATTAGAAAAGATTCAGGTGGAAGACTACGCCGCTGAAGGTAAATCCCTGGCAAAACTGGATGGAAAAGTGATATTTATAGAAGGAGCAATTCCAGGTGATGTTGTTGACATTCAATTGAATAAGAACAAGAAAGATTGGGCAGAAGGTCATACAATATATTTTCATTCTTATTCGCCGGAAAGGTTAGAACCCTTTTGTTCCCATTTCGGGGTATGCGGAGGTTGCCAGTGGCAAATGTTGCCTTATGAAAAACAACTGCTTTATAAGCAACGCCAGGTTAAGGATAACCTGGAACGAATCGGAAAAATAAAATTGCCCGAAATAATGCCAATTTTGGGAGCAGAGGAAACAAAATTTTATCGAAATAAGATTGAATATACGTTTGGTACTAAGGAATACACTAGGGAAAAACCAATCCGGACTCCTACCCGCCATATTGATTCTATGCCTGGTAACCAGGGATTGGTTCAGGATAATAATAAACCGGCAAACAAATTTCCAGACCATTCAACCACTTTAACTTCTGAATTCAAAGGTTTGGGCTTCCATGCCAGGGGTTTTTTTGATAAAATTGTTGATATACAAACTTGCTACCTGCAGGCCGAGCCATCCAATGAGATTCGCCTGGAAATTAAAAGATTTGCCATTGAGAAAGAATTTTCTTTTTATGATATCCGCAATCATACAGGTCTTTTAAGAACCATGCAGATCAGGCTTTGCAGAACCGGGGAAATAATGGTCAATATTGTGTTTGGTGAAAATGATAAACCCCGGCAAAGAGATTTACTGGAACATATCCTTCAAAAATTTCCAGCAATTACCACACTGCTTTGTACCCTTAACATGAAAATGAATGACAGCCTTCATGACCTGGATCCGGTTGTTTATTCAGGCAAAGGATACGTAATTGAAAATATGTCTGTAGGGCAAGGAGGAGAAGATTTTAAGTTTAAAATTGGACCTAAATCCTTTTTTCAAACCAATACAAGACAAGGAGAGCAATTATACAGGGTGACGAAGGATTTTGCTGAATTAACCGGCAATGAAACGGTTTATGATCTTTATTGTGGCACCGGCAGTATTGGCATTTTTGTGAGTAAGCAGGCAAAAAAAGTAATTGGTGTAGAACTGGTTGGAGCAGCAATAGAAGATGCCCGGGAAAATGCCACCCTCAATAATTTGAATAACGCTTCCTTCTTTGCAGGAGATGTTACCGCAGTATGTAACGATTCTTTTTTTGAAATGCATGGCCGGCCTGATGTCATCATTACCGATCCTCCCAGGGCCGGGATGAGTGAAAAATTGGTCAGGAAAATTATTGAGATGGCCGCCCCGGTAGTAGTCTATGTTAGCTGTAATCCGGCAACACAAGCCCGTGATTTGCACTTACTGCATGAGAAATATGAAATAACCAAAATACAACCGGTTGATATGTTTCCGCATACATTGCATATTGAAAATGTGGTTCAATTAAAACTCAAAAATTCTGTTTAAGAGGAATATTGAGGGGCTGGGAGATGGGCTCAAATTTTTTTATTATAGGAGGAAAGCTAATAGTATTATGACATGAATATGTGCCTGTTCTTATTTCTCTTTATCTTTTTAAGGTCTTAACCTATTTTTGCCGTATGAGTGAGTTTCGATTTACCCGACCCAATAATTTTCCGCCAATTATAAAAAACCTGATCATTATTAATGCCCTGGTTTATGTTGCCCAAATGTTATTGGATAAACAATTTGCTATTACAGAAAAGTTGATGCTGTGGCCATTGATGCCTGCTTCATTACATGAAATACTGGTCAGGGAACAGGTACTATCCGCCAGCAACGAATTTCAGCCTTACCAGCTCGTTACTCACATGTTTGCCCATTCGCCGGCAACCTTGTTTCATATCATTTTTAACATGTTTGCCTTATGGATGTTTGGAAAGGTTTTGGAAAATGTGTGGGGTCCTAAAAGATTTCTGACCTTTTATGTCCTTTGTGGATTGGGTGCGGCTTTTCTTCACCTGGGTATCCAATATTTTCGTTGTGAGCAATTGCTCGATGCAATACAGGCCAATAATATGGGAGCGGTAGGTAAATTGATAGGAGGCACTTCACCTGCTCTGGGAGCATCGGGGGCCGTTATGGGCGTGATGGCCGGCTTTGCCTATACCTTTCCAAATACCCAATTATTTATCATGTTTATCCCCTTCCCAATTAAGGCCAAATGGGCTGTATTGGGACTAGCGGCAATCGATTTGTTTGGAGGAGTAGCTAATTTCAGCGGTGATAATATTGCCCACTTCGCACATTTGGGTGGTGCAATCACCGGATTTATAATTGTTCTTATCTGGAACAAATCAAACCGCAAAACGTTGTATTAAAAAAATGAGGATTAGATGTAATAGGTTTCCCCGGGTTTTATCAGTCCCGGATTACTTCAATTTTCAGTGACAGGATTTATGGCTTATCATGAACAACAATATAGAAGAAGGATTTCACTAGCTCATGCAAATAATGCGCTGGTCCTTTTGATTGCTATAAATATGATCATATTTGTGCTGCTCGCTTTTTTGAAAGCTGTTTTTTTTCTCCGTTTCAGCAGTGGCTCAGAAGCAATTCATTTTTACGAAAATAATATTCTTAGCCTTTTTACCCTGCCTGCAGATGCAGGTAAAATTGTTTCCCGGCCCTGGACCATCCTGACCCATATGTTTACGCATGACAGTGTATGGCACCTTCTTGGAAATATGCTCTGGCTTTGGGTATTCGGATATATTTTTCTTGACCTGACGGGCAACCGAAAGATCGTTCCACTTTATATTTATGGCGCTTTTGCCGGTGCATTGGCATTTATTCTGGCCTATAATTTTTTGCCGGGTCTCAGCCAGTCACTTCCTGTAGCAGAAGCATTGGGTGCTTCAGCGGGGGTGATGGCCATTGCGGTTGCTGTAGCTACTATTTCTCCTACGTACCGGATATTTCCCATGTTGTTTGGCGGCATTCCTATATGGGTATTAACTGCTATTTACCTCATAATAGATTTGGCCAGTATTCCCCTTAGTAATCCTGGAGGACATATTGCTCATCTGGCCGGCGCTTCAACCGGGTTTTTATTTATTTATTCTTTTCGTAAAGGATATGACTGGAGTGAATGGATGAATAATTTCTTTGATTGGGTTAGCAATCTTTTTAATCCCGAAAAGCCGGTGAAAGGGAAAAATATAAAACAGGAATTGTTTTATAAATCAGATAAATCACCTTATAATAAGAAACCCAATATTACCGAACAAAGAGTAAATGAAATTTTAGATAAGATCAGCCAAAAAGGATATTCAAGCCTTACTGATGAAGAGAAAGATATTTTAAAAAGAGCCAGCCATGAAAATTAAACTGGCTTGTTTACCCGGACATACTTCCATATCAATAAAAAACATCTGTAACGATTAGCCTGGGCGGCACCAGCAACTCAACCATTGTAGGCTGTTTTTTGTAATTTGCAATAATGGCCAGCAAAATTAGAATCTTCACTAAACGGGTACTGATTTTAATAAATTATGTAGTTGTTTTCTTTTTTTTGCTGGCTTGCCTGGCTCCTTATCTTGACCCGCAAAGCTGGCGGCTCATCCCTTTTCTTGGAATCGGGTTTCCTTTTTTATTGCTGATAGTTTTTGGTTTCCTTATCTGGTGGTTATTTGTAAAACGACGATATGCATGGATATCTGCCATTGCGTTGGTATTGGGTATTAAAAGTATCAGTGTCTTTTTTGCCTTCAACCTGCCTAAAAGATTTATTGCTGAAAAAAACCCACATGTTATCCGGATAGCCACCTGGAATGTGGCCCGCTTCATTGAAATGAAACGGAATAATAATAAAGGCAGCAAAACCAGGTTGAAAATGTTTGAGCAGATACGTAAGCAGGATGCGGACATAATTTGTTTACAGGAGTTTTATCATTCCTATGATCCGGCCTGGTATGATAATATTGATTTTATGCAGGATAGTCTTCATTATCCTTACTATTATTATTCTCATGAAATGGATGGGGATAAGCATTTTACAGGAAATGCCATTTTTTCCCGCTTCCCTATAATTGACAGCGGACTCATACGTTATCCGAGGCCCACACTTCCTGAAGCTTTGGTGCATGTGGATATCAGGTTAAAAAACCGGATCATAAGGGTTTATACAACGCACCTGCAGTCCGTGCAACTTTTAAGAACTGATTACGAAAAAATTGATAAAATAAAGGAGGGCGAGGAAGGAATTGTTTCCAACTCAAAAACTATTTTTTCAAAGATTAAGGTAGGAGCAGAAAACAGGAAGTTACAGACCGATATCATTAAACAATTATTAGGCGACAGTCCTTATCCCGTAGTCTTTTGCGGTGATCTGAATGATATACCCAATTCTTACACTTATTTTAAAGTTCGGGGTGATATGCAGGATGCCTTTTTGGAAAGAGGATTCGGAATCGGCCGCACTTTTTCTGCCATATCTCCAACTCTCAGGATCGATTATATTTTCGGGGACAACCATTTTAATATTCACCAGTTTAAGCGGATCGTAAAAAAATATTCCGATCATTACATGCTGGTTGCCGATTTAGAATTGAAAACACTGAATTCTAAAAACTGGGCCTTTTAATAATTCTTAACTCCGATCCAACCAGGGGTTTGTCATCCTTGCAAAGCATATTTACCATTACATTTGCATCAATTTTTTTGCCACGCTGCTAGTCCGCCATATGTTTGGTACAGTGCTGGCTGCTCAACATTTTTCTATGAATGATCTGCATGTTTATAATTCTCTGTCGCGAACAAAGGAAGTTTTTAAGCCTGTTACTGATGGGCATGCAGGCATGTATGTTTGCGGTCCAACTGTTAGTGGTGAAAGTCATTTAGGCCATGCCAGGCCCTACGTTACATTTGACGTGATCTACCGTTATCTTATGCATCTTGGCTATAAGGTTCGGTACGTCCGCAATATTACAGACGCCGGGCATTTTGAAGAAGAAGGCCGGGAGGCGGAAGATAAAATATCAAAGAAAGCCATTTTGGAAAAACTGGAGCCCATGGAATTGGTACAGAAATATACCAATTTGTTTCATTGGGCCATGCAGCAGTTTAATACTTTACCGCCTTCAATAGAGCCTACAGCAACCGGTCATATTGTAGAGCAGATCGGGATGATAGAAACTATCATCAAAGCCGGGTACGCATATGTTGTAAACGGTTCTGTATATTTTGATGTAAAAAAATATGCCGCTTCACATGATTACGGAAAACTAAGCGGCCGTGTTATAGATGATCTGCTTGAAACAACGAGAGATCTTGAAGGGCAGGAAGAAAAGAGGGATAAAACAGATTTTGCATTGTGGAAAAATGCTGCTCCTGAACATATTATGCGCTGGCAAAGTCCCTGGGGCATTGGCTTCCCCGGCTGGCATATTGAATGTTCAGCTATGGCCACAAAATATTTGGGATCCAGGTTCGATATCCACGGCGGAGGTATGGATCTTTTGTTTCCTCATCATGAAAGTGAAATAGCGCAGAGTACCATCTGCAATCATGAAGCACCGGTTCGCTACTGGATTCATAATAATATGATCACCATCAACGGCCGTAAGATGGGGAAGAGTTATAATAATGTAATTAAGCTTACAGAGCTTTTCAGTGGCAATCATCCGTTGCTGAGTAAGGCATATCATCCTATGACGATCCGCTTTTTTATTTTGCAAACACATTACAGGAGTACGTTGGATTTTAGCAATGAAGCTTTACTGGCTGCTGAAAAAGGATTGAAAAGATTATGGGATGCGTATGAAAATTTGAAAAAGTTGCAAAAGGAAAGCACTGAATTGTTAAATGAACCAGGAGATACTGACCAGGATGCCCGCGTATTAAAACTCTTATCAGAGTTTCCGCAATTTCTGAATGATGATTTTAGTACAGCCCGTGTTCTGGCTAATATGTTTGAACTGGTGCCTCTTATAAATTCAATGAAAGACAAAATTATTCCGGTTACGTCCTTATCAAAGAATACACTTGAGCAACTGCATAATGAATTTAAAATTTACCTGGAAGATATTTTAGGATTGAAAGGTATAAATGATTCCGACAACGAGAAACTTCAGGGCATCATGCAACTGTTGATTGATATCCGCAAAGTGGCCAAAGGGAATAAAGATTTTGTAACATCGGATAAAATAAGAAACCAATTATTACAATTAGGTATTATTTTAAAGGATGAGAAGGGCGGTGATATGAGTTGGACTCTTGATTAAGGGAAAAGCAAATTTCTAAGAATGTACTGACAATATTTATATCCCGTTATTTCACTTTCCGGGCCCTCAGCATTTCTCTCTTTCCCCATGGACCCGGTATTTTTTCTACTTTAAAACCAACAGCCTGCATAGCCCGCCTTACATCAGCCTTACTGCTGTACGTAACAAGTATACCTTCCGGCAGTAGCATATTGTAAACTTTATTAAATATATCAATGGTCCACAGCTCCTGTTGGGTTCCTGGGTCAAAGGCATCAAAATAGACCAGGTCAAAGAGTTGGGATGGGATGTATTCCACAAATGATTTGTTTATTTTATGCAGAATAAAACCAGGATTGATAGCCATATCTTTTTCCCATTCGCATTGATGAATTTGTTGGAAAACAGGATACATATCTTCCCTGTTTAATTGTTCACAAAAATTCAATGCATTTACCTGCGCTACCTCTAAAGGAAAATATTCTATGGCCGCATAATATATATTTTGTTCTGTTTTTTCTGATTCCATCAGGGTTAGCAAGATATTGAGCCCTGTGCCAAATCCCATTTCAAAAATGCATAGTTCTGAATCTTTATTTGTTTTTAGCTTATAACGTAATCCAGCATCAATATAAACATGCATTGATTCCCCGATGGCTCCGTGTTGCGAATGGTACGTAACATTCCACTCAGGAATTGAAATGGTATGTGAACCATCTTTTGTGATAAATGGATGTCGTTGCATGCAAACAAATTTCTAATTTTATCATTCATCATCCTATTAATCTTATAAATCCAGGTTCAGGCAATGCACTATATTCCCCATCTTTCTAAAGACAGGAAACTTAAAAAGCTTATTCAGAATGGCGAACATTTTCAGTTGAAAAGAAGAAAAAATATCTGTAATTATCTCTGTGCTTCCATTATGAGTCAACAGTTATCAACCAAAGTAGCAACTGTGCTTCATAACCGCTTTCTTGCTATGTACGGAGAAGCGGAACCCACCCCGCAACAAATTTTGGATACACCGTCTGACGCATTAAGGGCTATTGGTTTATCCAATGCCAAAGTAAGCTATATAAAAAATGTTGCGCAGTTTGAAATTGATTTTGGAATGGATTCAAAGAAGCTGCAAAAAATGGACAATGAAGAGGTAATCATCTACCTGACACAAATAAAAGGTGTAGGCAGGTGGACGGTGGAGATGCTGCTGATGTTTGCACTTGGCAGGGAGGATGTATTTGCTATTGACGATTGGGGTATACAAAATGCCATGATCAAATTATATCAATTGAACAGGGATGATAAAAAGAAATTTAAGGAAAACCTGTTGAGAATATCTGAAAAATGGAGCCCCTACAGAACCTATGCCTGTAAGCATTTGTGGGAATGGAAAGATAATGCCCCGGTGGTAAAAAAGGAATTAAAGAAAAAATCTAAATGATTATTTTTTCCATTTTGTTTAACCAACCTTCATCAATTGAAGCTCCTAAACCTGCTGACTCCGGTACTTTTACCACCCCATTTTTTTCATAAATAATTCCGCCGCATACAGGATCCTCACTAAACATAAGGCAGGTGTCGAAATCAAAATGCTCAATCATGTCACTGCATAAAGAGAAGTGCGCAAAAGCCGTCATCGCCAGCCGGGATTCCATGAAAGCACCTATTTGCAGAGGCATATTTGCTTCCTCGGCGAGTGCTACCATCTTCAGCGCTTTAAACAGGCCACCTGATTTTCCTAACTTGATATTCATATAATCACAAGCGCCTAAACTTATCAATCTTTCCGCATCATGTTCATCACCGCAGCTTTCATCACTCATGATGGGAATTGGACTTACTCTTCTTAGTTCAGGCAATTCCATAAAGGCCCATCGGGGGATAGGTTCTTCACAATGCTGGATTCCAAATGGGGCCAATGCTTTTAATGTAGTAATGGCCTCATCAACTGACCAGCCCTGGTTTGCATCAATACGCAACGGAATTTCAGGACCCACTGCATCACGGATGGCTTTGATCCGAAGCACATCAGTTTCCCCGTTTTTGCCCAGTTTTATCTTAATGGCTGGATAACCTTCTTCTTTAATTTTTACGGCCTCAGCCGCCATCTTTGAGGGATCACCGATGCTTACCGTATAATCCGTAATGATGGGTTTATTATTTTCTCCTCCCAGGAATTTATAAAGCGGTACGCCTGCATGCTGCGAAGCGATATCGTACAGCGCCATATCAAAAGCACTCTTTATACTGCTATTGCCGTAAATGAGTTTGTCCATATCTGTAATTCTATCTTCAATAGACAAGGCATTTTTCCCTTTAAATAATTTTGCAAAATACTGGCCAATAATAAAACAAGTGTCTATACTTTCTCCATTGATGCTCATAAAAGGACTGCATTCACCAAAGCCGGTGATTCCTTCTTCGGTATGAATAACAACTAAAATATTTTCAGCATTTAGTATTGGCCCCAATGAAATGACAAATGGTTCTTTAAGCGGAATGAAAAGTTTATATAAGCCTATTTGCCGTATAATTAATTCGCGATGCATAGCGGACATTTATTTTTATTCTTCTTATTAATCAAATAAAATTCTGAAACCGGTGTTAATGGATCCTATCAGCGGAGCGTGGTTATTAATCAGCAGATAATGACTGGGATAATATGTAGTAGGAATGAGTACCCGGGCTTCCAAATATATGTTTACATTTCCACCTACGGGTTTTTCATAACC
Source organism: Chitinophagaceae bacterium (assembly GCA_051306075.1). GTDB lineage: Bacteria > Bacteroidota > Bacteroidia > Chitinophagales > Chitinophagaceae > Terrimonas_B. Next base: position 13,966 of record JBPPMM010000151.1, read on the forward strand.
TAAGCCCAGGTCAAAAGTGAGTCGTTTGAAATCAGCATTTCCTTTCAACACGGGTGCAAAGTATTCGGTAGTGTCCACAAAATTGGAATGTAAATTTTCAACATTACCAAACATTAACCCAAAGCCGGCATAGCCATACAAGTTCCAACTGTCCTCGCTATTGAATGTTCCTTTTAAATAATGTTTCCAACCCATGGAAACATGCCTGAAGCGCATGATCACTGTATTGGTATAGTCAAGCAGGAGTGGTGATGTAAATACCGTTTTGGCTGTAGCTGTTAACCGGTTGCTGAATTTACCATTCCCCGAATAAGTAATCCAGGCATAAAATCCATTCTTTTCAGAAAAATTAAAATGGCCGGCAACTGTTTGTCCCACGGTCCAGAACTGTTGTTCTTTTTTAAAACTACGGAAAACGGTAAAATCTGTTGCAAGGCTAAACTGGGCCTTTTGTGAATAAGAAGGAATGACAAAAAGGGTACAAACCAGCAGTATGATAATTGTTTTTTTCAAGCAGTAAAATTGCTGTGCAATGATAAGCAATAAATCGTACCTCCTGTTTATAGGACCGGGCAAATAAAAACCTTTTCAAGATTTTTGAAAAGGCTTTTACGTTACCAAATAATTGAGTAAGCTTCTTATTGCAAGATATTATTTCATCAGCTTCAGTTCTTTGATAATGTTACCGGCACCCCCTAGTTTGTCTATGCACCATAATACATACCGGATATCAACACTGATAGTTCTGTTTAGGTCTTTGTCAAAAGCCAGCTTATGGCTTAGTGCTTCATAGTTTCCGTCAAAAGCAAGCCCGATTAATTCGCCTTTGCCATTTAATACCGGCGAACCAGAATTTCCACCAGTGATATCATTACTGCTGATGAATCCTATTACAAGATCGTTTCTTTGTTTATCTATGTATTGGCCAAAATCTTTTTTCTTCAATAATTCAATTTGCCTGGCGGGTAAATCAAATTCATAATCACCGGGTTTATACTTTTCAAGAATTCCCTTTGAAGTAGTTACATAATCATAAAAAACGGCATCACGTGGCCGATAGCTTTTTACGGCGCCGTAACTTACCCGCATTGTAAAAGTGGCATCGGGGTACATCATTTTCGCCTTTACAGAATCCATTTCCATTATCCCTTTCAAATACTGTCTTCCTAAATCATTGTTTGTTGAAGTGAACTGCTGAAAGTAGGGCACATACTTGCTGTTATAATTATCATAGAAAGCGCTGGCATGGGCGAAGGCGGGATCCGCCTGTAATACATTTGCATCGGGATGGGCAATAAATGCATTCCATTTTGTGTCGTCAAAGATCATGGTCTTACTAAAGATATCAGCGGCATATTTTTTATAAGTAGCCTCATTGTCTAACGATCCGTACTGATCCTTTAACGTGCCATAGAAACCAATAGGTTGTTGTTCTTTAGGAACATCCTTGTAGTATAACATGGTCACTGCTGCAACAATTTGTTCATCAGATTTTTTATTTTCCTCAGCGAGAAATTCTTTTCTTGCCTCTACGGCCGCGTCAGCGGTTTTTTGTATTTCTGATTTTGTGGACCCGGGTTTTACCAGGGCGGCTTCCAACTGCTTTAAAGAGGCTGCGAAGCCTATCAGCGGAGAGCCAAATATTCCTTCATTGATATACATCCGGTGTTTAGCATATTTTGTCCATGCATCATAGGCTTTATTCCAATCAGAAAAAATGTTTTTATATTCTGGTTTACTGGCCGCCCAAGTCATAAATTTTTCCTCGGCTGCTTTTTTTCTTCCATAGATATCGTATTTCAGCAATTGCTTTGTTTCGCCATCAAAAAACTTCCAATAGTTAGCAATGTTTGCATAAGACGAAGAGAGCTGTAATTTCACGGCCGGATCATTCTTCATTTCTTCAAACATATATTTCAGTCGCAGATCACGGAGCTTAACTAATGTAGGGTTATTAACTTCTGTTGCTAATTTGATACCGTATGAACTTTCATAGCGATTGGTGCCGCCGGGATAACCCCAGATCATAGTAAAATCCCCTTCTTTAACTCCTTTTATTGAAACGGGCAGAAACCATTTTGGCTTTAAAGGTTTATTTTCCGAAGAATATTTTGCAGGCTTACCTTCTGAATTTGTATACACACGAAAAACAGAAAAATCACCTGTGTGGCGGGGCCATTCCCAATTATCAGTGTCGCCACCAAATTTTCCAATACTTTCTGGTGGAGTGCCTACCAACCGAATATCAGAATAGCGCTGGTACACAAAGGCCATATACTGATTGCCTTTGAAAAGCGAACTGATCCTGGTTTCAATATTTTGTGTAGCATCGCTCATTCTTGTATTAAGAGCGGCCAGAACAGAAGCTTGTTTTTTTGCCCGGTCCATACCACTTAATCCCTTTAATGAATCCACAACCTCAGCAGTTACATCAACCATCCGCAAGAGGAATTGAACAGAAAGGGAGGTAGGAATTTCTTCTCCCCTGTTTTTTGCATAAAAGCCATTTTGCAAAAAATTATTATCAAGTGTACTGGCTGATGCAATAGCATCATACCCGCAATGATGATTAGTAAATATTAATCCTTCAGCACTTACTATTTCTCCTGTACATCCTCCGCCAAATATGATAATAGCATCCTTAAGCGATGCATTATTCATACTGTATAGCTGTTCCTTGCTAAGCTTCAGTCCTTTTTTCACCATATCATTATAAACCTGCTGGCCCAGCAGGATGGGAAGCCACATACCTTCATCAGCAAAAGACCGGATTGCTAATAAGAAAAACAAAGCCATTGAAATAAAAAACTTCTTCATTTTAATTGTGTTTTATATAAAAACAAACGTACTATAAAATATAAGTGCTGCCAAAAGATCATAACAGCATTTCTTTTTCTTGCTATTATTCTTGCCGGGCTTATAATGCCTGTGTATTTAAGGCTTGCCAGAGAAGATCTTTTAATTGAACCAATCCTTTATTAGTGAGGGAAGAAATGAATACATGAGGAATTTCAGATGGCAATTCTTTTTTTATAGCTGCCGTCAGTTCATCGTCCAGCATATCACTTTTACTGACAGCAATTACAAATTGCTTATGAAGAAGCTCGGGATTGTATTTTTCCAATTCATTCACAAGTATTTCAAATTCTTTTTTATGGTTGTCAGCGTCTGCCGGAATCAGGAATAATAAAACAGGATTGCGCTCAATATGGCGAAGAAACCGATGACCTAATCCCTTTCCTTCAGCTGCTCCCTCAATGATTCCGGGAAGATCTGCAATACAAAAACTTTTTCCATCACGATAATCCACCATACCCAGGTTGGGGGTAATAGTAGTAAAAGCGTAATCGGCTATTTTTGGTTTGGCTGCAGTAATAACTGACAACAAAGTTGATTTACCGGCATTGGGGAAGCCAACCAATCCAACATCGGCCAGTACTTTTAATTCAAGGACCTTCCAACCTTCTACACCCGGCAAGCCCGGTTGTGCATATTCCGGAGCCTGGTTGGTTGGGGTAGCAAAATGACTATTACCGAGACCTCCCTTACCACCTGGGATCCATATTACTTCCTGTCCATCGCTTAATATTTCCACCTCTTTCTCCCCTGTTATTTCATCCCTGGCAATAGTTCCCAGAGGAACTTCAATAAATATATCTTTACCAGACCGGCCGGAGCTATTATTGCCAGATCCTACTTCACCATCTTCTGCTAATACATTTTTATAATACCGGAGGTGAAGCAGGGTCCACAAATTCCGGTTTCCTTTTAATATTATATGAGCACCACGTCCTCCATCACCACCATCAGGCCCACCCATTGCCGTAAATTTATTACGCATAAAATGCCTGCTGCCTGCACCGCCGTGGCCGCTTTTACAGAATATTCTAATTTGGTCTACAAAATTGCTTTTTTCCAAGTAGTCTCTTTTTTGCGGAGAAATGCAAATATACCCAGTCACTAACCTTTATTACGATGCCATGAAGTTTATTTTGCTTTTATTAACCCTGCCCTTAATGAATCAAAAATGCGGTAAGAATAATAAAACAATGCCTGTATGTATCCAACAAAAAATAAACAGCATTTTACAAGAACCCAAATGGAATCCACCTGCGGAAGTAAATGAATATATTTTTAAAGGGAAACCCGTTTATTTATTTACGAGTAACTGCTGTGATCAATACGATAGTTTATACGATAAAGATTGCAATTTTATTTGTGCGCCTGCCGGCGGCTTTACCGGAAAAGGAGATGGAAAATGTGTTGATTTTTTTAAGAACGCCAGGTTTACAAAGTTGATTTGGAAAGATGCCAGGTAATTAAATTTGACATTAAAAAAAGGGCTTTGGTGTAAACCAAAACCCCTTGTTTCTCTTTGTACTCCCTTCGCTGGCATTATCCAGATCAGGTGAATTTGGGTATATTCTCAGATTTTTTTTGAACCACCCCAAAAGAGATATTAAATAAAACGCCAAAAGCATGCCAATGCAAAAACCTGTGCAAAACTTTTATCCATTTATTATTTCACCTCCATTGGGATGCAGAAACTGGCCCGTCATATAACTGGCATCTGAACCGGCAAGAAAAAGATAACTGGGAGCAACTTCTACCGGCTCACCTGCTCTTTGCATGGGCACATCGCTTCCATGTTTAGCGGTCTTGCTAGCATTAAAGCTTGATGGAATTAAAGGCGTCCAGACAGGCCCGGGTGCCACACCATTAACACGAATTCCTTTTTTTGCAAGATTGGATGAAAGACTTCTGGTAAAAGAAACAATAGCCCCTTTGGTGGAAGCATAATCAATTAAATAACCACTGCCCCTGTACGCTGTTACTGAAGAAGAATTGATAATACTGCTTCCTTTTTTCAAGTAGGGTAATGCAGCTTTAGTTACCCAGAAATAAGAGAAAATATTAGTTGCAAAAGTTTTTATCAATTCCCTGCTGGTTATAGTTTCAATACTTTTATTTTCATAGTGCAAAGCGGCATTGTTTACCACAATATCAATGCGTCCAAATTGTTTTATAGTTTTTTGGATAACACGTATGCAATTATTTTCCCGCGAAAGATCAACTTTTACCAACATGCAGGATGATCCATATTTTTCATTTATATATCGTTGAGTTTCCCTGGCATCCTTATCCTCACTCCGGTAGGCTATAGATACAGAGGCTCCCTCTTTTGCAAACAACACGGCCACGGCTTTTCCAATACCACTATCACCTCCGGTAATAAAGGCTACTTTGTTTTTTAATTTTTCACTACCCTTTATTAAAGGATAATCAAATACTGGCTGGGTCTGCATTTTACTTTCTGATCCGGGACGTGGTTGACGCTGCGGTGGCCTGACTTTTTTTTTGTGCCTCCTTTTTGCATAGATCTTTTATACAAAAACAGAAATTATTATACCATATTAAAGGAAGATGTAGTGATAACCGAA
>JBPPMM010000169.1:0-17065 GCA_051306075.1 Chitinophagaceae bacterium
GCCCGTATATCTTGTTTGATAAGGCTATTTTCCCTTTCCCAAATTAAATATCAGTTTTCTTTCTTTATCAAAATTTCTTTTTCTATTTTTAGCCCTTATCAAATCATAAAATGAAAACAACAATCTATTTAATAGCAGTATTACTTTTATTAGCGGCTTGTTCAAAAAATAATGATGAGCCTTCCCCCGCCCCCGCAACTAAAACAAAGGAGGAGCTATTAACTCAACACGTCTGGAAAATGGAAGAAATTATTCAAGTTGAAAATAACAACCAGATAAATTACAAAAGAGGAGGAAGCACCTATACATATAATTTTGACAATGATAAATTAACTTTTCTCGCAAACGGCAACGGTACTTATTCTCCAACGCCGACCCAATTATTAAATCTTACCTGGCAATTCACCAATACAGATAAAACAAAGATGAATATAGTAATAACTTTTAGCCCTACTGTAGTACTTACATTGAAATGTTCCGAAGTTGAGTTATCTGACAACCGATTTTTTTGCGTAAATAATTATACGAATACCTCTTCCCAACCAGTATTGTCGAGTGTCTACAGAACTCCTCTTTAAAGAGTTATTAATAAGAAAAGAAATCTATAGCTTGAGAATTGATCTTTTTTTTATCTCATCAAGAAAAAGGTGGTAAGCCATTTTCAATCCGTCATGTTAAGGAAATTACATCTTTCTAGCAACAGCTGTGTTTCAATAATATCTGAGTTTAAATGGGCGGCTCCTGTATTTAAAACTCCGTTTTTAAGAGAATGTGGATAAGCTTTTTTCTATGATGTTCAATTGATTCTTTTTTATTTTCAGATTCCATAGAACCCTCAAATTACCTGATAAGTACAAAAGTCCCTTTTCTGAAAATCTCCGGATCGCATAATGTTGTGGCCCGGATCATATAGACATAAACGCCTCCGTCCTGCTTTACACCTTTATAGGTTCCATCCCAGCATTGACCGGCATTTTTTGTAAAGAATATCCTTTCACCCCACCGATTGTAAATACTGAAATCAAAATCTTTTATAGACCCCCAATATTTTACACCGAAACAATCATTCAGACCATCATTATTTGGAGTAAATGCATTGGGCAAAAGATTATTTCCCTTATTTATATTATCAACCTTAACGGTTATTGTATCATATCCCCTGCAACCGGCCAGATCCGTTCCCTGCACCGCATACTGAGTTGCAGAAACAGGCGTAGCAATCGGGTTAGCAATAGAAGAGTTGCTTAAAGTTGCAGCCGGTGTCCATATATACTTCTCAGCACCATTTGCATTTAGAAGACTTCGGTCATTACTGCAATCAATATCATTTGATTTGCCTGCCCTAACAACCGGCAAAGGCATTACCGTAACCTGGGTTGATAAAGTTCTGGATTCATTACACAAAGTTTCGGTGATAACAACATTGTAATTAGTAGAAACCAGGGGAGTTACCATAGGATTAGTGATAGCTGTGTTGTTTATGCCTTCCGCAACCTGCCAAACATATTTATCGCCTCCCGCCGCATTTAATTGTAATGAATCAAACTTGCAAATTTGTTTATTGTCGCTGATAGTAAATACGGCAGGAGGTTTTATCGAAACCAAGGTTGAATCAAGATATTCACAATTGTTTCCGTCAACAACAGACACATAATAGCGGGTATTGATTACCGGTGTGGCCATGGGGTTTGAGATGTTTGCATTATTCAAGGTTGCTGTTGGTGTCCATTTATATGCAGTACCCCCGCTTGCAGTGAGGTAAGCTGCGCCCTGGTTGCAAATGAGTGTGTCTTTGGTAACAACTATTGAAGGTTTTGAATATAACATGACCCGGACTGTATCTTTTGCATTGCATCCATTTACGGAAGTACCCGTCACCACATAATTAGCCGTTGATAAAGTGGTGGCCGTTGGATTACTGATTAAGGCATCTGACAATCCCATGGCTGGAGACCATGAATAAGTTTGGGCACCCGATGCATTCATTTGAACAGGCTTTCCGGAGCACACTATCGTATCCTTACCTGCATTCACTTTTGGAGTTTCTACTTTTATCTGTACTGAATCCCTTTTTATAAATACCGGGGCAAAGGAAATGTCATCCAGGGCAAAATCATTTCCCTGGACGGCTGTATTCTTGTTTACTATAGAAATTTCTGCGGTTGTATTGTCCCCGGAATTCCAGGTAGTATAAAATTGATTCCACTCACAAGTATTAGAACTGGCAGTAATTATTAAACCTGCTACTTTCCCATTAATGGAAAATTGAAGTTGCGATGGGTTAGGAGGCCACAACGATTGTATCCAGGTGGAAAAAGAATAGTTTGTATTGGGCACTACGTTTACGGTTTGTTTCCAAACATTCACATCAGCAACAGGTGCGCCATTCACCATCATCATATTCCCGTTTCCGGTGCTGTGATCTCCACAAGTATGAAGACCCTGGTTCCATGCCTGAGGATTTTTCCCGATGAAATACTGACCTTCCGTTACATTGGGGTTTGCAAAATTATATTGCGATGTAAACCCTGTATTGCCCATAGAAAAATCTCCGTTTGTTACCAGGTTACTACCTGTTACTTCGGCTGTAAAATAATAAGTGATATCACGGGTAGGCGATGAAACAGGATTGGGCGAATCCGGATCGTCAAGAAAAGTTATTGGATTCCAGCAAAAGCTGAACGACGGTACCGTTCTTAACTGTTTACCGGTTCCGTAGCAAATGGTGGAATCTGGTGTCAGAATCACATCCTCTTTAAGAATTGTTACTGATATCATTTTAGCAATGGTATCATTACAAGTACCATTTCCATTTACAAAACTTACAAGGAAATTACCCTCGGCTGTATACCTGTGTTGCGGATTTGTGTTTCCATTAATACTGCTGCCATCACCAAATGTCCAGACTGAATTTGATGATAATTTTCCGAGACCAAAAAATTGAAGAACAAAAGGATCACATATATCCTGCCTGTAATTAAAATCAAAACTCTCCTTACTTGTTTCATTTATAATTATGGTGTCACTTACAGTACAGGAATTCCTGGTTACAAAAACAAAATAAGTGCCGGTAGCACTAACGGAAATTATTTGATCCGTACTTCCTGTATTCCACAAATAAGAATCCCCATTGGCGCCTGCATCCAGTATTAACTTTTCGCCGGCGCATATTGTTTTATCCGTTCCAAGGTCAACAACAAAGGAATTATTGAATGTGACATTAAAACTATCCCGGTTGGTACAACCAAACCGTTTTGTTTCTACCCAATAAACACCACTGGCACTCACGGATATAGAATCTGTTTTAGCACCATTACTCCATAAATAAGTACCTGTAATGGAAGAACTTCCTAATCTGGCCATTTGGCCATTACAAATTGAAATTTGCTGAGTCGGTTGATGTTCTAATTCAGGTAAAACTACTACCTGTTTACACAGAGAGGATTGAGTAGGCAAGCCTTCATCAATTGTTAGATTGATATTATAAATTCCTGGTGAACTATAAATAATGGGAGGAGGTGATGAAAGCGATGAATTTACAAGATTGGAACTTGTACAACCTTTGAATTGAAATCGTGTAATAGTATTATTATTTACATTAGTAACAAACGTATACATATCATTTCCAACTCTGAATAATTTTGATATGGAATGCGGAAAACTTAAATTTCCATTGTTTCCTAACGAAACACCAGTAGGCACGGAGAGCAAGTCATTATTAAAATCGAGCTTGACTAAATCGTTCGCACTACTTGCGTTTACAGCAAACGCGGTAATTTTATCGCAGTCCTTTAGTATATAAATATCCCTTGTTTTATTCAATACATTTCCGGGATTACCAAGGTTTATAGCAGCAGACGGAGGATTAGATAATAAAGTACCGAAATCAATTCTTGTAAGAGATGCATTCGGCACATCATTCGTAATAAATAAATGCCAGTTACCCTTGTCTTTAATAGCGTATATACCTGTTGGATAATTTAACCCGCCTAAATTTCCAAGGTTTACTCCTGTTGGAATAGCATTAAAACTATTTGTAAAATTAAACCGGGTTATTGTATTGTTTTGAGCGTTTACTGTAAATCCATACCATATTCCGTTTTCGTTAAAAACATGTAAATCTACAGGATAGGCCAAATTTCCAATATTACCCCAATTAGTTCCAACTGGTGTTGTATTAGTTATACTAGGTCCAAAGTCAATTTTTATAATTCTGGATGGAATATTACCATTATCTAAGTCACCACCAACCATAATTGCATACCACCTTCCATTATCTTTTACAATTTGAATACCTTCAATAGTATTTGGAATAATGCCATTTACAGTTCCGAGATTTACAACTGTTGGCGTATTCAACAATGACGTTCCAAAATCCAGTCTTACCAATCCTCCTGGCCAATTATTTGAAACAAAAACATAAATATTTCCATTTTCTGTAACAATATCTGTAAATACCGGAAGGGATAATCTTCCACCGGGATTTCCAAGATTCGTTGCAATTGGAACACTATTTGGATCCCCAACACAAAAATTCCAATAATGACTGCTGGCATTGATTGAGATATTTGAAATATTGACCGGTGTGTTAACACAAACTGTATCCGGAATAATAAACCCTGCAGAAACTTCATTTACATTATTGCATGATGAAGGAACAAAAGAGCAGGCAGGATTCACAGCTCCGATTATTGCTCCTCCGTTCTTCAAACCATTAAAAGCAATATTTCCCTGTTTATTTTGCTCATTATTAAAATTATAATAAGCCACCAACCCCGGCTGGGTACCAGGCGCCTGAAGCACCTGGCTCATATTGGTTCTAAGTTGTGATTCCGTCCTGGCAACGTTCCAAATCCGCACTTCATTTGTAAACCCGAGAAATTGATTTATTGCCGGATCATTTCCACCCGCAAGCTGGCCGATAGTTGTTAATAGATTATTATTTACCAAATTGCCTGTGCATGCCACCTGGCTCATGAGAAATCCATTCCTGTAAAACTTCAATGTAACTCCATCATAAACCATTGCTGCATGGTATGTCTTTCCTAATTCAGGTAAACAAGTTTGAAATATTGCCTTATAACCACTAACCGTAGTAGTAATCTCACACCCGTTTGGAAGCAAAGCATAATTTACATTCGTCTGGTCGGTATGTTTGGAAATAAGATGACCATAATAAATACCATTATTCAAAGGGGGATTTCTGTTAAACATTGCTTCCACGGTTAATTTATTACCGGTAATATCAACATCACCAATAGTAACTTTAGAACCCTGGGAAGGCAATGAAAGCCAGTTATCACATGATTGAGAAGTTGCCTGTTCTAAAAATAGAAAAAGGAAGAAGGAAACAAATAGAATACTAAATCGAAAAAGAACAGCTGTTAGGTGGTTCATACTGACGGAAAGCTTTAGAATAAGGTGGCTAAACTATGGTAGCTAAAATAATTCAAAAAACCAACTTCCAATAATTATTACAAGGTAATAACACAAATAACAAAAGGCTTCTATATATGAATATAAAAGCCTTTTATCGCACTAAGGTAATACCCGTAAATTTAAACGCTAACTGTTTTTATCTCATCAATAAAATGCTGGTAGGCCTTTTTTAATCCTTCCTGTAAAGAAGTTTTATGTTTCCAACCCATGGCGTGGATCCTGGTGCTGTCCATAAGTTTGCGTGGTGTGCCATCGGGCTTACTGGTATCAAACCTGATCTCGCCTTCAAAACCAATCACCTCTTTTACTGTAAAGGCAAGTTCTTTTATGGATACTTCTTCCCCGGTTCCCATATTCACAAACAATTTATCATTGTATTGTTGCATCAGGAAATAACAGGCATCAGCCAGATCGTCAACATACATGAATTCACGGAACGGCGAGCCGGTTCCCCATATCTCAGTATAATCTGCTTTATTGGTTTTTGCTTCATGAAATTTCCGAAGCAGGGCGGGAATAACATGTGAATTCTGCGGATGATAATTGTCTCCCTGCCCATATAGATTGGTAGGCATGGCAGAAATAAAATTACAGCCATACTGATCCCTATAAGCTTCGCATAATTTAATGCCGGCAATTTTTGCAATGGCGTACGGTTCATTGGTTTCTTCCAGCAATCCCGTAAGCAAGTATTCTTCCTTTAACGGTTGTTTCGCCAGTTTTGGATAGATACAGGAGCTGCCCAGGAATAATAATTTCGTGACCCCGTTTATATAGGAAGCATGTATGATGTTTGATTCAATCAACAAATTATTATATAGAAATTCTGCCCGGTAAATATTGTTGGCCAGAATACCACCCACTTTTGCTGCTGCCAAAAAAACATAATCAGGCTTTTCTTTTGCAAAAAAATCATTAACTGCTTGTTGATTGCAAAGATCAAGCTCAGAAGAAGAACGGGTAACTATGGAGGTAAAGCCTTCTTTTCTTAATTTCCTAACTATAGCAGATCCCACCATGCCGCGATGCCCGGCTATATAAATTTTTTTATCTTTTTCCATTTATTCAAATTGCCTTAATGTTTGAAAACCTGACTCGGTAAGTATGACATCCTTTCGGAAATTTTCAATATCAGCATCTACCATTTCTTTTGCTAATTCGCTCAGAGTATATTTGGCCACCCATCCCAATTTCTCTTTTGCCTTTGTAGGATCACCATGCAACAGATCAACTTCTGTTGGTCTGAAATAACGCTTATCAACCTCCACGATAACATCACCTTTCTTTAAAGGAATATCAGCACTTGCCACATCGGCCACAATTCCTTTTTCAGCTTCACCTTCTCCTTTGAATTCAATAGTAACACCAGCATGAGCAAATGCAAGCCTGACAAATTCCCGGACAGCCGTAGTTACTCCGGTTGCAATAACAAAGTCTTCCGGCTCATCCTGCTGAAGGATCAGCCACATGGCTTCTACATAATCCTTTGCATGTCCCCAGTCACGTTTTGCATCCATATTTCCTAACCAAAGTTTTTTCTTTAAGCCCAGCACAATTTCCGCCACACCCCTTGTTATTTTCCGGGTTACAAAAGTTTCGCCACGCAACGGACTTTCATGATTAAACAAAATTCCATTGCAGGCAAACATGCCATATGCTTCACGATAATTTACAGTGATCCAAAACGCATATAATTTGGCCACACCATATGGTGACCTGGGATAAAAAGGTGTTGTTTCACTTTGCGGTACTGCCTGTACTTTTCCATAAAGCTCAGAAGTGGATGCCTGGTAAATTTTCGTCTTTTTTTCCATGCCAAGTATCCTCACCGCTTCCAGAATGCGCAGGGTTCCTGCCGCATCTGTATTGGCCACATATTCAGGCTCATCAAAGCTCACCTGAACATGGCTCATGGCGCCAAGGTTATAAATTTCATCAGGTTGAACTAGTTGAATGATCCTGATGATATTGGTTGAATCGGTGAGATCACCGTAATGAAGAACCATCTTCAGATTTTTCTCATGGGGATCCTGGTAAAGGTGGTCGACCCGCTGTGTATTAATTAGTGAAGTACGGCGTTTGATACCGTGCACTTCATAACCTTTGCCTAATAATAGTTCTGCAAGGTAGGCTCCGTCCTGTCCTGTAATTCCGGTGATAAGGGCTTTTTTCATTCAACTGTTAATTTTCAGGCAAATATAGAGTCCTGTTCTGATAAATCATAGCGAACAATGCAACAAAACAGGCTTCAGGTGCCTATAATGCTCAAAAACCGTTGCATCCCTTCCCTCTTCCTGGCATCTAGTTGGTAGCTGAGATGAAGGGTAAAATATTTTTTAAGATCGTACAGGTCAAATGTCGTTTGGGCAATGATCTCATCAAGGTGATTTAGGCCTAAAGCATTGGCCTTATCAAATACATCTATAAATTCAGCTTCCAGTGGCCGGGTACTTACCCAGGCGGCAAAAACAAAGGGCAAACCGGTGATGGATCGCCATTCACTTCCCAGGTCATAAATAAATGTGGAAATCTTTCTTTGTTCCAAGGCCCTGTCGCCGATTACCAAACCTGCGGTGGTGCCTTTTATTTGTCGTCGAAAACGATCATCCTCAGCCTGTATTATTTCTGGATCGATACCCCATGATTCTTTCATCAGCCACTTTAAAAGTTCAACAGATGACCGGCTCTGGTAATCGAGATAAACTGTTTTAATAGCAGCCATGGGAACTTCGCTGAACAGGCATACCGATGCAATCTCTCCTTCTGCTCCAATACAATAATTTCCCACAATATGAGAAGAAGATAATTCAGGAATTGAGGCCACCGGTATTAAACCAACATCAATTTCATCTTTCGCCAGCATCTGTGCCAGCCGGGCCGGATATGCCCCCGTCAATTCTATCATTTTATTTACGGGACTTTTTTGCAAGCCATATATCAACGGCAGTGTATTCAGGTAATTGACGATGCCAACTCGAATCTTCTCCAATTCAGTTACTTTTGCCGCAAATATATTGCAACTTGTTTATCGTTTATGGTTTGCATGTTTTGCTGGTTGTTCAACCAGGCACCACTATTCTAAAATACCCATAAATAAAAACACATTAACTAATAAATGGAACTTTCCGCTCTTACTTCAATTTCAGCCATTGACGGCAGGTACAGAAAACAAGTACAGCATCTCGATGAATATTTTTCTGAATATGCTCTGATGAAATACCGGGTATTGATAGAAGTGGAATATCTTCTTTTTCTTGAAAGAAAAAATTTTTTCAAACTGTCCGGCAAAACTGTCCGGCATCTGAATAAACTTGCTGCCGATTTTGGTCTTGAGGATGCCCAGGAAATAAAACAAATAGAATTCACTACCAACCACGACGTAAAAGCGGTGGAGTATTTTCTGAAAAATGAATTGGAGAAAAGTGATGGAAAAACTGCAAAAGAATGGATACATTTTGGTCTTACTTCCCAGGATATAAATAATACGGCTGTTCCCCTGCTCTGGAAGCATGCTATAGAATATGAATACCTGCCCGGCTTACTTAATCTCAACACCCAATTAAGATTACTGGCACAGGAGTGGAAAGATATTCCGATGCTTGCACATACCCATGGTCAGCCTGCAAGTCCTACCAAACTTGGAAAAGAGATAATGGTATTTAACGAAAGGATACAGGCACAGATAGAGCAATTTATTACGGTACCTTTTAGCGCCAAGTTTGGCGGCGCCACGGGAAATTTCAATGCGCACCATGTAGCTTTCCCAAAAACGGATTGGATAAAATTTGGCAATGAATTTATAGAGAACCTGGGACTGAACCGGCAGCAGTTTACAACGCAGATAGAACATTACGATAATTTGTCGGCCCATTTTGATTGCATGAAAAGAGTCAATAATATTTTGCTCGATTTTACCCGGGATATCTGGACCTACGTTTCGATGGAATACTTTAAGCAAAAAACGAAAAAAGGAGAAGTGGGTTCATCGGCTATGCCACATAAAGTGAATCCCATTGATTTTGAAAATGCGGAAGGTAACCTGGGACTTGCCAATGCCATCTTTGAACATCTTGCATCAAAATTGCCGGTTTCAAGATTGCAAAGAGACCTGACGGATTCAACTGTTCTCCGCAATATCGGCGTACCATTTTCCCATACTATTATCGCCTTTAAATCCATTGAAAAAGGATTGGATAAATTATTGATCAATGATGCCAAAATTCACGAAGACCTCGAAAATAATTGGGTAGTGATAGCCGAAGCCATTCAAACTGTGCTCCGGAGAGAAAACTATCCGCAGCCATACGAGGCTTTAAAAGACCTGACCAGGGGTAATAATAAAATAGATAAGAAAGCCATGCACCAGTTTGTAGACGGCCTGAAGATCAACTCCGAAATAAAAAAAGAATTGAAAAAAATAACACCTCACAATTATACAGGAGTAATGGCTAAATTCTGACTTTGGTAATTTTGTTTCGGAAATATATACTGGTACAATTTTTTGTCGCCCTCTTCATATGCCCGGTTCATAATAAAACCGGCTTTTAGCAAAACTTTTTGAGAAGCTATATTTGGAACTTCGGTAACCGCAAAAATTTCGGAAAGATCAGTTTTTGTAAATACATACTGAAGGCCTCCATACGTAAGCTCAGTTGCATACCCTTTACCCCATTCTGATTTTAGGAGTGCATAACCGATCTGCATTTTATCTGTTCCCTCAATTGGTATGAAGGCAAATGAGCCTATAAATCCACCTGAGTTTTTTTCCCAGACCGCCCAACGGCCTTCACCGGGATTATCCTCCTGCTTTTGAAAAATTTCTGATAAGAACAGGTCCGTTTCTTCTCTTGTCTTGGCAGGGCGAATGTATTGCATGATCTCTTTGTCACCATTTAACGAAAAAAAATGGGCGCCATCATTTTTGGAGTAATGACAAACCCAAACTCTTTTCGTTTCAAACATTATGCGGGTATTTGGTCTCATTCATTAATAATAAGACTTGAAATATTACCTGGGCAGTGCCGTACCTGATAAAATATCCTTTGAATCCTTATGAATTTCTGAGGTAAAATGAAAAGCAATGTCAGGATTATTGGTCATTTCGGTATTCAGGAACCATTCGCTTTGTGCCAGGTAAACCATATGCCCGTCCTTGTCTTCACCTATATTGGCCTGTTTGAACCTGGCAAATTCTTCCAACTTTTTTGGCTCTTTACTTGTGAGCCAGCAGGCTTTATAGAATGGCAACGAATTGAACACGACAGATGCTCCGTATTCATGCAGAAGGCGATATTGAATTACTTCAAACTGTAACTCACCTACACATCCTATGATCTTCCGGTTGCCACCAAACTGGGTAAACAACTGTGCTACCCCTTCGTCGGTCAATTGCCTCAACCCCTTTTCCAGCTGTTTGGTTTTCATCGGATCTTTATTCACCACTTCCTTAAAAATTTCGGGTGAAAAGGAAGGTATGCCCGTAAAATAAAAATCCTCTCCTTCTGTTAGTGTATCACCAATTTTAAAATTGCCTGTATCAAATAATCCTACTACATCTCCCGGGTAAGCATCTTCTATTATGCTTTTATCTCTTGCCATAAAGCTATAAGGATTGCTGAAGCGAACGTCCTTATCTAACCTGACATGATGAAAATATTTATTCCTTTCAAACTTGCCGGAACAAACCCGCAGGAAGGCGATCCTGTCACGATGTTTGGGATCCAGGTTAGCATGAATTTTAAAAATAAAGCCGCTTAACTTATCTTCTTCTACATCAACCAGCCTTGTGGTTGTTTCCCTGCTGCGCGGTGTAGGTGCAATTTTTATAAATGTATCAAGCATTTCCTTCACACCAAAGTTATTAATAGCACTACCAAAAAAAACAGGGGCAATTTTCCCTGCCAGGTAGTCTTCAATTTTCAATTCCCCATGTACACCATCAACCAGTTCCACATCTTCTCTTAATTGAGCCGCATCTTTTTCTCCTAATTTCTCATCCAAAATGGAATCGTTAAGATCGGATATTGAAATACTATCAGTTGCCTTTGTATTTGCTGCAAAAAGTAAAAGTCCTTTATCATGCAAATCATAGACACCTTTGAATTCCTTACCACTATTGATTGGCCATGTCATCGGGTGCAGATGAATGGACAATTCCTTTTCAATTTCTTCCAGCAGGTCAAATCGGTTCTTACCATCCCGGTCCATTTTATTTATAAATACAATGACCGGTGTATCCCTCATGCGGCAGACTTCCATCAAACGCCTTGTTTGCGCTTCAACCCCATTCACACTGTCTATAACCAGGATAACACTATCCACTGCTGTTAGAGTTCGGTAAGTATCTTCTGCAAAATCCTTGTGCCCGGGGGTATCCAGCAGGTTGATCAAAGAATTTTCATATTCAAAACTCATTACCGAAGTTGCAACTGAAATACCTCTTTGCCTTTCAATTTCCATAAAGTCACTGGTAGCATGTTTTTTTATCTTATTGCTTTTGACTGCCCCGGCTACTTGTATGGCACCTCCAAATAACAGGAATTTTTCCGTCAATGTAGTTTTACCCGCATCGGGGTGACTGATGATGGCAAAGGTTCTGCGACGTTGAATTTCGTTATGATATTTCATAGCCTGGTACCGCTAAAGCGGTGAATGGTATATCGATTATTTTTAATTCTTTAAAGGCGGCAAAGGTAAGACTTGAACCTGATTATTTCCGGAAGGCAGTGTCTGTAAGTTCACACAAGAGTTAACGTAATACGCAATAACCGGAAAGGCTCGCCTGTACCTCAATTATTTTTCTTTTTCAACTCCCTTAGTTTAAGTTCCATATATAAAAGACGTTAAAGTCCAACCCTTCACGAGTAAATTCCCGATCATTCTCCATTAAAAAGGAGGGCTGCTTTGAAACATAAAACATGCGATATATTTTGAGCTTTAATTTTTAAAACTGAAAATCAAACACTATGAAAAAACTTTTCTTAACCTTATCTATGGGTGCAGTGCTTATTATTACAGCCTCGGCTCAATCGGGATCGGGACTGAAACCCTTTAAAGTAGACCTCAGTGCCGGATACGCCATACCCGGAGGTTCCGGTTCAAAAGGAGGGATATTATTTGTAATAGAGCCTAAGTATGCAGTAATGAGTCAATTGTCAGTAGGCCTTAGAATGGAAGCAGCCGTTATTGCCCGCTTCAGTGGTTACCAGGCGGATGGCTCAGCAGATAAATTAGAAGTAAAAGCTGCCGGTTCTTATCTGGCTACCGGTGATTATTATTTCTCTGATAATTACTCCTTTCGTCCATTTGCAGGCGCAGGTGCAGGCATTTTTTCACTTGCTTCCGCTGAAGTTAATTCCAATGAAACCGCCGGTGCTTCTGCCAGCAGAAAATTCGGTGGCATGTTAAGAGGTGGATTTGAATTATCCCATTTTCGGTTGGGCGTTGAATACAATATTGTACCCAGTACTACTTTTACAGGGTATGACGGCCAGGGAAACACAACTAAATTAACCTCTAAAAACGGTTACCTTGGCATCAAGCTTGGCGTATGCATAGGTGGCGGACGCAAATAATCAAAATATTTTTTATAAAAAAGTTGTTCTGTTTCAGAGCAACTTTTTTTTGTCCCCAAAATCTAAGGCGGTGCTTCAGACTAGAAAATTAATTTTATTTGTTACTTCTTTTTATTTTACAAAGTCTTGAAAGTTCCTGAATAAGGAACTCTTTTTATACTTTTTTAAATGAGTGCTTATATCTGCAATATTCTGCCAATTCATTTTTCTCTTTTACTTAGCTTTATACAATGAAAGAAAATGAATACCGGCTGGACCGGAATGCATTTCAGATGCTCAGTTTTGAAGAAGCAGATAAAGAAATGAGCAAACCCGGTAATTGGACAAAAGATGACCGGTTCCGGTATTTCAATTACCTCGTTAGTGTAGCCTATCGTTTCCTGGGCGAAGAATGGCCTGAAATGGACAAGACTTTTTTTGAAATGAGAAAACGCTGAACATGGGTTATCTTTTTAATCCCGATTTCAGGGACTTTCTTAAAGCACTTAATAAACATAATGTTGATTATCTACTGGTAGGGGGATATGCTGTTATCCTGCATGGATATGAAAGAGTGACGGCCGACCTCGATATCTGGGTTAACCCGGTTGAAAAGAATTACAACAAATTAAAGGAAGCTTTTTTTCATTTCGGAATGCCGGTTTTTGACATGACGCTCACCAATTTTCTGGATACAGAAAAATGGGATGTTTTTCGGTTTGGAAGAAAACCGGTGGCTATAGATATTATGACCAAAGTAAAAGGGTTAAAATTTGATCTGGCCTTAAAAGCGGCAAGTTTGGTAACCGTTGATGAAATCCAGGTAAGACTTATCCATTACGATCATCTATTGACAGCAAAAAAAATGGCAGGAAGAGCGAAAGATATAAATGATCTTGAAAATCTCTGATTATGATCATCCGGGCTATTATTTCAGCTAACCACTCAAACTAAAATCTTTCCGCACTCAAGGTCTATCCTGTACATTTGAATAATGATCCGCAGGACAATGGAAATAATAAGGAGCAGTTTTAAAATGGCCATGCTGGAGTTGTGGAAAAATAAGCTACGCACCTTTCTCTCACTTTTTGGAATTACCATTGGTATATTTTGCATCATTGGCGTGCTGGCTACTGTAAATAGCCTGGAACAAAATATTAAAAACGAAGTCAGTTCCCTGGGCACCAATACGATTTACATTGACAAATGGGAATATACAGCAGGTGGTAATGATTATCCCTGGTGGAAATATGTCAATCGACCATCACCAAAATATGAGGAAGTAAAACAGATAAAAGAAAGAACACCTTCTGCAAAATATGCATCATTCAGAATAGAAGTGCGGGATAATATCGAGTACAAGGGAAGCATTTTGTCCAACGTGAATCATTATGGTATCAGTGAAGATTTTAATGGCATTCAACCATTGGAAATTGCTTATGGCCGATATATTTCAGAAGCTGAGTTTGATAGAGGTACCAACGTGCTTGTGGCCGGAAACGAAATAGCAGAAAAAATTTTTGGCTCCGCTGAACTTGCTTTGGAAAAAGAAATAACTACCCGTGGAAAAAAATTGCGGATCGTTGGAGTGATCAAAAAGCAAGGCAAACAAATGATCGGCGGTTGGGATTTCGACCAGAGTGTTTTGATACCTTACAAATTTGCAAGGACCATCATGAATGAATTAAGATCCGATCCCATCATCATGGTGCAGGGACAGGATAATCTTAGCAGCAAAGCATTAAAAGATGACTTGATGGGAACTATGAGAGCCATTCATAAACTGAGCCCTACAAAAGAAAATGATTTTTCATTAAACGATATTAATGATCTGACCGAATCAATCAGTGTTGCATTTGTCAGCCTAAACATTGGCGGATGGGCAATTGCAGCACTCTCGCTGATCGTTGGCATGTTTGGCGTTGCCAATATCATGTTTGTTTCGGTTCGGGAACGCACCAGCCAGATAGGCCTTAAAAAAGCGATCGGCGCCAAGAGCCATATCATACTAACGGAATTTTTGCTGGAGTCCGCTTTCCTTTGCATCATTGGAGGTCTGATCGGGTTGACCCTGGTCTTCATTCTTACTCAAATTTTAACCCGGGCATTAGATTTCCCCGTTTATATTTCTACAGGCAATATGTTTATGGCAATAGGCATCTGCATTGTTGTGGGCATACTTGCTGGTTTTATTCCTGCCAGGCAGGCAGCAAAAATGAATCCTGTTACAGCAATAAGAAGCTAAACTATCATCCTTTAGGATTATTATAGAATCTTTCTGCAGTAGAAATGCCTAATGAATTATTTTTACGTCTCATGTCAAATCAATTAGCAGAAAGTAATGTGCATACCGGATCAACAGGTGAAGGGAAAAATATCACCATCCTTGCCATTGAATCATCCTGCGATGAAACATCGGCCTCCATTTGCAGCAACGGAAAAATCTTATCCAACATCATTGCCACACAAAAAATACATGAACAATATGGCGGCGTAGTGCCGGAGCTGGCAAGCCGGGCCCATATGCAAAATATAGTTCCGGTTGCTCAGTCTGCGCTACAAAAGGCAAATACAGAAATAAATTCAATAGATGCGTTTGCCTTCACACAATCCCCCGGCCTTATCGGATCATTGCTGGTTGGATCACAATTCGCCAAATCCCTTTCTCTTGCTTTAGATAAGCCGTTGATTGCAGTACATCATATGCAGGCACATGTAATAGCCAACCTGATTGATGAGCCCATACCCTCATTTCCATTTTTATGCCTTACAGTTAGTGGTGGTCATACACAAATCGTCCGCTGTGATTCTCCTGTTCAGCTTAAAGTGATAGGAGAAACCATAGACGATGCTGCCGGCGAAGCGTTTGATAAATCAGCTAAACTTTTGGGATTACCTTATCCCGGCGGTCCGCTTATTGATAAATACGGAAAACAAGGTGATGCCAACCGGTTTAAATTCCCTGAACCTCAGATGCCCGGTTTGAATTTCAGTTTCAGCGGAGTCAAAACCTCAATCTTATATTTTTTGCAAAATGCCGGCACTTCACTCCTATACAAAGAAGAGTTCAAAGCCACTGAAGAAGAAAAACAGAAATTCGTACAGGAAAATCTTGCTGATATCTGCGCTTCCATTCAACAAAGGATTGTCAGTATATTATTAAACAAATTGAAAAAGGCAGTTGCAGATACAGGGATTACACAGGTATGCCTGGCGGGCGGGGTTTCTGCAAACAGTGCATTACGAAAGGAATTTATAAGTACCGGGGAAATGAATAACTGGACCACGCATATTCCGGCCTTTGAATATTGTACCGACAATGCGGCCATGATCGCTATCACCGGGTACTATAAATTTTTAGCGGGGCAGTTTGCTGATCTTTCAGTTAGTGCTTCAGCAAGGGCTGAATGGTAAAATAAAAAGCATGAGCAACCAACAAAGTATTGTCCCCGTACTCCGCATATTGGATGTTGACAAGGCAAAAGAATTTTATATCGCCTGGCTGGGATTTACCATTGACTGGGAACACAGGTTTGGAGAAAATTTTCCCTTATACTTCCAAATTTCTAAAGAAGGAATTATCATCCACCTGACCGAGCACTTTGGCGATTGTATACCCGGCGCCAGGATAAGAATTCAAATGCCGGGAATTAAAGCATTTAAAGAGCAATTACAAGAATACAGGTATTTTAAACCTGCCGTTGAAAAAACAGAATCTGGTTCCTTTGAAATGTCTCTTACCGATCCATTCGGCAACCACCTTGATTTTATAGAAAATATTGAATGATCTTTAATTGATGTCAAATTCATTTTTTCAATTTAAAAAATTCATAATTCACCAGGACCGCTGTGCCATGAAGGTAACCACGGATAGTTGTCTGTTTGGTGCATGGGCTATTGAAAAAATAAAAAGTAGCCAATCAGAACCTTTACGGGTACTTGACATAGGTACAGGAACAGGGTTGCTTAGTCTTATTCTTTCACAACAAACCAAAGCAAGAATAGATGCAATTGAAATAGACCGGGAGGCGTATGAACAGGCAAAAGAAAATATTCAAGCGTCTCCCTTTTCC
>JBPPMM010000203.1:0-11312 GCA_051306075.1 Chitinophagaceae bacterium
GGCAGAGTTGGCATAAAGTTGTGTAAAACTTGTCATCCTTTCAGTCTTCCTGGTGACAATGCTTCCGTAAAAAACTTTAGATATAACTTAAACTGTTAAAACATGTACTTCCACTTCAGTCTTATCTTCTAAAAAATTAATTAATTCTTCATTCATTTCAAATCCCCTCCCGGTGGATACCAGGCTGATTTTCAATTCTTTTTTTGGCTCGGTTACAATAATTCGCAAAGTTGACTGTCCTGGAAAATCGTTCAGATTTTTTTCCACGAAGTGGATCAGGTCCTTGCTTATGTCTTTTGGATTTACCTGTAAATTAACCTGCCTGGTCAATTGCTTTTTCAGCGTTTCAGCAAGGCAAACCTGATGTACTTTAAATTCATATTCGCCCTGGTTATACCGTGTTTTAAAGAAACCTGTAATGCATACTGACGCTCCCTGCTGCAAATAGGGCGACAGACGGAGATAGTCTTCGCTGAATAACACAAAATCAGTTTTGCCTGAAAAATCTTCAATTATATAACTCCCGTATTTATTTCCACTTTTTTGAGCAATGCGATGGTTAACACCTGTTACAAGTGCCAGGATGCGAAACATCCGTCCGGGATTTGCCTGCATTTTGATCTCCTCTTTAAATTCATTGAAATCTGCAATACTGGTAACATTATAATGTTTCATTTCAAAGCGATAATGATCCAAAGGGTGCCCGCTTAAAAACATTCCCGTTACCTCTTTTTCGTGATCAAGTTGTACTATTAATGGCCAGGGACTGCAATCAGGTATTCGTGGAGGTGGAATTTCCATCGTTATTGGAAGGTCTCCAAACAAAGTATTGGCAGTAGATGAATTTTGAGTGGCTATTATTTGTCCATATTTAATTACCCGTTCAAGGCCTGTAACTGTTTCTCCTTCGGGAATTACAAAGTATTGTGCCCGATGGTGTTCAGTAAAGCAGTCAAAACCTCCTGCATAGGCAAGACTTTCCAACGTTTTTTTATTAACAGCTCTTTGATTGATGCGCTTAATGAAATCAAAAATATTAGGGTAGGGGCCACCTTTCTTTCTTTCCGTAATAATGCTTTCTACTGCAGCTTCTCCTACGCCTTTTAACCCGCCAAGACCAAACCGTATTTCGCCGGCCTTATTTACTGCAAAACCATTTAGTGATTCATTTATGTCGGGGCCCAATACTTTTATTCCCATGCGCTTGCACTCCTCCATAAAAAAAGTGATCTTATCAATATTATCAGCATTATTTAATACGGCCGACATGTAGTCGGCAGGATAATGGGCTTTTAAATAGGCCGTTTGATAAGCAACATATGCATAGCAGGTGGAGTGAGATTTATTAAAAGCATATTGAGCAAAGGCTTCCCAATCCGTCCATATTTTTTCAAGCTTGTCTTCAGGCAGCAATTTCGCCTTGGCACCGCTGATAAACTGTGCTTTCATTTTGTTAAGGACGGCGATCTGTTTTTTACCCATGGCCTTTCGCAATACATCTGCATCTCCTTTGCTAAAACCTGCCAGCTTCTGCGCAAGCAGCATTACCTGTTCCTGGTATACGGTAATACCATAAGTTTCCTCGAGGTATTCCTGCATCTCTGGCAGGTCATAGGTAATTGGTTCACGACCATGTTTACGGTCAATATAATTTGGAATATATGCAATGGGGCCAGGGCGATACAATGCATTCATAGCGATAAGATCACCAAATTTATCCGGTTTTAGTTCCCGCAAATATTTTTGCATTCCGGGACCTTCAAACTGAAATGTACCAATGGTTGATGCATGTTGATAAAGTTCAAAAGTTTTGTAATCGTCAAGTGGTATATCATCGATATTAATCGTTACGCCATGATTTTGTTTAATCAGGCTAAGTGCATTTTTAATAATTGTAAGTGTTTTTAATCCCAGGAAGTCCATTTTAATAACACCTGCTTCTTCTATTACGTTTCCTTCAATTTGCGTAACCCACAGCGGTGAATCTTTTGAGATTGCTACAGGTATCAGATCTGTAAGATCCTTGGGGGCAATGATAATTCCCGCGGCATGAATGCCTGTATTACGAACAGACCCCTCTAATCTTTCAGCTTCATGCAATACCCTGCTTAAAACTGTATTTTCCTGGTTGTATATTTCCCGCATCTTTTTTACATTCTCAAACTCATCAGGGCCAAGTCCTTCTTTTTCCTCCAGGGATTTTGGGCCATCCTTTATTTTTAAAGGAGCTTTTAATACTCTTCGTAATTCAATGCCCGGCCTTTCTGGAATTAATTTCGATAAAGCCCGGCTTTCTGGTAATGGCACATCCAATACTCTTGCTACATCCGCTATACTTGATTTGGCGGCCATAGTACCATATGTTATGATTTGGGCTACCTGGTTCTTCCCATATTTTTCTACAACATAATCGATAACTTTTTGTCTTCCATCATCATCAAAATCCGTATCAATATCAGGCATTGATTTTCGGTCAGGGTTCAGGAATCTTTCAAAAAGTAAATTGTATTTAATGGGATCAATATTGGTTATTCCTGTGCAAAATGCTACCACAGACCCAGCTGCTGAGCCCCGGCCGGGACCTATAAATACACCAAGATCACGACCTGCTTTTATAAAATCGCTGACTATTAGAAAATAACCGGCAAACCCCATGGTTCTTATAGTGAACAATTCAAAACGAATACGCTCATCAATTTCAGGAGTAATATCATTATAGCGCTTTTTGGCTCCTTCCCAGGTCATATGTTCCAGGTATTCATCCTGCGAATTGAATTCTTTAGGAACCTGGAAGAATGGTAAAAGAATATCTCTTTTCAGATTTAACAAATCAATTTTATCAACGATCTCATTTGTGTTATCAATAGCCTCGGGAATATCATGAAACACTTTGCTCATTTCTTCCGTGGTCTTGAAATAAAACTGGTCATTGGGGAAAGCAAAACGTTTTCCTTTCACATTCATATCGTCATCTGCAAAATCACGCAATGCAGGTGTAGCAATTTTTTCGCCGGTATTTATGCATAATAAAATATCGTGTGCATTAAAATCACTTTGATCCACATAATGTGAATCGTTACTTGCAATGATTTTTACATTATATTTTTTTGCCCATTTTTTTAAAACTTCATTTACTTTATCCTGCTCGGCCATCCCGTGCCTCTGCAACTCTACATAGAAATCCTGTTGAAATACATTGAGCCACCATTTGAATTCATTCTCTCCTTCTTCTTCGCTTTTTCTTAAAATTGCCTGAGGTACGGAAGCACCTAAACAACAGGTGGTTGCTATTAATCCTTCATGGTATTGCAGAATGAGCTCCTTATCAATTCGTGGATATTTGCTATAAAGACCTTCGATAAAACCAAGTGAAGTAAGTTTTAATAAATTTTTGTAGCCTTTGTCATTTTTAGCAAGTAATATCTGGTGATGGCGGATATCTTTGTGTTCTTTAGTAAATGTTTTTTGATGCCGGTTAGCAGTCATATAAAATTCACAACCAACAACGGGTTTTACCTTCAGATTCCCGTGCTCATCTTTATGTTTATAAGCTTCGGCAACAAACTCAAATGCGCCAAACATATTTCCATGATCGCTGATTGCTATGGCAGGCATACCATCTGCTATCGCTTTCTTATACAGATTTTGAATAGAAGCGGCTCCGTCTAATAATGAGAATTGTGTGTGTACGTGTAAATGGGAAAATTTCATTTTGAATTTTATATAATTTATCCGCCAATTAATTTTATTATTTTTGCTTAGAATCTGATTTAAGCAGCGTAATAAATTAGTTATATGTTCTATTTGTGGACGGTTATTAAAATGAATTGATCAATATTAACAGATTTTACAACTGTAATTTACCTCTAAGGCAATTTTAGTTTTCAAAAATCGTTAAAAGGTTATTGCTTTTTCACATTTTTATACTATATTTTTGCACGGTTTTTGAACCAAGCCGGAAAATCTGAATCTGAATGTTAATAAAAATATTTCCTGTCTTAGTTATTTGTATTATCATGGTTAGTTGTTCCAGCCTGAAGCAACTTAATTATGGGAATAACAAGCAATCAGATCCCTCTAATAAGTCAGGTTCAAATGCTGTATCTTCCAGCGAAAACAAGGAAATAAAATTTCTGGAGGATATTTCAACAGAACCAACTTCACCCGTTTATACCAAGGTAGTTTCTTCCGGGAAAACTTCGGGTAAACAGGTATCCTCCTCTACCAATAATTATCTTAACCGATCTCACTCGGTAGAAAAAGCAACGGAGGTTCAGCTTAAATACGCAGTCCTGTTAAATACAGAAGTAGAGCAATTGGAAAATAATCAGCTGCTGGAATATGTAGATGAGTGGTATGGTACACGATACCGTTATGGTGGAACAACAAAAAAAGGAATTGATTGTTCTGCCTTCGTGCAATCTATTTATATTTCTGCATTTACTGTTTCATTACCTCGTACGGCCAGAGAGCAGTATCGGTTTTCAAACATAATTTCCGCTACGGAAATGAAAACTGGAGATCTTGTTTTTTTTAATACTACAGGCGGAGTGTCTCATGTAGGCATTTATTTGCAGAATAATAAATTTGTGCATGCCTCAGTGGCGTATGGTGTTACTATAAGTGATATGTTTGATCCTTACTATCTCAAACGCTTTATTGGCATTGGTCGCATTGATAAGCCAGGGGCAAAAATTAAATAATTTTTTTACTGTTCCCGGCGCCTTCCACTTAATCTTTTCCTTATAGTATCTAATATGGGATAAATATCGGGTGACAGCCTGAACCATAAAATACTTCCTGCGTATAGCGCTATAAACAAGAGGGTGCGTAGAACCAAACCGGTAAACCCGTGTATTGAATTAAAAAGCAAATAACAAATCACATAGCACACAGCTGCAATTAACAAGACATATAATGATTTCATTGAAAAGGGAAAGAGCTTAAATTTTTTCCATAAAAACGAAATGCGGACACTATTATAAATGCTAATAGAGATCAGGTTGGCCAGGGCGGGACCCATTATGTCGTATTGTTTTGCAAGAAAATAGGTAAGTGGTAACATCAATGCTAATAATATAATACCACTGGTAAGCTCAAATCGCCAGGAAGTGGAAGTACCAATAATCTGTGCATTTACACCCGTGCCTA
Organism: Chitinophagaceae bacterium; assembly: GCA_051306075.1. Lineage (GTDB taxonomy): Bacteria > Bacteroidota > Bacteroidia > Chitinophagales > Chitinophagaceae > Terrimonas_B. Next base: position 5,152 of record JBPPMM010000203.1, read on the forward strand.
AATCAATAACCATACTCAGCCCCAATAAAATGAAAGCTGAATAACCCTGCAAATAAGCAGCCTTCAAACCAAAGGCTAAAATAGCTTCGGTGTAATTTAAAGCAATTACCAGAAATATACCTGATGCAAAAATCAAGAGGTTTATTGAAGACCGTTGGTAAATCTTTTGAAGTAAAGAGAGGTTTTTATCTTTCCAGGCCTTTGACAAATGAGGAATAGAAACAGCAATAATACTTCTTTGCGGTGCCTGGATAACGCTTGTCATAATAGTGGCTATACCAAATATTCCTGCTTTGTCAATGCCATCGGGTAAAACGGATGCAATAACAATTGTATCGAAAACCCGCGATATGGTAAAGATGAGAACACCCGCATAAACAAAAGAACAAAGAGTTAGTATTTTTCTAAAGAAACGCCGTGTTACTTTACTTACCTTAAGAGTAAAAAAAATCTTTTTCGTATACACGAGGTAACCGAACAAGGTGACAACAATAATAGGGTAACCTAAAGAATAAAGCTTTATAAAAAGACTGAAGTCATCTATGAGTTTAGTTGCAAAAAAAACAATAAACAAGGTAGTAAGCAGGCGCCATTGTACTTCCTTTAAAAATGTTGCCAATACAGCTTTCCCAAGGCTCCAGCTATACGCTTCAAGAATAGAATATATGGTTAAGCCAAAACCCATGGGAAAAATCCAATAATAATATATAAGCAACTCAGGTGAGTTTCTCCCAAATTTTCTTATCACCAGGTCTTTAAAAGCCCAACCTGCCAGCATGACAAGGGCAAAACCAATTAAACCAATTAATATAGACCAGGTGATCATGTCGTTTTTTCGAACAGGGAGATTGTCCTGGTAGTAAGGATAAAATTTAAAAATATAGGAAGGCATGGCCAGGCTGGAAAATGCCATCATCATTGTAGCAATGGACATGAAAATGGTAATAAGCCCGTAATCAGATTCGGTGAAGAGGCCTTCTTTCGTAAAAAAATAAGTGTTAAGTAAACCAACAGCAAAACCGAAATATATTACAACCGAAGAAATGATACTCTGTCGCCTGATATTACTCATGTGGTAAAGATAAGAGGTGACCGATGATTATTAAAACAAGTAAAAATAGAAATAGAGCCATGCAGATAAATAGGATGGTAGACACAAAGCACAAGGCTGGAATAATTATTCAATAAATCATAAGTGAAAATGTTCAGCCCAATGCCGGAAATTATTTTCCGACATTTTTAACCATGATATAAAAATTCTTATCTACAGCAAATGAGTTTTTATTGAACCAGCCTGCCAATTTCTGTGTTTGCCATTTTTCACCAGGGTTTATCCATTTTTCCTTTCCACCTGAAAAAATTCGAACAGGCATATTAAATCCATTAATACAATTTGTCCACCGGTAGCTAAGAGACGATCCTTGTATATAATATTCCAACCGGGGTATTTGTATGGTTCGGAGGTATTGATCAAATATTTTTGAGAGATCCTTTCCCGAATGCCTGGTAATGTATGCTTCAATATCTTTTGAATCTATGGTTTTATGATAGAATTCTTTATTCAATCCCTGTAATATTTTTTTAAATAAAATGTCATTATTGATCACCTGCCGTATAGAATGTACCAGGTTTGCTCCTTTGGCATACATGTCTCCGCTGCCTTCCTTGTTTACTCCATAAATTCCAATAACAGGTATATCATTCAAAATCCTTTTACGCAGTCCCCGGCAATATTCATTAGCCGCTTTTTTACCATACCGGCACTCCACAAACAAAACTTCAGAATAATCTGTAAAGCCCTCATGTACCCACATATCGGCTATATCATTTGTTGAAATATTATTACCAAACCATTCATGCCCGCTTTCGTGAACAACAATATAATCCCAGTTTTCCCCCCAACCCGTTTCAGACAGATCTGTTCCCAGGTAACCATTTTTGAATTTATTGCCATAAGCAATGGCGCTTTGATGTTCCATTCCCAGGTGAGGCGTTTCCACCAATTTATAGCTGTCTTCATAAAATGGGTAAGGTCCAAACCAATTTTCAAAACAAGTAAGCATGGGTTTAACATTGAGACCAAATTGTTTTTTTGCTTTTACTGCATTATAGTCCAGCACCCAATAGCTGCACTCCAGGTTTCCTTTTTTACCATGAAAGGCTTCATTCCAATTTACATACTTACCTATGTAGGGAATGATATTATAATTATTGATCGGATTACTTACTTCCCATTTCCAGGTAGTACTGCCATCGTTATTTTTCTTTTTGCTTTTTAATTTCCCGTTACCCACTGCTACCAGAGAATCAGGGACAGTAATACTTAAAGAAGCTCCCTTATCCGGCTCATCGCTTTGGTGGTCTTTGCAAGGATACCACACGCTTGCACCTGTTCCCTGGCAGGCTACGGTCATCCAGGGCCTGCCCTTTTCATCTTTTGACCATATCCAGCCACCATCCCATGGAGGATTAACAGCTTCGCGGGGAAGCCCGGAGAAAAATATTTTTATTTCCTGCTTTGCATACGATGCTCTTCCGGTAGTAATGCGTATAAAATAAGCGTTTCCTTCTTTTGTGAAACTCAATTTTTTTTTACCTGACAACAGGATACTATCAATTGACATGGGTTCCTGCAGGTCGATTTGCATTACAGTGGAGGGTGGAATTTTTTTTGATTCAAATTGAATAGTATTGCAACCAAAGATTTTCTTATTGGTATAGTCCGGCGTTACTTCCAGGTCATAGCGTAATACATTCCACCAAGATCTTCCGGGTCCATTCATTCCTCTCAATGAATCCTGGTGAGTGTTTTGACCCGATAAAAAAAAAATATTTACAAGGATGCAGTGGATTAAAATAATTGCTTTTTTAAAGTATTTCACTTCTTAATCTATTTGAATTGTAAATTTAATCGATCATGCTAAATATGATTGATAAAAGAAATGATAAAAACGGGCTATCACCTATTTTGTATTTCCTGTCAAAATGCTGCGGGATCGTTGGAATCCTATTGCTTTATTTAGCATGCGGAACTCCGGGCAAAGGGAACAAAAAAATCTTTCATTATAATGAGCATTCCGGTATTACTTCCCTTGATCCGGCTTTTGCCAAAAGCCAGGCTACTATGTGGCCCGCACACCAGTTGTTTAATACATTGGTAGAAATTAATGATAGCCTGGAAATAATTCCTTCACTGGCAAAAAGCTGGGATGTTTCATCAGACAGGCTCACCTATATTTTTCATTTACGAAACGACGTATTTTTTCACGATGATGATGTTTTTAAAAATAAGAAAGGCAAAAAATTTACCGCTCATGATGTGGTATTTAGTTTGTCAAGGATCATTGATAAGAATACGGCGAGCCCGGGCGCCTGGATATTTAACCGGAAGGTAGATTCTGTATTGCCTTTTAGAGCGATAGATGATACCACATTTCAATTGAAATTACTTCAGCCCTATAATCCTATTTTGGGAATACTTTCTATGCAATACTGTTCTGTTGTGGCAAAAGAAGCAGTAGAAAATTATGGAAACGATTTTCGCCGGCACCCGGTAGGCACTGGTCCGTTTCGTTTTGTTGCATGGGAAGAAGGCCAGGCATTGGTATTGACAAAGAATGAACATTATTTTGAGAAAGACAGTGCTGGCAGGCGGTTACCCTACCTGGATGGAATAAAAATAAGTTTCAATGATAGTAAGGCCACTGAATTCCTTTTGTTCAGGCAAAATAAACTTGATTTTATAAATGATATAGATGCCTCTTTCAAAGATGAATTGCTGACAAGAAAAGGAACCTTGCGGGGACAATGGAAAAATAAAATTCAATTGCATGTCAATCCATATTTGAATATTGAGTACCTCGGCATTCTTGTTGACTCAACCAATGAACTTGTAAAAAACTCTCCTCTTGCCATAAAAAAAATCAGGCAGGCCATCAATTATGGATTCGACCGGCGAAAAATGATCTTATACCTCCGGAATTCGTTGGGGACTCCAGCAGAGTCTGGATTTATTCCCCTGGGGTTACCTTCCTACGATTCTTTATCAGTAAAAGGGTATCATTACGATCCGGCCAGGAGCCGTAAATTATTATCAGAAGCCGGCTTCCCTGACGGGCGGGGCCTTCCCCCTGTTAAATTATATACGATTGCTATTTATGCAGACATGGCAGATTTTATTGCGAAACAGTTGGGGGATATAGGCATTATTATACAAATAGAAACAATCCAAAAAGCATTATTATTGGATATGACAGCTAATTCAAGAGCTTTGTTTTTTAGAGCCAGTTGGATAGCTGATTACCCCGATGCTGAAAATTATTTATCTGTTTTTTATTCAAAAAACCCCGCACCGCCAAATTATACAAGATATAAAAATGACAGGTTTGATGCTCTTTTTGAAAAAGCATTAAAGGAGGTCAATGACTCCACCAGGTACAGGCTATACCAGCAGGCGGATCAATTAGTAATAGAGGATGCACCTGTAATTCCTCTGTGGTACGATAAGGTAATTTGGTTGGTGCAACCTGGCCTGAGGAATTTCACGCCTAATGCTTTAAACTTACTCGAATTAAGGAAGACTGACTTTACTGAAAATCCTGAATAGGACTGCTGATATTTTTATAATTCGTTGTTGAAAAACGTAAAAATACCCGGTTATATTTGGTAAAATCAGTATTTTCCGAAAAATATTTTTTCATGTAAATTGTTGAATTATAATAATTTAATTGCGTTGAACTGATTAATTGTCTGCCCGGTACTTGCAGATATGTAATCTGCAGTATATTTTCACACTGTCAAGTTAGTTTTTTTACTACGGTGTTGCACGATAGATCAAACCGGAAAGATTCCTGAAGTAGGAAAAAAGTAACTGACAACATCTGTAATCCCTAATTCACGTACCATGAAAGCAAAATCTACTCAAATTCTTATTGTAAGAATTATACTTTTCATCCTGGTTTGTTTGTATTCTTTTATTGTTTTTGGGCAACCATCTAATGGTCAAAATAGCAGCCTTCAAAAGTTTAGTATTTCTGCAAATGGCGAAAAAGCAAAATTGCAGTGGACACTTACTTCAGGAAATAATCTTAGTACGGTGGTAATAGAAAAAGGGATATCTGCCACGGAACTTAACGTCTGTGCGGAGTTCTGGGTAAACTTTGACGGAAATAAAGAAACCAATTTTCAATTTGCTGATAAGAAAAGCAATGAAAGTGCTTATTACCGGTTAAAAATGATAGATGCAGAAGGAAAAATACAATACAGCAATATCATCCACAATACAGGACAGAAAGACTCAGGAAATTAATTTACCTGTGATTTCTTATTAATATTCCATTAAAATAATATGATCACAAGCATTGCAATGAAGCAGCAGAAAAAGGAAATAGATCACATTTTTTTCTAAACGAAATGTATTCATAAACAAAAAATACTCTCACCGGATAAGCAGTTACCATTCATTCCCATCAAGTAAACCCTGGCTACGGCCGGGGTTATTTTTTTAATTTGTCTTTGAAAACTTTTCTGAACTTTTCTACTTTTGGCCTTATCACCATTTTGCAATAAGGATTATTGTTTTCGTTATTTTCAAAATACTCCTGGTGATAATTGTCGGCGGGATAAAAAATCGAGAATGGTTTTATTTCGGTCACAATAGGATTGTTAAATGCTCCGCTTTTATCCAATTCGGCTTTATACTTTTCTGACTTTTCCTTCTGCTCCGCATTCATATAATAAATCCCACTCCGGTATTGAGTACCTACATCGGCTCCCTGGCGGTTAAGTGTAGTGGGGTCATGCGTTTCCCAAAACACCTCTAGTAATTCGTCAAAAGTGATCTTCGATGGATCATATACTATCTGCAATGCCTCGGCATGGCCAGTTTCACCACCACATACTTGTTTGTAAGTTGGATTTTTTACATGGCCATCTGTATATCCGGAAGTAGCGCTTATCACTCCTTCTAATTGTTCAAAAATGGCCTCGGTACACCAGAAGCAACCATTTGCAAAAACAGCAGTTGCGCTTGTTGAAGGGATTGAGGTCTCCTGGTTTGAGGCAGTATGAGTAGAGGTCATTTTATCTTTTTTTTGCGGTTGTGCACAAGAAATTAAATGTACAAGGCTAATAACAAATGCGGTCAGGCATAGTTTAAAAAC
>JBPPMM010000215.1:0-8291 GCA_051306075.1 Chitinophagaceae bacterium
CTCTTGATCTGCTAAAAGGTGTTTACAACAGGATCAGGAAAGATTATCCATTTCCTGAAACCGGATTTAAATTATCAACCTTTGTAGATGCCCCCGCTGGTTCGGGATTAGGCACATCTTCTACATTGGTGGTGGCGATCATTGGCGCCTTTACAGAAATGCTCAACCTACCTCTGGGAGATTATGATATTGCACACTATGCATATGAAATTGAAAGAGCTGACCTGAAACTCGCCGGTGGCAAACAGGATCAGTATGCGGCTACTTTTGGCGGTGTCAACTTTATGGAGTTTTATGAAGATGATAAAGTAATTGTAAATCCTTTACGTATTCGCCCGGAATACCTCCATGAACTTCAAAACAATATTGTATTATACTTCACTTCTACCAGCCGTGAGTCGGCAACCATAATTAAAGAACAGCAGAAAAATGTAAATGAAAAAAATGCAGGTTCAATTGAGGCCATGCTCCAGCTCAAGGAACAGGCGAAAAGAATGAAGGAAGCCCTCCTGAAAGGAAAATTATATGAGATTGGGGAAATACTAGATTTTGGCTTTCAGCAAAAAAGATTGATGGCACATAATATTTCCAATGACAGCATTGAAGATATTTACACAGGTGCAAAAAAGGCAGGGGCCACGGGAGGGAAAATCTCCGGCGCCGGTGGCGGTGGTTTTATGATCTTCTATTGCCCTGGCAACACCCGGTATAAAGTCATTGAAAAATTGGAATCTTTTGGCGGCTATTGTAAGAATTATCAGTTTACTAAACACGGTTTAACTACCTGGAGAGTTTGATATAATGTAACTGGCCACAAAAAAATTGATCATATACAGTAAGAACATTTTCTGATGAAAGCATTTTTCTTCTTTGCACGAAATCTAAAAAAAACATTTTTATGGTTAAGGCTCCATATCATTCTGGGTCCTTTCGAAAAGATGTTTCTGAATCTTGCCAATATGTCGAGGCTCTCTCGTTGGGCCCATCAACAGAAAAAGACAAGTTCATTTAATGATTTTTTTTCATACAAATTTGATTACAATAAACGCCTGTTGCTCTATAAGCACATCACTGAATCAGAAACTCAAAACAGCTCAATTGAATATCTTGAATTTGGGGTAGCTGGCGGAAGCTCTTTTAGATGGTGGGTAGAAAATAATACCAATCCCTTATCAAAATTTCACGGCTTTGATACATTTGAAGGACTACCAGAAGCGTGGGGACCTTTTAAGGCAGGAGACATGTCAGCCGGCTCCAAAACACCTGAAATAAAAGATAGCCGAGTTACATTTTATAGAGGCCTGTTTCAACAAACCCTTCCGGGTTTTATTCAAAATTATAAAAGCAGCAACCGAAAGGTGATCCATATGGATGCTGATCTTTATTCATCAACATTATATTCTCTTACCAGCCTGGCACCTTTGTTAAAAAAGGATGATATTATTTTATTTGATGAATTCCTGGTGCCTTCCCATGAGTTCCTTGCCTTTAATAACTTCATAAAGTCATATTATATTAATGTAGAGCTTATAGGTGCAGCAAATAATTATCTTTTTACTGCTTTCAAAATCATCTAAGCAAAATGAGAGATCAGATAATCAGCATCATTAAAAATTCAATGGAAGCTAAACAGCAGGTATTGGAAAATGAACTGCTGCTGCAAACAATAAATAGTTGTATCCATAAAATTGTGCTGGCTTTTAAAAACGGAAATAAAGTTTTGTTTTGCGGCAATGGGGGCAGTGCTGCGGATGCACAGCACCTGGCAGCGGAATTCTCCGGCCGTTTTTATACGGACCGGAAAGCCTTACCGGCAGAAGCTTTGCACTGCAATACCTCCTATTTAACTGCAGTCGCTAATGATTACGGTTTTGACGTTATTTATTCACGCATGATAGAAGGAATCGGCCATCACGGCGATGTGCTGATTGGCCTTTCCACATCCGGCAATTCAACAAATATTATCAAAGCATTTGAAGCAGCTAAACAAAAAGGAATGATCACTATCGGGTTTACGGGCCGCTCAGGAGGTCAGTTGAAAGCACTAAGCGATTATCTTATTAATATCCCTTCTGATGATACACCCCGCATTCAGGAAACCCATATCCTTATCGGCCATATTATTTGCCAGTTAGTTGAAGAAAAAATATTTGTATGAACAAGGAATTAAAAAAAATATCGGGAATTGAAAATTAACCAGGCAATAATATTGGCAGGCGGATTAGGAACCCGGCTTCGGACTGTAGTAAGTGACTTACCAAAATGCATGGCCCCTGTTGCAGGACGGCCTTTCTTGTTTTATGTTATCAATTACCTAAGACTACAGGGCGTTGAAGAGTTTATTTTTTCACTTGGATATAAACATGAAATCATTGAAACATACCTCAAAAATCAATTTTCAACACTCCGCTACCAATGTTCCGTTGAAGATGATCCTTTGGGAACCGGCGGAGCCATTCAGCTGGCTTGTAAAATGGCCACAGGAACAAATGTGATCGTTGCTAACGGAGACACCCTGTTTAAAATAGAAGGCAAAGAGTTGATGTTATTTCACGGGGAGCATGATGCCGATTGCACCATGTCTCTTAAAGCTATGACTCAGTTTGACCGCTATGGTGTAGTGGAATTAGATGACCAGGGTGTTGTAACCAATTTTAAAGAAAAACGATATTATGACCAGGGGCTTATCAATGGAGGGCTTTATGTGTTGCATGTTCCGAATTTTCTTTCGCAAAAATTACCCCATGCCTTCTCCTTTGAAAAGGATTACCTGGAGAAATTTTATCTCCATCGAAAAATAGCAGGCCTGATCCAAAATAATTATTTTATAGATATAGGTATACCCGAAGATTATAAACGTGTACAAGAAGAATTAAAACAACCACCCCTTGACCTTACAAAGATTGATAAAAAGTGGACCTTGTTTTTAGATCGCGATGGCGTACTTAATCATGATAAAATCGGAAGTTATATTTTCACACCCGATGAATTTATTTTTTATGATGGCGTGCCGGAGGCATTGCATTTATTAAAGAAAAAATTTGAGAGGATCATAATCACTACAAATCAGCGGGGTGTCGGCAGGGGCCTGATGACAGTAAATGACCTCGATAATATTCATAAAAAGATGCTGGAAATAATTGAAGTCAATGGAGGTAACATTGATTCTATTTTTTATGCCGATTCAATTCATAATGATAACCCTGTCCGTAAGCCAAATCCCGGTATGGCTGTCCTGGCAAAAGAACAATTTCCTGAAATCGATTTTTCACATTCCATTATGATAGGAAATAATATCACCGATATGGAGTTTGGACGGAATGCAGGAATGTATACAATCTTTCTTACCACCACTTCCCCTGAACCAGATCTTCCACATCCGGCTATTGATATGGTTTTTAACTCCCTCCCTGCTTTTGCCAAAGCTTTATGACAGACCACAAAATTTTGAGCACATTTTGTCGTTATCAGCCTTCAGCTGCCTTCAAAATTTAACTTATATAAACCTTTTGTCCTTATACGCCGTCTTGAATAAAACTTATTTTTGCGACTATTAAATTTAATTCTGTGAAATTAACCACCATAAAGGCTTTCCTTCTTACAGGACTCGTTCTTGTTTTTGCCCAGGCCACATTTTCCCAAACTATAATTGCTGCTGATAAGAAAAAGATGAAGGCCAAAGAAGATACCCTGCAACAATATGCTGAATACCTGATCACCGATACATTGACAGCAGACAGAATGATCTCCGATAGTATTTTTACCCGCACTTTAGTGAGGGCATTACAAATAAAAAATTCGTTTTATTATCCTTTTGATTCTGTACGAGGCATTTCCAAATTATATGCCCCCGATAGCTCCTTCCGCATTTTCACCTGGGGTATGCAGTTTGATGAATTTTATTCACGACAGAAAGGGGCTATTCAATTAAGGACAAAAGATGGTTCGTTAAAATTGATACCGCTCCGGGATGTTTCTGAATTTACAGAAAATGCAATGGATTCGATTCGAACCAAAGCTAACTGGATCGGCGCTATATATTATAACATCATCAAAACAGAATATAAAGGGAAAAATTTTTATACTCTTTTTGGCATAGATTACAATAGTGTAAGAAGCACAAAAAAATGGATAGAAGTGCTCACATTTAATGAAAAAAATGAGCCTGTTTTTGGCGGTCCTGTTTTTAGCTATGAAAAAGACAGCACAAGGAAGTCACCGCAAAACCGGTTTAGCCTTGAGTTTAAAAAAGATGCCAGGGTGCTGGTTAATTATATTGACGAGCTGCAAATGATACTGGTAGATCACCTGATTTCCGAAAATGATGAACCGGAAAATAAGTGGACTTTAATCCCGGATGGCGATAATGAAGCATTCAAATGGGAAAACGGTAAGTGGATGCATATTGACAAAGCCTTTGACTACAAAATTGACATGAGAGGCGTAGATCCGTATATGGGAAAGCCTCCTGTTGGCGAACCTCTCCTCGATAACAAAGGAAACAGGGACGAAAAAAAACTTCAGGAAAAATCGGATAAAAATAAAACAAGAGAAACCAGACAAATCGATTACAATAACTGATTTTGAAAACTATGAAATGCAAACAATGGCAAACTTTTAATGCCTTGTAGTTTTATTCAATTTAATAAATCCGGTTAATCATCCAGTTTCAGCACAGCCAAAAACGCTTCCTGGGGCACTTCCACATTTCCTATCTGGCGCATCCGTTTCTTTCCTTCTTTTTGTTTTTCCAACAACTTCCGTTTTCGGCTGATGTCACCACCATAACATTTAGCCGTCACATCTTTTCGCATGGCCGATATGGTTTCCCTCGCTATCACTTTTGCTCCTATGGCTGCCTGTATCGCTATCTGGAATTGCTGGCGCGGTACCAGTTCTTTTAATTTCTCGCAAAGCTTACGGCCAAATTCCTGTCCCCTGGCGCGGTGGATAAGTGCACTTAGCGCATCTACCTTGTCGCCATTCAATAAAATATCCATCTTCACAATATCACTGTCCCTGTATTCAATGGGATGATAATCGAAAGAGGCATACCCGCGGGTAGAGCTTTTTAGTTTATCATAAAAATCAAATACTATTTCTGTCAAGGGCATTTCAAAAACTAATTCAACTCTTGTAGTGGTCAAATAGCTTTGATTGATCAATATTCCTCGTTTTCCCAGGCAAAGCGTCATAATGTTGCCGATATATTCGGGTTTGCTTATGATCTGTGCTTTAATATAAGGTTCTTCAATCCGGTCTATCTTTACCGGGTCGGGCATTTGGGTAGGATTATTTACAATGACCTTTTCCAACTTTGTGGTATAAGCAATAAAACTTACGTTGGGAACGGTAGTAATAACCATTTGATCAAACTCTCTTTCCAGCCGCTCCTGTATGATCTCCATGTGCAACATACCCAGGAAGCCGCAACGAAAACCAAAACCAAGTGCCTGCGATGTTTCTAATTCAAAGGTCAATGAAGCATCATTCAGTTGAAGTTTATCCATGCAATCCCTCAATTCTTCAAAATCATCCGTATTCACCGGGAAAATGCCGGCAAATACCATGGGCTTTACTTCCACAAAACCCTTTATCATTTCCGGTTTGGGATTACTGGCAATGGTCAGCGTATCCCCCACCCTTACCTCCTTGGCATTCTTGATACCGGTGATAATGTAACCTACATTCCCGCATTCAACCATTTTCTTCTCAGTCATCTTAAGTTTCAGAATGCCCACTTCATCGGCACCATACTCCTGGCCTGTAGAAACAAATTTTACCTGGTCACCTTTCCTTATCGATCCGTTCAATATCCGGTAATAAACAATAATACCCCGAAAACTATTAAAAACACTGTCAAAAACCAGGGCCTGCAATGGAGCATCCGGGTTGCCCACTGGTGAAGGAATTCTCTCCACGATCGCTTCCAGTATTTCAGGAACACCCAATCCTGTTCTTGCACTTGCGAGTAAAATATCTTCCTGCTTGCAGCCGATCAGTTCAATGATCTGGTCCTGCACTTCCTCTACCATCGCCCCGGCCATATCAATCTTGTTGATGATGGGGATTATTTCAAGATCATTATCAATGGCGAGATAAAGATTGCTGATCGTTTGTGCCTGTATACCCTGGCTGGCATCTACAAGCAACAAACAGCCTTCGCAGGCGGCCAGGGCCCTGCTCACTTCATAGCTAAAATCGACATGCCCGGGAGTATCAATAAGGTTTAGTATATACTCTTCCCCGTTCTTATGTTTGTAATTGATCTGGATGGCGTGGCTCTTAATTGTGATGCCCTTTTCTCTTTCCAGGTCCATATCATCAAGCACCTGGTCCATCATGTCCCGGTCACTGATGGTTCCGGTACTTTGCAGCAAACGATCTGCCAGTGTGGATTTACCATGATCTATATGTGCGATAATGCAAAAATTGCGGATATTCTTCATGTATGCTTTACTTCATTTTTCAGGTGGGCAAAGGTAGGCGTTTTAACCTGTAAAAGGAGGATTGTTTGGCCGGCAACTAAGCCCTGATCATCGTCCCTTGCGACGCTCCTTTCAGGGTCCGGATCACTGAGGATCTCTCAGAAAACAAAACTATTTTCGCCAGCTATGTATAATTTATTGCTTTAGCAAAATTTGCTTTTCCCCCACTATTGATATAACCACCTTGCTACTAAATTTCAATAAAAAAACAAACCGATGTCTGTACAAACACTAAAAACTTTATTCCTCAGGGATCTCAATAAGTTAAAACAGGAAATAGAATTATACAAAGATGAAAGCAACTTATGGATTACTGATAAGGCTATTGCCAATTCGGCCGGCAACTTATGTCTTCATCTCACCGGCAATCTTAATACTTATATCGGGAAGGAACTTGGCAACACAGGCTATATCCGTAACCGGGAACTTGAATTTTCTCAAAAAAATATTTCGCGGAAAGAATTGCTAAAAGGGATCGATGAAACGATCAGCATTATAGACAAAGTTCTCGATACTATAAAAGATGAACGATTGAAAGAGGATTACCCGCTCGTTGTATTTACAGAAAAAATGACAACCGGCTTTTTCCTGGTACATTTAGTCACGCATCTCAGCTACCATTTGGGGCAGATAAATTATCACAGAAGATTACTGGATAACCGGGCATAATTTGTTCCTATATAGATTAATCCAATAATTTATTGTTAAAAAGGCTTGCATAAACAGTAATTGCAGGCTATTTTTATGCATCCCTCCTATATCTAAAGCCTCACAAAAATTTCCGGGTATTCTTTCCTGATCCTTCCTTTTCTGTGTAATTACCGCCAGGTTTTATGCCTGTTCAGCCATCACTCCTTAATTTCTGTTTATGAAAAAGAGCGGTATTGTTTACACCCTTATCCTGCATGTTATTTTTTCTATAGCACCCACCGTGGCCACCTTTCCCCTGCATGCTCAAATGAGTTTTGCCCTGCAACAAAATATTTCCTCCGGAAACAAGGACCTTGATTTTGCATCTGATTTACGGCTATTATCTCCTGCTCAGGACGGAACCTATTATAATAATACAGCTGCTGCATTTTTCAATTTGTCATCCGTACGCACTATTTATTCAGATCAAATCAACTATACGGACCCGGAAGCAAAAAAAGGCTGGCTGCTAAAGAAAACTAATACAGAGACAAATGAAGAAAATCAAATCCGCATTAAGGCTACCTCTTTTGTATATCCCAAAAATTCAAAAACCGAAAAAGGAATTACCCAATTCGCCAATGAAAAGTTGGTCCTCTATGCCAGGCTGCTAAGATATTATGCTAAAAAAAACGGGTTCGATACCTCCTATGCATTTCTTAGCAATATGGGCATGCGTTCCAATAAAAAAAGATTTTTTGTGATCAACCTGGTTACGCTGGAGGTAGAAGAGTCAGGACTGGTAGCCCATGGAAAAGGCCAGGGAAAATCCGTATATGATAAGCAATATAGCAACGAACCCGGCAGTAATGCTACTTCTCTGGGACGCTATAAAATTACGGGTAAATACAGCGGGGAATATGGCGAAGCTTACCGGATGACTGGCCTGGACGCTTCAAACAAAAATGCCGGAAACAGGAATATTGTTTTGCATTCAATGAATTGTATCCCTGATACAGAAAATAATATGCCGGCCTGTGTTAGTGAAGGCTGCCCTGCAGTATCCGCAAAATTCTTTTCCAGCTTAAAGGGAATCATTGATTCACGAAAAAACCCCATTCTTCTTTGGATATTTGACTCCAACCTGGAAGAACTGGTAGACGAAAGCCATCT
>JBPPMM010000234.1:0-2286 GCA_051306075.1 Chitinophagaceae bacterium
GCAGAAAGTCACTCACCGAAAAACTCTGAATAAGTGATTGATGCTATACACAAATTCAAAATTAAAAGGCGGTGGTGAGTAAATTGAACTCACCCGTGAACTCACCAGAAAGGTGAGTTGCTTTGTATTTACTTGAAGGATTTGAGGAAAAGAAAAACCGCAAATCACTGATTTGCGGTCACTTGCATTTTTTTGAATTTATGCTTGTCGGGAAGACAGGATTCGAACCTGCGACCCCCTGGTCCCAAACCAGGTGCGCTACCGGCCTGCGCTACTTCCCGAATATCCGAATGCACAATATACCGATAAATATCTGGCGGTGAGGGCGGGATTCGAACCCGCGGTACAGTTTAACCCGTACGGCAGTTTAGCAAACTACTGATTTCAGCCACTCATCCACCTCACCATATGGCTGTCCCTTTTTTAAGGGGGTGGCAAAAATAAAGATTACTGACAATAAAACCCAAAACAAATAAACAAATCGCCCTACCTTTTGCCTTTAAAAGGCTTTCCTTCACAATAAAATTTAACGGCAAATAAATGAGGATTACATAGCTGCTAGCTGCACTTTTTGCTGGAGTTCTAATACATTTTCTCTGAACACAGTATCTGTATCCATAAGATCCTTCACGGTCTGGCAGGAATGGATGACCGTTGTATGATCCCTGCCTCCAAAATGCTCACCAATAGTTTTCAGAGAATTTTTGGTAAACGCTTTAGCAAGGTACATAGTGATCTGCCTTGCCTGTACAATTTCTCTTTTGCGGGTTTTTTGCAAAAGCTTATCGTATGACACATCAAAGAATTCACATACCATCCGCTGAATGGTATCAATTGTAATTTCTTTGCTTGATGATTTTATAAAATTTCGTAACACTTTTTTTGCTAAGTCTAAGTCGATCTCTCTCCTGTTAAGCGAAGATTGTGCCAACAGCGATATCAATGCTCCTTCCAATTCCCTGATATTGCTGTTTATATTATACGCTATATATTTTACTACTTCTTTCGGCATCTCAAGACCATCGCTCTTCATCTTCTTTTCCAAAATCTCTATGCGGGTATCATAATCGGGAATTTGCATATCAGCGCTAAGCCCCCACCTAAAGCGGCTCAGCAATCTTTCCTGTACGCCATCCAGGTCTTTTGGCGATTTATCTGAAGTAAGTATAAGCTGTTTGTGTGACTGGTGTAGATGGTTAAAAATAGCAAAAAATGCATCCTGTGATTTCTCAGCCTTATTAAAGAATTGAACATCATCAATGATCAACACGTCAATCAATTGATAGAAATGGATAAAATCGTTGATGGCATTATTGCGGCCATGATCCATAAATTGGTTGATGAACTTTTCAGAACTAACATATAAAACCACTTTATTGGGGTGTAGCTTTTTTACCTCATTTCCTATGGCCTGAGCGAGGTGAGTTTTACCTAATCCTACACCTCCATAAATAACAAGAGGATTAAAAGAATTGGTACCGGGCTTTTCTGCAACCGTTTTTCCCGCTCTCCTGGCTACCCTGTTACAATCTCCTTCTATCAACGCATCGAAAGTATAAACATGATTCAATTGGGGATCGATCTGCATTTTTTTCAGACCGGGTATAACGAATGGATTTTTTACAGGGTTATTTATAACAAGCGGAAAATCCATTTCATTGTTTGAAAAAGTTTTAAATCCCTGCCCCGTTACATCCATGGTCAATGGCTTGTTTTTGCTATTTCCGCTGTCCACCATTATTCTATATTCAAGATTAGCTTCCTTTCCTAATTCTCTTTTTAATGTCTTGGCCAATAAATTTACGTAATGCTCTTCAAGATACTCAAAAAAGAATTGGCTGGGAACCTGGATAACGAGTATGTTATTTTTTAAGGAAACGGGATGGATAGGTTCAAACCATGTTTTGTAATGCTGCCACTCAACAATATCCTTGATGATCTTCAAACAATTAGTCCATACCTTTTCAGCATTTTTCTCCATCAGTAACGTCACAGTTTATAAATCGTAATAATAACAGTAGTTTGAAAAATTGTCCAGAATAAATCTCCACACAATGTCAATAAAAAAAGTTGGACGGGATGGCGAATATCAACATTTATTGGATAAAAAAAAATTTTTATTCAGGCCTTTTTTAACTTACTGATATAGTATAACATTCCATAAATTTTTCTCCCTTTAAATTTGGAATTTTCAAAAATTGCTAAGGCAAATTTGCTTTGGTTTATCAACATTTAAGCGGATTGGCTAAATGGATTTTTGCTTCCAGAAAGTAAACGGGTGAATTG
>JBPPMM010000096.1:0-6412 GCA_051306075.1 Chitinophagaceae bacterium
GATTACAACTTAACCACAGCCGGGCAGCGGGCAACAACGATTACCAGTGGTGGTACCTGTACTTCTCAATTTGATTTTGGCTTCAGTAAACCAAATGTAACCGTCAGGGGTACCCTGCGTAATGACGCAAATGGTTTAACCGACGGAGTAGTGAACGGTACTGCATCAGGTGCACCCGATGGGATAGTAGTGTATGCCTACCTGGTTGACGTATCCGGTAAAGTAGCACTAAAATCTACTGTCAATAGCTCAACAGGTGTATATACCTTTCCTTTGGCGGAAATAAATACTAGTTACACATTGCTTTTGTCAACTATCAATGTGGCTTTGGGTAATACACCTCCTTCTTCATGGAGCGGGCCTACTGCATGGACCATTGTAGGAGATGCCTTCGGAACTAATAACGCAGCAGGAACAGGTGTTGAAACAGGTATACCAAATGCTTCTATAGCCGTCAGAAGCGGATTAGTAAATGTAACCAACGTGGATTTTGGTATTGAACGTTTGCCCAACTCTGATAATCATATCCGATCTGTAAATCAACCAAAGGTCAATCAATATATAACGCTGAATGGACAGGGATTGAATCCACCTATTTTAAGTGGTACAGATCCTGAAGATTGTACAGTTGGTTGCGATCTTACCGGGCGAAGGGTGATCATTGACACCGTACCAAACAATTCAGAATTATATTATAATAATGCCCTGGTTTCAAACGGGCAGGTGATTACCAATTTTAATGCCGACCTGTTCCAGGTAAAAATGACAGCTGCTACCTTAGGAGACATTTCCATAGCCTTCCGGTATTCTTTTGTTGATGCTGCACAGATTAAGGATCCAACTCCCGCATCGTATACTCTTATGTGGTTGGTTCCCTTACCTGCTGTAGGGCTTACTGCTTCTGAAAGCCTCAATGAAAAGGATAATATTGCTTTAATAAAATGGAGTACTCTTTCCGAACAAAATACCCATTACTTTTTGGTAGAGCGCAGTGTTGATAATGTAAACTTTCAAACAGTAAGTAATAAAATACAAGCCGCAGGCAGTAGTGAGAGCAGACGGGATTACGACATGAATGACAATGTCAAAACCCTGGTACAGAATGATGTTATTTATTACCGGATAAAACTGGTTGACGCGGACGGTAAGATTACTTATAGCAATGTTGTAGCCGTAAGGATATCAAGAAAACCCGGAGTAACCATATGGCCAAATCCTTTCCAGTCTGCTATTACTATTAGCATAACCAACGAAAAGGAATCAACTATTGAAATAAATATAATAGATGTCAACGGAAGGGTGTTACGGAGCAGTAGTCAAAAAGTGCCAAAAGGAATATCATTAGTTAATATGAATAACCTGGATCAATTACCAGGAGGTGTTTACCTGGTTGAGATTACCGATAAAATAGCGGGTACTACATTCCAAAAACTGATAAAAAATAAATAAGAAGTTCTTCAATTAATGTTTCACAAGCAAAGGCCAAGGAGATTTATCCATGGCCTTTGCCTTTTAAAATCTAACATCAGTCGGGCTGCCACCGTATTACATTTTATTTATTAAGATCCGAAGCGAACCAGGTAAATCCTGTTTCCGAGATCAATTCATTTAATATCCGCTGAGTTGATTTTTTATTAAGGGAAGTAAAATCATTTACTGCAAGTGAATATAAATGATCATATTTTTTTGTTAGAATATTGTCCGGAGTATGTTTGGTTTTGGAAGAAGATTTTTTACTGGTTAATTCCTTTATAAAATTATTGGAAGGTTTATCAATGAATTTTATAGTATGTATGGTGCCGTGGAAATAAGTTGCCCATTCTTCCGCTTCTGTTTTTTGATTGGTCAATACAAGTGCTTCATAAACCGGTTCGCCAAAGTCAGTAAGATTTTGTCCTTTATTTATCCTTGTCAGGTATTGTGCAGCTTCGGTCCAGATGTGATCGATAGGCTGCTGTTTCCAGTTTGCATTGTAAATATTAGCTGCAAAATATCTGCCGGCAACATGAGGCTGGCATTTGCTGATGTTGATGTCCACAATTTCCCGGATATGCTTTTCAATTAATACCGGGTTATCGGTTAACCATTCCTTTAATACCTGGATGGAAAAATAAAATGCCTTTGCCTCGCTGGTATTTTTTGCTTTCAGGTAATAAAAAAGACCCTTTCCATAATAAGAAGTAAGCCGGTCCATATTAACCGACTTTTCATAATAATAATATTGGCCAGTAGCCGTTTTGGCTATTTCTCTCTGAAACCCGTCAATCAGACCGGGATTGCGCTCAAGGAAAAGTATAGTTTGTTGGATAATGTTATTGAAATTATCATCCTCCGGGTTTCTAATTGTTGTATGCGTAAACAGGGAAATGAGATAGTGTAAAATTTCATTCTTTTGAATACTGTTATCGGTCTCCTGCTTTTCAGCAAAATTTTCTATCTCTTCCGGAGCATGAAATCCGCAATATTTTGATAAAATGAGTAAGGTGGACCGGGAGGCTGTATAATTGGATTTTACAAGACCAAAAAAACGCCTCAGGGTATTTACGTTAACTGTATAATCAGTTTTTCTGTATATATCATCAACCATCTGAACACAATCCCTGTAGGAGACGATCTTTCGGCCAAAGGTTTGTTCCAATTCCTTTTTAAGTGCAGATAATCCTTCTTGTTTCATAGCTTCAGTTGCCCTTTAAGTTAAAGGCAATCCTCGTATTCTACTATTGTAATTCTTTCTTCATCTTTCCCAGCACGTCCTTTTCAATCATTTGCTGAGCTACCATTATCATGTTCTTAAATGCCCGGGCTTTTGAAATGCCATGCCCGATAATAACTGGGTTAGATACACCCAGCACAGGTGTGCCTCCATAATTCTCAAAATTGAATCTTTCGAAATATTCATGACCAAAGTGCTGGCGCTGACTGATATCGTATAATGACTCGGCCATTTTAAGTATGATATTTCCTGTGAATCCCTCGCAAACCATCACATCTGCTTTATCAACCAACAGATCCCTGCCTTCAATATTGCCAATGAAATTAATATGCGTATTACTTTTTAACAATGGATAGGCTGCCTGTGCCAGAATATTTCCTTTACCCTCTTCTTCGCCTACATTAATAAGACCAACTCTTGGATTTTCAATTCCTAAAATTAATTGAGCGTAGACTGATCCCATAACTGCAAATTGATTTAATTGCTCGGGTTTGCAATCAGCATTCAAACCTACGTCCAGTAACAACCCGGTTGAACCGTTTTCTTTGGGAATGATAGTTGATATAGTGGGTCGCAGCACACCTTCTAAGGCTTTTATACTAAACAGGGCACCTACCAGCATGGCACCCGTGTTGCCTGCGCTGATAAAAGAATCTATCTTCCCTGAAGCAAGTAAATGAAAGCCAATCGCTATAGAGGATTGCTTTTTTTCCTTAAGCGCTTTGGTAGGATGCTCATGCATGTAAATAACCTGTTCGGCATGAACAATATTAATACGATTACTTTCCTTTTTGTCTCCGGCAAGAAGAGGTTCTAATTGGGTTTTATCACCTATAAGAAAAAGGGTAGAGGAGGAATTAGTTTCTTCAAAAAATTGCATAACGCCTTTTACCGCTTCCTGCGGGGCAAAGTCGCCACCCATCATGTCGAGTCCGATATTCATTTGCAAACGTAAAATACTGATTCTAAAAAACAAATTCCAAATTCAACCAGGTTATTAACCTAATCAATTTGGAATTTATCTTTTCCAGGCCGGAAACGGAAATAATGTATTATTTCACCGGAGACTTTTCAGCAACTACTTTACCCTTATAGTAAAGCTTGCCCTCACTCACATGGGCACGATGCCGCACATGTGTTTCACCGGTGGTACTGTCGGTAGTTAAAGTTGCAGAAGTCGCTTTATAATGCGTTCTGCGTTTAGCACTTCTTTGCTGACTGTGTCTGCGTTTGGGATTTGGCATATCTCAACTATTAAAATCAAAAATTATTAAAACTAATTATCTAAATCTTTAAATTTTTCCAACCCTTTCCAAATGGGGTTTTCTTTTCTTTCTGTTTCCTCGGGTTCCAGTTTTTTCAAAGCCTCCAGCGCTTCTTTATTACAGGCAACTCCGTTCTTATCATTAAGCCCGCATACTTTCTGCATGGGTATACTTAAATTGATAAATTCATAAATCCAGTCGGCCACGTCTATATGGCTGGCTCCCTTGCCTATATAATAGACATCCGGGTCATCTTCCTGGTTATTCATCAATTCCGGTTCTTCAGCTATTTTGACCACAATATTGAATTCATCCCACAAATCAAGCATCAATTCATTATTGCAGCGATCGCAACTGGCCAGTAAACTACCCCCAATCTCAAATTTCAATAGCATGAAACTATTCTTCTTATCCAGGGTCAACTTAACATTAGCTTTGCAATTGCTAAAATCCTGCTGCTGAAATTGCTCAAAGAACTTATCGGTTATCTCATAATTATATTCATGGATACCGGGTTTAAGTCCCACAAAAGCTATCTCAAATTCCCGACTATAGCCCATTGCTCTACTTTTTATCCCGAAAATTCGGGAGGCAAAGGTAAGGGTATTGCCTTTAAAATTATGCCTCATTTTTAATTATTTTCATCGCTAGTTTCATAATTTAACGCCCTGATTGATAAATACTTTTAAAAAAGATTATTTGCAACGCTTTCTTTCACGTTTGTTTGACCGGCTTATGAAAAGCTGGAGTTGGGTTTTGCTAATTGTGGTCACTATCCTGATTAAGTGGGCTTCATGGTACCCTGAATGGGTGGAGAATAACTATACGTATGGAGTTTATCCAGTCATTACCCGAACGCAAAGATTTCTTTTTGGCTGGATTCCCTTCAGTATTGGTGACCTTTTTTACGGATTTCTGCTCATGGTTATCATTTTCCGGAGTTATCGTTTTTTTAAGATGCTTTTTCAAAACAAACTGAATCGTCGCTATTTTGTCATTGGCCTGCAACAAGCTATATTTTTTTTCCTCTTTGTTTATGTATTCTTTAATTTATTGTGGGGATTAAATTATAACCGCCGGGGTCTTTCCTCCCAATTAGGAATGGTGGTTAATGCCTATTCATTTGCCGACCTGGATACGCTTACATCCGGCATTCAAAAGAAATTAAATGCCTATGCAGCTTTTGTAACAGAAGCGCAGCGGGATTCTTTTGCAAAAAAAAAGGACTTATTCAGGGAAAGTACACTTGCCTATAAGCATGTGGCTAAACAATTTTCCTACCTCACCTATCAACCATCATCTGTTAAACCTTCACTTTTTAGCTATGCAGGTAATTATTTGGGTTTCCAGGGTTATTATAACCCGTTTTCAGGTGAGGCACAAGTAAACACCACCATACCCCGGTTTCTGGAGCCCTTTGTAACCGCTCACGAAATTGCACACCAACTTGGCTACGGAAAGGAAAATGAGGCCAATTTTGTCGCTTTCCTGGCCTGCAAAAATTATGATTCGCCGGTTTTTAAATATTCAATGTATTTTGATATTTATATTTATGCGATCAACGAATTATCCAAACGAGATACGGCTCATGCACGGGCATTTTACCAAAAATTGCATCCCCGCGTGGTTACTGACATAAAAACAATGCGAAAATTTTATGCGAGTTATAAAAACCCTGTGGAACCAGTAATTGCCTGGTTTTATGGACATTTCTTAAAAGCTAATAATCAACCGGGAGGAAAACAGTCCTATAATGAAGTAGTAGCGTGGCTGGTAGCTTATTACAAAAAGTTTGGTATACAGTCAATATAGACTCAATAATCGAAAAAAATAGAACAGAGATTAAGATTTTCGAATGGCGGAATATAAGCCGGCTATAAGACGATAAAATTAAAATTGATTTTTCCACATCATACTTTCAATTGGTTTATCACCCTGGCCACTGTATTTGGCACTTTTCTTTTCATTGTATCTTACTTCAATATCTCCATCAACGGGAAAATAAATGAGCTGACCAATCGGCATTTCTTTATAAACCTTAACTGGTTGTTTAACTGAAATCTCTAAGGTCCAGTGACCGCAAAACCCCACATCACCTTTGCCTGCCGTGGCGTGAATATCAATACCCAGGCGACCCGTAGATGATTTACCTTCCAGGAAGGGAACATGTGCATGAGTCTCTGTATATTCATGAGTTACTCCCAGGTAAAAAATATGGGGATACAGAACAAAGCCTTCCTCAGGAATTTCAAAATAGTCTATTTCATTATGCTTTTTTGCATCAATGATATGTTCTTTATAGGTAGCCAGCCATTTACCCAAATGCACATCATAAGAATTGCTACCCAGGCTTTCCCGGCTATACGGTTTTAGAATGATCGTTTTTTTTTCTATTTCCTGCAGTATCCGGGTATCAGATAAAATCATAAGATGA
>JBPPMM010000100.1:0-3213 GCA_051306075.1 Chitinophagaceae bacterium
GAAGTGAACAAAGAATTGCTGGAAGAATTGGATGAAGAAGCCGCTAAAGGGAATTTGGCGGAAGTTAAAGTCCTTGCCAAGGATATAAAAGCGAATGAACAGAAGATCAACCACCACGGTAAACGCGCCGATGCCATTGTCAAGGGCATGCTGCAGCACAGCCGGAGCAGCAGTGGAGTAAAGGAACCCACAGACATAAACGCCCTGGCCGATGAATACCTGCGCCTGGCCTATCACGGGCTGCGTGCAAAGGATAAAACCTTTAATGCGACTTTGAATACCGATTTCGATACGAGCGTTGGAAACATCAACGTCGTGGCACAGGATATCGGCCGAGTGATACTTAATTTGATTATGAACGCGCTATATGCGATCAACGAAAGGTCCTCCTGCGCTAATTTATCCATCGAAGCCTCGGCGAAGTTGGAAGCTTCGGAGGAGTATAAACCCACGGTTTGGATAAGCACCAAAAAGAACATAGACCAAGTCACGATCAGTATTAAGGACAACGGTTCCGGTATCCCGAAAAAGATCCTGGACAAAATATTTCAACCTTTTTTCACCACCAAACCTACCGGGCAAGGCACAGGGCTGGGATTGTCTTTAAGCTATGATACTGTAAAGGCACACGGAGGGGAGATAAAAGTGGAATCGATTGAAGGGGAAGGTACGGAATTTATTATTCAGTTACCAATTGTCTGAATCTCTGATTTATGGGATTACGCGGTTTGCACAGATCAAAAAATGAAATGGTTAGAATTTATGGAGAACTATTGTCGGCCAGAGTATATTGATTTACTTCAAACAAGGGCACCGAATTCAATGAATTTGTAGAAACATAAGGAACAATAATATAAGGCATGACATGAAAATATTGGTAGTAGATGATGAACGCGATGTAAAAATGCTTTTCGAGCAACGCTTCAGAAAGGAAATCAGGATTGAGGAATTGCAATTTGTATTTGCCTTTTCGGGAGAGGAGGCCCTGAATGCCATGAAGTCCATGGACCATGAAGCGGTACTGATCTTGTCCGACATCAATATGCCAGGCATGACAGGCCTTGATCTCCTGAAAATTATAAAGAAAACCTATTTACAACCCCCGCCTATTGGTATGATGATCACCGCATATGGAGATGATGAAAACCGAAAGACGGCTAAAAACCTGGGTGCAGATGATTTTTTAACCAAACCTTTGGACTTTGCTTTACTGAAATTTAAATTAAAAGCGTTTCATAATGGCTAAAATATTGGTGGTAGACGACGAGGTAGATCTCGAAGTGCTTATTAAACAGAAGTTCAGAAAAAAGATCCGTGATAAGGAATATGAATTTCTTTTTGCCGAAAACGGGAGGATTGCCCTCCAAAAACTGATGGAGACGCCCGATATAGATGTGGTTTTGACTGATATAAATATGCCCGATATGGATGGTCTTACATTGCTAACTGAACTACATGAGTTACGACCATTGATTAAGGCGGTCATTGTCTCGGCCTATGGCGATATGGAGAATATAAGAACGGCAATGAACAGGGGAGCATTTGATTTTATCACCAAGCCCATCAATTTTGAGGATCTCAATATCACTATGGAAAAGACCCTCAGGCAAGCAGCGGAAATGAAAGACACACTTCAGGCCATCAAAGAAAATAATATATTGAAAATGTATGTGGATCAAAATGTACTCAAGTTTATGGGGACGAGAGAGTATGAGTCGGCTTTAACGGCAAATGAGACTATTGATGGTACGGTTATGTTTGTAGATATTGTTGGTTTTACAAAAATCAGTGAAACCGCTGAACCTGATACTGTCGTGGCAATGATCAATATATATTTCGATGTAATGGTCGCGGCCATTATCAGCCAGGAGGGGTTGATTGATAAATTTATTGGAGATGCCATTATGGCCGTTTTCCGGGGAGATTATCACTTGGACAGGGCCATAGACGCGGCTTTGGCAGTTCGCCACCAGATCAATTCACTCCCGGATGTGGAAGGGAAGGAAATATTCCGGCCCAAAGTATCTATAGGAATCAAAAGTGGTGAAATGATATCCGGAAATATAGGCTCGGCAACCTTAAAGAGGTTGGATTATACGGTAATCGGAGATACCGTGAACACTGCTGCCAGGCTGCAGAATGCTGCCAAGGAAAACCAAATCGTGATTTGTGAAGGCTGTTACGAAAAGGTAAAAGAGGCCTTCAAGTGTGAAAAATTGGGAAGCATATTGATGAAAAACAAAGAACAGCCGCTGATGGTATATTCAGTAATGGAGTAGAGTACCGTCCTGTGCCAGCCTGGTTGAACTTTATTACTTTAAACCTTTAACGCTTAATTCCTGTTTGACATGACCGAACCCGAAAAGCCAACAGAATCTACCAGACCAAAAATCAAGCTCAGGAGAAGCCCCCATACAGAGGATTTAGTTGATCATTACTGGGGCAGTATTAATTACGTATTTGGCCTCATAAAAGCCTCAGAAATTAAGGCTGGCCTTATTCTGTCCTTCTATGGCATCTTATTCAATTTTATTCTTCAAAATATGGGGGTGATTCTCTCTGGAGAAGAAGATCAGAATGTCATGCATATCCTTTTAGGTATTTGGTTTTTATTTGCAGTGACATCGATTTACTTCAGTATCCGATGTTTTATGCCCAGGATAGAAGGTTCCTACGACAAAAATATCTTCTATTTTGGTGATGTCATCTCGAAGTTCGGTACCATTCGCGAATTTTCAAGAACATTCTATGAAGTGAGTCTGAACGAAGAAGAATTGTTTGACCAAATGGGTCAGCAAATCTTTATCATTTCAAAAATTGCCACACGGAAATTTAAATATGTGAACCGGTCTTTAAGATTTTTAGTACTCGGTTTGCTTGTATTTTTGGCGGCAATTCTCCACTACGCGATACTTATTATCACCTGAACAAAATTGGAACGATAGAAAATGTGCTTTATTTGCCAATGATTATATCAAGCCTCTATGTAAATATTAAAATGGTTGTCCGTTTTTGACATCTCATTGTCCTTTGCAGGTCTAAAAACCAGGATACATTTGTATTTATAAATCATCAACAATGGAAAAATATATAGCTATTCTAATGGCAGATTTATCGGGGTACACCGCACTTACGGAAACCCATGGCGCTATGTTAGCAGCCGATTTAATTGATAAATATATTCATATCGCCAAAAATTGCCTGGTTGGTGAC
>JBPPMM010000321.1:0-6051 GCA_051306075.1 Chitinophagaceae bacterium
AGCCCATCAATAACTGGAAAAACGAATTGATAAATGATTTTGAAAAAATTGTATTTCGGAATTATGAGGAAATTGAGATCATAAAAAATAAACTATATGAAAACGGCGCTTTGTATGCTTCCATGAGCGGAAGCGGAAGCACGGTGTATGGGATTTTTGAGAGAAAAAATAGGATACAATTCAATTTTCCCCCACATTATATGGTGAAGGAATTAGATCGCTAATTTCAACAAGTCTTCCAAATCGAGCGGATCGGATACCATTTGCAGTTGGTTATCCTTATCCAAAGGCCATTCTTCTTTTGGGCGATCCCAATAGAGTTCAACTCCATTACTATCAGGGTCATTCATATATAAAGCCTGGGATACACCATGGTCTGAAGCACCGGTCAACGGATAATCAACCTCTCTCAGCCTTCTTAATATTATAGCAAGATCTTTTCGCTCAGGATATAAAATAGCTGTGTGAAAAAGACCAGCAGAATGAACCGGAGCCGGCGATGCATTCTTACTGTACCAGGTATTGAGTCCAATATGATGATGATAGCCGCCGGCAGATATAAAGACAGCGCTATCTCCATACCGCTGCATTTCGGTAAAGCCTAACAGATCGCGGTAAAATGCCAGTGATCTTTCCAGGTTTGCCACTTTTAAATGGACATGGCCTATACGGGTTTGAGGAGGAATAGTATACGTCATAATAATTTTTTTCAACAATATTAAAACAATGCTTTAGTCTGAACTATTCAATAAAAATTAAAATTACTATCTTGCGGCAAATAATTGAATTATCTATAACAACATCTCCATAGTATTATTCCTGGCAAATAATCTTGATTTGCTTAATCACTAAGGTTTAACTCCTCATCATTCCTTTATTGGTCTGATATCTTTTTTCAATTTATTTGTCTCTCTTTTTATTAACTGATCAATTCAACAGTCATGGAATCAACTATAAATCTTTCTGAAAAATCGCAATATTATTTTGACCTGGAAGAAAAATATGGCGCACATAATTATCATCCCCTGCCCGTGGTTTTAGCGAAGGGAGAAGGTGTTTTTGTTTGGGATGCTGACGGTAAAAAATATTATGATTTTCTAAGTGGCTATTCCGCCGTTAACCAGGGCCACTGCCATCCGAAGATCGTTAACGCATTCATTGAACAATCCAAAAAACTTACGCTGACCAGTCGTGCATTTTATAGTGATTTGCTGGGAGAATATGCAAAGTACATAACGGAATATTTTGGTTACGACAGAGTGTTGCCAATGAATACAGGCGTAGAAGCGGTGGAGACCGGCATCAAGCTTTGCCGCAAATGGGCTTATGAAATAAAGAATATACCAGCAGAAAAAGCAACCATTATTGTTTGTGAAGGAAATTTTCATGGAAGGACTTTAGGAGTTATTTCTTTTAGCAGTGATCCTCTTTCAACAACGAATTATGGACCTTTTCTTCCCGGCTTTGAAATTATCCCGTACAACGACTTAAAAGCGCTGGCCGGCGCATTGGAAAACAAGAACGTGGCGGGGTTTTTAGTGGAGCCAATACAGGGAGAAGCCGGTGTGGTTGTTCCGGATGACGGATACCTGAGCAGGGCCAAAGAACTATGCGAACAGGCGAATGTGTTATTTATCGCGGATGAAATCCAAACCGGGCTGGCAAGAACAGGAAAAATGTTAGCTTGCGATCATGAAAATGTAAGACCCGATATTTTGTTGTTGGGAAAAGCGTTGAGTGGTGGCATGATGCCGGTCAGCGCCGTATTAGCCGATGATGAAATAATGCTGACAATAAAACCCGGAGAACATGGTTCAACATATGGAGGAAGTCCGCTTGCATGTAAAACTGCCCTGGTAGCTCTGCAGGTATTGAAGGAAGAAAATATGGCGCAAAATGCAGCCGCAATGGGCGAGTTATTGCAAAACGAGTTAATAAAACTGCAGTCAAAACATATCAGCCTTGTTCGTGGCAGGGGACTTTTAAATGCTATCGTTATTGAACATAGCGATAAAGAGGCCGCGTGGGAAGTTTGTCTTCAATTGAAAGAAAATGGGCTATTGGCTAA
The DNA here is from genome assembly GCA_051306075.1 of Chitinophagaceae bacterium. Taxonomy (GTDB): domain Bacteria; phylum Bacteroidota; class Bacteroidia; order Chitinophagales; family Chitinophagaceae; genus Terrimonas_B. The sequence goes on from JBPPMM010000321.1 coordinate 2,069, forward strand.
ACCAACTCATGGTGATAAAATACGGTTTGCTCCTCCATTAATTATCAATCAAAAACAAATTTTGGAATGTGTACAGATCATTGGCAAATCATTATCTTGCCTTGATTAATTCGTAGTAATGAGAGGGAAATGCTGATCGAAAAACATGGCCTCCCGATTATTAGTCACAACTCCTGTTTTTTACTGCAGTAGTTTCACACTTTCAATTACCTTTCATCATTACTATGGACATTCATCTGCACCACCATGAAGAGCATTTAAAAAGCAATGATTTTCTTACCGATGTTGTTATTGGAATTAGCGATGGATTAACCGTTCCTTTTGCCCTGGCTGCAGGACTAAGTGGAGCAGTGGATTCAAATTCCATCATTGTTATTGCGGGCATAGCCCAGATTACTGCAGGATCTATCGCTATGGGTTTGGGCGGCTTTCGTGCCGGCAAAACAGAAATAGACCATTATCAATCGGAGTTGAAAAGAGAATATGAAGAAATAGAAAAAGTTCCCGAGGTTGAAAAAAAGGAAGTAAAATCTTTTTTTGCCAATATAGGTCTTAGTGAAGAAATGCAGGAGAAAGCGACCGAAGAAATTGCAAAGGATAAAAAACACTGGGTGGATTTTATGATGAAATACGAATTGGGACCAGGGAAGCCTGATCCTAAGAGAGCCACCAAATCTGCTTTGAATATAGGGATTTCATATGCTTTGGGTGGATTAGTCCCGCTCAGTCCTTATTTTTTTGTTGACACGCCAATCCGGGGATTACAGATTTCCGCAATCCTGACCTTACTCTGTCTTTTCATTTTTGGATTCTTTAAAAGTAAAATAACCGGAGTAAACCCTTTTTGGGGAGCCTCCCGGGTTATGGTTATCGGAGCTTTAGCGGCTGGTGCCGCCTTTGGTGTAGCAAAGTTGTTTGTGCTGTAAGGAACAAATCACAATTCCATCAAAGTTTTAACCTGGTTGTTGACAAAAAGAACCGTCCCACCAAAAGGCGAGACGGTTAGATATTGAATGGTTTTCCTAAGAACAGTCTGTTTAGTTAAACATCATTTTAGATAAATCGTTTCGGTTTAAATAACATTTTAAGGCCATTACATATTTTTCAAAATGCTGGCAGCTAACGTAGTTTAAATAACAACGGAGATTTTCAAAAGACTATGGCAAACGGGAATATTGAAACAAACAATTACAAAGGGGGTAGATATTATCCTGGAATCTGCTTAGGTAGGTATTAGTTACGAATATATATAGAATTGTAAATTCAACAATCATTTCCGGCAGCTTTTTTTTTAACTACTGCCCCGGGTTATTTTTCTTCAATTTTATATCAGGAAATAAAGAGGATACCAGCATTAACAAAGAGGCCAGCACCAATAAATAAATGGCCGTTTGTTTTTCTGGGCAATCTCCGCCGCTACAGGCAGATATTACAAAATAATTACGAATGGCCCAGGCAAAGTTCATTGCAGCTATTACGAGGTTTACCCGTTTGGCCCAAATCCTTTGCGTGAGACTTAATAAAATAAACAGGATGGCAAATAAGAAATGAATATATCCGGGCCTGCCCAGCATGATGCCAGATGCATCTATCCCACTCACTACAATATTTTTTGACCGGATAACGACCCAAGTTGAAAAACATGCAATAATCAACAAAATGCCGGCAACAATTCCTGTCCATTTTAGCAGGCGCATAAGAGTAATATTTTGAAGAAGAAATAATTTGACCAAAAGGTAGTAATAAAGCAGTCATACTTTATCTCAAAACCGCATTGCTTCCCATACAAAATAAAAACAGTAATATTTATTTGAAGTGGAAATAGTAAACACAAAAAAGCAGCGTTCCAAAAAGAACGCTGCCGTAAAAAATAATTTTTAGTTCTATTTAAAGCTTAAATCCAAGCGTAAAACTAAGTACGCGGTGTTTGTTATTATTATCACTTCCTGATCCGCCACTACCTGATTGAAGTTTGGCTAATCCTAAACCATAATTAGCTGAAATAACAACGCCTGATGCTTCAATACCGACGGTGCCGTTAAATCCATAATCAAACCTTTTCATAATTCCGAAACCCGAGCCCTCTTCTTCGTTTAGAGTAGTTGGATTATCATTTGACCATTCAATATTTTTTTCACTACTGTAGGAAATACCTGCAATTTTTCCATTCACCTTATTTTTACCACCAACACCCATAGCAATATAAGGACCTGCACCGGCGAAAAAATTACTGGAGCCCGTTGGAGTTTTAAATACCAGGTTGACTGGTAATTCTACATAATATGGGTTGCTTGTTGCCCGGTAAAAATTAGCATCGCTTTCGTTTCCCCTTTGAGTTTTTGCGCCTTTGCCCGTAAATATCAACCCTGGTTGAAGCGCCAGGAAAGAAGTGATATTGATATCGCCTATAATTCCAGCCTGGAAGCTGGCCAGCATCTTAGCATCATCAATTTCACCATCATTTGTAATTGAAACATTGGCAAGATTTACTCCACCTCTTAAAATGGCTGAAGATTTTTTTTGAGCATTTGCGCCCAGAACTAATAAAGAAAATACAGCTGCGCAAAGAATTGATTTTTCCATTTTCATGATTGTACGTTTAAAATATTTTATAAGGTAGACAAAGAGTTTGCCAGCTTTTTTTAAACATCAACAGATGCAACTGGTTTTGTCCCTTTCAAGACCACGGGCCAAAGAAATAGTTTAATCATTAAATCAGGAATAGTATATAATCCTTAATCAGTGGCGACAAATCCCCAGATTGTGGTCGTACAATCACCCCAATTGGAACTATAATAATGAATTTTAATATCAGCAGACTAACTTTCCAGTCTGCTTAATTTGTAACTCATGTAATATCCTGGCTATAATTCATTTTTCCGGTTCACAATACGAAATTCCAATTATGTACATCCTCCTCCAGGCCCGTTCGTATCCACTCTAATTTTTGCTTTACAGTTTCTGCAACATTTCCCTTACTGCCAGCGGATAATTGATAATCGATGCCATTTATATGAATTGTTTGAATGGGTGCAACGACGGCAGCCGTGCCGGCACCAAAAGCTTCGGTTATACTATTATTACGGAATGCTTCCACTAATTCATCAACCGATACGGGCCTTTCTTCCGTTTTATAACCCAGGTCCTGAGCCAAAGTGAGTAATGAGTCCCTTGTTACTCCATCCAGTATAGTATCGGAAACCGGCGGTGTAACTAATATATCATTGTTCACAAACATGACATTCATCATACCTGATTCTTCAATAAACTTATTTTCTTTTGCATCTGTCCATAATACCTGGTCGTATCCCTGCTGCTTTGCCTGCAAGGATGGATAAAATGCCGCTCCATAGTTACCGCCACATTTTGCGTATCCCGTTCCTCCTTTTGCAGCCCGGATATAATTCGTCTCCACCTTAACCCTGATCGGATTTGCAAACAATTCAGGCACCGGACCTGTAAAAATGATAAAACGATATTGCTCAGAAATCTTGATGCCAAATTTCACCTCGCTGGCATACATAAAGGGGCGCAAATATAAAGAAGTGCCTTTTTGAGCGGGAACCCATGCCTGATCTGTTTCAACTAAATTGATCAACCCATTTATAAAAATATCTTTCGGTGGAGTTGCCATGCACATTCTTTCTAACGATTTTGCAAACCGGTCATAATGTTTATCTACCCGGAAAATATTGATGCGGCCATCCTGCATGCGAAAAGCTTTCATGCCTTCAAACACCGTCTGGCCATAATGTAAGGCAAGAGTTGCCGGATTAACTGAAAGATTAGAAAAAGGCACAATAAGAGGGGTTTGCCATTCTCCATTGGCATAGTCACAAACGAGCATATGATCGGAGACATACTTGCCAAACTCAAGGTGATCAAAATCTACCTCATTGATCTTTGAATGATTTATTTTTCTTTTTGAAAGGTCTGTCAGCAATTCCATATTTAGAAGTTTAAATTTTCTTAAAACCTGTCTC
>JBPPMM010000381.1:0-7948 GCA_051306075.1 Chitinophagaceae bacterium
CAATACCAGACAGGAAAAAATATGGAAATAAATATATATGGCCTTTGTACGATAGCTATGATATATTTATGGCCGACCTGGAAGGAAAAATAAAAGCAGGAAAAAATATCTGATCATTTCTTATTAATTATATTTTATGCCGGGTGAAATTTATATTCTAAAAATATTTCCGTACGATAAACATCATCATGTTTTCACTATGAAAGGGGAGCCGTTCTTGTTCATATTTCAAAACTAATGGATTTGATTGCGGCAGAATTACAATTCGCTGACAAAGTATAAGTTTGCTATAAATAATTTTACCAGAAATGAAGAAACGGAATTACATGAGAAAACTTGTTATAGCGGCGATGATTTTATCATTCCTTTTTATTTTTTATTCTTTCAGGCCTTTTGTTCTTCCAGCATTTCAGCATCCCAAACGGGCCATAAGCGATACCATTCTTTACCCTGAAGAAAATCATTTCAGGAATATTCAGCAATTAACCTTTGGTGGCGATAATGCAGAAGCTTACTGGAGTTTCAATGGCACACGAATTGTTTTTCAGCGAACAAACCCTGCAGAAGGTATCAACTGTGACCAGATATTTATTGGAAAAGTACCGCAGCCGGGTGAAAGTTTTGCCTATAAAATGATTAGTACCGGGAAGGGGAGAACGACATGCCCTTTTTTTACAAAAGACGGAAAACATATTATTTATGCTTCTACACATTTAGCTGGTGACGATTGTCCGCCAATACCAGACAGGAAAAAATATGGAAATAAATATATATGGCCTTTGTACGATAGCTATGATATATTTATGGCCGACCTGGAAGGAAAAATTGTAAAGCAACTGACCAGTGCAAAAGGCTACGATGCCGAACCTACACTGAGCCCCGATGGACAAAAAATGATCTATACCAGTGATAAGGATGGGGATATTGACCTCTATATAATGGATCTGCAAACCGGGAAGGAAAAAAGAATTACCAACACGTTGGGATATGATGGCGGTGCCTGGTTTAGTCCTGATGGAAAAAAGATCATTTGGAGAGCATCCCGACCACAAACGGAACAGGAAATAAAAGAATATAAGGACCTTCTTGCCGAACATTTGGTGGCGCCAACTAATATGGAAGTTTTTGTAGCCAATGAAGATGGAAGGAATGTAAAGCAGGTTACTCATTTTGGCCAGGCCAACTGGGCCCCTACATTTATGCCCGACAGCAAGCGGGTTATATTTGCATCCAACCATGAATACAAAAGAGGATTTCCATTTAATCTTTATACGATCAATGAAGATGGGTCACAGCTGGAAAAAGTGAGTCGTGATAATGGATTTGATGCTTTTCCTATGTTTTCCCCTGATGGAAAGAAAATAATTTTCAGCAGTAACAGAAATAATGGGGGTACAAGGGATACCAATATATTTATTGCCGATTGGATAGACTAGGCTTATTTGAAGGTGTAGGGTTGGAGCGAATCCTTTATCTTAGAGCCCCGGATATATAACTTCAATCAATTACTTTATGGATACAGGTTTACTTCATTTGCACAATCTGCTTCGCTGGGTCATTCTAATTTTGTTGCTTCTTTCCATATACAAAGCATACTCAGGATGGCGGCACAAGAAGGTTTTTTCTAATGCGGATAGAAAAATATGGTTGTTTACCCTGATCGCTTCACATATCACGTTGGTACTGGGTTTGTACCAGTGGCTATGGGGACGCTTTGGTATGTTAAAGGTCGATTTGCCGGAAGGCGAAACAGTAATGAAAAATAAGGTCTTTCGTTTTTTCTGGGTAGAGCATCCTACATTCATGATCATCGCCATTGTTATGATAACCCTGGGATATAGTATGGCAAAGAAGCCTTTGCCTGACCTGGTAAAATATAAAAGAGCCTTTTGGTTTTTTATCATTGCTTTGATGATGATCATGGTGGCTGTGCCCTGGCCTTTCAGGGTGGATATCAGCAGGCCCTGGTTTCCGGGCATGTGATAAAATTATTTAATGCGGCGCCATGAAGCTGTATTTATGAAAATGGTCTTTTTCTTTCGCTAGTACTTTAACTGGTTCCTCTTTTGCCTAATTCAATAATCCTGCAATCCTTCATTTCTTTTCCATCTATTATAAAGGTGATCAGAGTCCTTATTTTATGCCATCCCTGGTTGCCGGCTGCTCCCGGGTTCATGTGCAGGGAGTTCCATTTTTCGTCATACATTACTTTGAGTATATGAGAATGTCCGGAAATAAAAAGCTGTGGTTGATATTGATTCAGCAAAGGCAAAACACGACTGTTATATTTTGGAGGATATCCGCCTATATGAGTCATCACTACCGTTACCTCCTCACATGTAAATGAAAGATTTTCGGGATAAACGTCCTGTATATGCCGGTCATCAATATTTCCGTATACTCCCTTTAATGGTTTAAATAAGGCAAGCTTTTTAGCGAGTTCTTCATTGCCAAAATCACCCGCATGCCATATTTCATCGCAGTGTTCAAACTGTTTGAAAATATTTTCATCTAAATAGCCATGTGTATCTGATATCAGTCCGATGGTAGTCATTAGCTGAGCGAATTTAATTGTAAATTTGAGAATGTATTTGCATCGGGGTTTTAAATTCAAATTTTAAACTAAAGTATGCCGCACTATTATAAACTCGGAACCATTCCTCACAAACGTCATACTCAATTTAGGAAATCAGATGGAGGGCTTTATTCTGAGCAGCTATTTTCTACTGAAGGTTTTTCCAATGATTATTCCCTAATGTATCATTACCATCCGCCCACGCAAATAATAAAAACGGAGCCCCAGGTTGACGTATCACCTGACGTTGCGGAAGAGAAAATGTTGCAGCACCGGAGTTTTGAAGGCTTTAAGGTGCAGCCGGAAAAAGATTTTTTGCAAAGCCGCAAAGCTATTCTTGTAAACAACGACTGTCATATAGTACTGGCAGCGCCGCAGGAGAGTATGCGAAATTATTTTTATAAAAATACCGATGCAGATGAAATGATCTTTGTACACGAAGGAAAAGGAATACTGAGGACAATGTATGGTGAATTGCCTTTTGATTATGGTGACTACCTGGTGATACCCAGGGGCACCATCTATCAAATTGAATTTGCAGAAAGTAACAACCGGCTTTTTATTGTTGAATCATTCAGCCCCATCCGTTACCCAAAAAAATATATAAGCAAATACGGGCAACTGCTGGAGCATTCTCCTTACTGCGAAAGAGATATCCGGCCACCAATGAATTTGCCGTCATTCGATGAAAAAGGCGATTTCCTGATCAAGGCAAAAAAGAAAGGAATACTTTATGGACTTCATTATGGCACGCATCCCTTTGATGTGATTGGCTGGGATGGTTGCTGTTATCCGTTTGCGTTTTCCATTCATGATTTTGAACCCATAACCGGTCGGGTGCATCAGCCGCCACCTGTACATCAAACATTTGAGGCAAACAATTTTGTTGTATGTTCTTTCTGTCCCCGATTGTTTGATTATCACCCGCAGGCCATTCCCGCTCCTTATAATCACAGTAATATCGATAGTGATGAATTATTGTATTATGTGGATGGAGATTTTATGAGCAGAAAAAATGTTACCAGGGGAATGATCACTTTGCACCCGGCTGGCATTCCGCACGGACCCCATCCGGGAGCTGTGCTAAAAAGTATTGGAGCAAAGGAAACAAAAGAACTGGCAGTGATGGTGGATACCTTTCATCCATTGATGTTGACAAAAGAAGCGCTGGCCATCGAAAACAAAGATTACGTAATGAGCTGGGCGGAATAATTTGGCTGGCTCCCCGAGCCTTACAGTTGGGAAGATGAATTATTGATTCCATGTGCTCTGATTCAATTCAACTCTTCCACTTTTTGCATATATTCGGAAAACAAAAAACGAAAGCTATGATAAAATCAGGCGACCTCAAACAAGGCAATCTCGTTTACATAAACCACGATAATGAGCAAAAGGAAGGAACCGTTGTTAAAGTAAGCAGCGAAGAAAAGCAGGCATTGGTCAATAACGGAGTCCAGGAATTTTGGTATGATTTAGACGAAATCAATTCTATTCCACTGGATGATAATCAGTTATTAAAACTTGGATTTACAAAGGAAGAGGCAGATGGAATGATTAAATATAAAAGGGATTCATTTCGCCTGATTACACCCCGGGCGGGGGATTTTTCATCTGTAGAAATGTGGTGGAGGGAGGACAGGCGCCACTTCGATTTCCCGATCGGAGTTCATGATTTGCAGAATTTATACCTTGATATGAACAAAGTAACGTTGGAAAAGCACTAAAAAGAATAGTTTTTTACGCTATTTAATTGATTGATTATTATATTTACTACACACCCTGATAAAAAAATCAGGGTTTTTTCTTTTTTCGGGTTCATCCTCCTATCTTTGCACCCCTAAAATTTCTATGTCGAAACAACCCCTTATTAAACAAGATGGTATCATTCTGGAAGCCTTATCGAATGCTATGTTCAGGGTAAAACTGGAAAATGGCCACGAAATACTGGCTACCATCTCTGGGAAAATGAGGATGCATTATATCCGGATATTACCGGGTGATAAAGTGGGAGTGGAGATTTCGCCTTATGATTTATCAAGGGGACGAATCATTTTTAGGTATAAATAGCTTTAAATACGGGTCTCCTGAGAATGGAGACTTCAAAATGAAAGATTATGAAAGTTAGAGCATCTATTAAAAAGCGTAGCGTCGATTGCAAAATCGTTCGTCGTAAAGGAAAACTTTATGTTATTAACAAAAATAATCCCCGCTTTAAACAGCGCCAGGGATAAAAGGTGCCCGGGATTTCATTCGTGGCTCTCAGCTTCAAGCTTTTGGCCCGATTAATAAACAAAAAACAACTTTAGAATATGGCTCGTATTGCCGGTGTTGACTTACCAAAAAATAAAAGAGGCGAAATAGGATTAACCTATATATATGGAATTGGTCCTTCTACCGCCCAGTATATTCTGGATAAGAATAATATTGATCGTAACAAAAAAGTACATGAGTGGCATGATGAGGATCTGAATGCCATCCGTAATACTATTACTGAAGAGTTGAAAGTGGAAGGCCAGTTGAGGTCTGAGGTTCAGACAAGTATCAAGCGTTTATTGGATATCGCATGTTACCGCGGTCTGCGTCATCGTAAAGGTCTTCCCTTACGTGGTCAGCGCACCAAAACCAATAGCCGTACAAGAAAAGGAAAACGTAAGACAGTTGCCGGAAAGAAGAAGGCGGCCAAGAAATAATTGCTTCACCCGCCTTTGGCGGGATCGCAATGGCGGGTTTTGTCATAGCGAACGAAGTGAAGTTGAAGAAAAGGCTTATATATTATAATGAATCAATTTCGGATAGCCTGGTAAGCCGGCAGGAGGATTGATTCAGTATCCCGGAGTAGAAAGGGATAGATTTTAAAACTTAAAGATTACCTGGAAGGAAAATTATGGCAAAAGCACAAGCACAGAACAGCCCAAAGGCGGCAGCGAAAAAAAGAATTGTAAAGGTTGATGCTTATGGAGACGCTCACATCTCTGCAACTTTTAATAACATCATTATTAGTTTAACAAATAAGACGGGTCAGCTTATTTCCTGGAGCAGTGCGGGCAAAATGGGTTTCAGAGGTTCTAAAAAGAACACCCCGTATGCCGCTCAAATGGCTGCAGCTGATGCTGCCAAATCAGCATTGGATGCTGGTCTTAAAAGAGTTGATGTATTTGTGAAAGGCCCGGGATCGGGTAGAGAAAGTGCTATTCGGTCAATATCGCAAAATGGCATTGAAGTAGTAATGATTAAAGATGTAACGCCATTACCGCACAATGGTTGCCGTCCACCAAAGAAAAGAAGAGTTTAAAGTAAGGCATGCGATGTACAAATTTTCCGTTTTGGAATTTTAGTATAATGCAAGCCAGACAATTACATATATTTTGAGCCAATTTGGTTTCATTTATTAAAAGGGTGCCCGATTTATTTTTTACGATTTTTTACCGATCGTAGCACCGTTTCAAAAAAAATCGAAATGAATAAAAACTATGGCACGTTACACTGGTCCAAAGACCAAGATTTCCCGCATTTTCGGTGAGCCCATATTAGGCAATGGTAAATGGTTGGGTAAAAACAGCAATCCTCCGGGTCAGCATGGTGAAAAACGTAAGCGTAAAACCTTAGGTGAGTATGCCCTACAGCTTCGTGAAAAACAAAAAGCCAAGTATACCTACGGCATTTTGGAAAAGCAATTTCGTAAAACATTTGAAGAAGCATCACGCATCAAAGGTGCTACCGGCGAAAACCTTATTAAATTGCTTGAAGCCCGTTTGGATAATGCCGTATTCCGTATGGGTATTGCACCATCGCGACCTGCAGCCCGCCAATTGGTCAGCCACAAACACATAGAGGTGAATGGTGATGTATTAAATATACCATCTTACCAATTAAAGCCAGGCGATGTTATAACAATTAAGCCCGGTAGTAAAGAAAGAACTTCTATTACAAGTGTGGTAAGAGGGAAAAATCCAAAGTTCAACTGGCTTGATTGGAATGAAACTGAACTGAAAGGTACTTTCATTACACACCCCGAAAGAGAAAGCGTTCCTGAAAATATTAAGGAGCAATTGATCGTAGAGTTGTATTCTAAATAAAAGTTTTTATTAAGATTGAAAAATTGAATGATTTCGGTTTTTCAACGGCTTTAAAACTTAACAAGACCGGCAAGGACAGTACAACAGTAATGAAAGTAGAATTGAAGTTGATAATAATCATTTAAAAACAAAATCTAAAATATGGCCATTTTAAATTTCCAGAAGCCTGATAAGATCATCCTGCAAAAAGCAAGTGATTTTGAAGCTCAGTTTGAGTTTCGTCCATTGGAACCTGGTTATGGTGTAACCATCGGTAATGCATTGCGCCGTGTATTATTAAATTCATTAGAAGGGTATGCGATTATTGGTGTGAAGATAGAAGGTGTAGAACATGAATTTGCCACTATGAAAGGAATTTCAGAAGATGTGGTAGAAATATTTTTGAACCTGAAACAGGTACGGTTTAAAAAAAGTGTTGATCATGAAGTGGCCAATGAGCGTATCATTTTGTCTCTGAAAAATAGAACTGAATTCACAGCAGGCATGATTGGTGAGGCTACTCACTCTTTCCAGATCATGAATCCCGATTTGCTTATTTGCACATTGGATTCATCTGCAAAAATGGACATCGAACTGACTATTGGCAAAGGCCGTGGATATGTTCCGGCTGAAGACAACAAGCCCAAAGATGCACCGCTTGGATATATTCCAATTGACTCCATTTATACTCCCATCAAAAATGTGAAATATACCATTGAGAATACCCGTGTAGAGCAACGTACGGACTTCGAAAAATTGATCATGGAAGTTTCAACTGACGGCACGATACATCCTGAAGAGGCTGTAAAGCAAGCATCAAGGATTCTTATACAGCATTTGATGATCATTACAGATGAGAACATCACTTTTGATAATAAAGAAGAGAAGAAAGAAGATATGGTGGATGAGCAAACTTTGCAACTGCGCAAAGTATTGAAAACACCATTGGAGGACCTTGATCTTTCTGTACGTGCGTTCAATTGTTTGAAAGCAGCTAAGATCAATTCATTGAGTGAGTTGGTTCAATACGAGCAGGAAGACCTGATGAAATTCCGCAATTTTGGTCAAAAATCTTTGGCTGAAATAGAGCAGGTGTTGGGAGAAAGAGGATTAGGTTTCGGAATGGATTTGCAGAAATTGGGTGTTGATAAAGATGAACTGTAATAATTGGGATAGGTGCTGCTTTTAAATTTGGGTAAAGGGCACATTAACCTACCAAAGTTTTTTTAAATAGTAGATCGTAATTCCTGACACGGTACGATCGAATATCTTGTAACAAGAATTTGAATAAAGGGATTTATTTTTCTAATACCCGGGT
>JBPPMM010000434.1:0-22515 GCA_051306075.1 Chitinophagaceae bacterium
ATAGTTCTGTAATGACTGTGAGGATGCATCTACGATAAACCGCTGGTTGCCTATTTCAGCAGGATCAATATTATTTTCCAGTGCTGTTAAATGACCGTTTTCCAGCACAAACTTTCTTGCATTCCTGATAGCCTGAAAACTCGCCATCACACTCATGTTGGTTAAATCAGAAGGAGAAATAACCGAACCTCCACCATTCAATCCGCTTAAAGCAACCACCGCATTGTCAGCCAAAAACTTTTTATGTAAAGCAGCTACCTGTGCTTCCAGTTCTGGTGAGGTGGCTTCTGACTCTTCTAATTCATAAGTGTAACCGATTTCGCCGAGGTCTTCGCCATACTTAACTGTTTTGTTTACCGGTGTAATTTTCAATGCCATTTTTCCTACTGAAAGTGTTCCGGATACAAAAGTGAAACCATAGGTAGTCAATAGCGGATCATTGTTTGCAAGTGGAGTTGTTCGCGACGCCCTTATGCCATACAGCCCGGCATTGCTTGTGGTAGTAGCCAGGGTATTAAAACTAAGATTATCCAGTTTTAGGCCGGCCAGTGTCAGGTTTGTCTGGCTAATCGGAATTCCGTTCACCAAAACTTCTGTAGTAAATTCCGGATTGCTTTGCCCATACTTACGGCTCTTGCTTTCTGCACGTATAGTTACATCCGTTATTGAACTAAAGAAATGTAAAGCCTCCGACAAGCCGCCATCTAATTCGCTCGGGCTCTTGGGTGGATTATATAATTGTATCGGGGGATCTTCACCGTTAGTAATGGCCGGTACATTTGCTGTGGCTTCCGTATTACCTGGTGAAACCGTTGTTTCAACCGGTTCCCCGTTAAAATAAATTTCAGTACTGCTGGTCAGGTATTTCCCAATTACTTTTACCGTGAAAGGCTCAGTACCATTTTGGGCACCGGGTACTACTGTTTCCAGGGCTAATATGATTGGCCTGGCATTGGCGATCTGGCTTATGGCTGAATCAGCCTGTACAAAACCATAACCGCCTTCAAATGAGTGATTGCCCGACAGGTGAGAAAACTTGCCCGCAGATGTTTGTAACTGTTCCCTTATTGTAGTGGGTGAAACAACAGAGTCCAAATTGAATTTCTTTTGTCCCTGTATTAGCAGGCCGGCCACGGCAGCAGCGTGTGGTGCTGAAGCTGAAGTGCCAAAGAAATTGGGATAAAGGTCGCCGTCATCAAATACTGCACCTCCAAGATTTACTGTGGTGTTAACACCATTCGGAGCAATTAACTCTGGCTTATTACGTGTTGTAAAAGTGCCTCCTACCCGGGTAGGTGTTCCCCCCCTGGAAGAAAAAGAAGCAACACCGGGCCATACCGGTGTAACGGTGGGGATATTATCATATAACATGGCACCTACTGCTATGGCTCCTGCTGCATTTGGATGTCCAACAATAGTGGAGCCAATGTTCTGGTAATTCATGATTGTTGCGTTACCGCGGAAAATAATGTACTTGAACCGCACATTGGAAGTTCCGGTAGCACTAACCAGCATCAGCTTTGCATTCGTTTCTTCAGTAACGGTAAAGGGACAAACTTCAAATGGATCACCAAATAAGTTACTTCGATTGAATCCAAACAAAGTAAAACCATTGGAACCTACTAAATATAAATCCAAATCCGCCGTTGGCACACCCGGACTGCCCAGGCTATGAAAGCCTTCATCCCATTGCAGAACGATAGTATAAGAGCCTGGCTTAAGATTTACGGTTTGATAAATATCAGCCGGTGTAGGACCAAACTGGTGAATCTTACCTGGTGATGGTATGATGGATGTATTCGTAATTCCATTAAAAATTCCATCAGATGACCGGTTGCCAAAATTTCCCGCCGAAGAAAAATAAGTGACGCCTTGTGACACAACCTGATTAACTGATTGGGCTACGCGGCCATCAGTAAGGAAGGGTTCTGTGACATATGTGATATCATCCACTATTACATCACATGGTCCGCCGGCCAAGCTGGCGGATGCCAGATCTTCAATTCCCCTGGCAAAATCGCCGGCAGATAAAAATCCGGTGCGGAACGCCAGTTTTGCCTTGGGTGCCACATCATGTACAATTTGCAACATTGCTCTTCCCTCATCATTTCCGTTGAAAGGTAATTCGAACAACACTTGTACCGGTTCAGGATTAGGATTAACAGGTCCACCAGATATACCCGGCAGGTCGCCTTCGTCAACATCCTGCTGGGCTCCCAATTTTTTATTATAACTATCTGAGAGCACACCAATTTTTACACCGCTTCCGTCCAGCCCAAAACGTTCTCTTACGTTATTGGATCGCATGGTCACGTCACCTTGAGAAGTAACTTGTCCCACATTATTTATAGGCGGATAAAGAGGACGCACATATTCTATTCTTGTATTTCCGTTTAGTTGCGTTAATTTGTTGATAGGGAAAAAACCGGTGATTACATAAATATGCGGACCGTTATTGATGAGGCCTGTCATACCCAGGCTTACCAGTTGATTTTGTAATGTAACATCGCTAGCTGCTTTGCTGATCACTTCTATCATCACAGTATCGGGTCCATTAAACCGAAAGATTTCATTTTGAGGAATAGAGGAGATTGGATTTGGATTTAGCGATAACGATAATAGTTCAGCACCGATCGTATTATTAGGTGCATCAACTTTTCCTGATGCAGGCGGCGGATAATAAGGAGCAATATAGCTTGGATCAACAGCAGGCGCCAGGTAGTTTAGTATCAAGTCATCACTTATGGTTACTTGTTTGCCACTCCATAATGCGCCAATAATATGGGGAGAGCCATCAGGAGAAGATTTTGTATTGCCAACGAAGATGCCACCATTGGGAGCCCATACGTTGCCCAACCAGGCATATTTGTTGGGTACTTTAATACTTGATCCTTTCAGGTCAAATGCTATACCGGCATAGGTGGAACCATTGCCATGTATCTCTGTATTTATACGTGCCGGAAAGTTTCCCTTTTTTGTGCTTACTATCAAATTTCCCCAACGGGCATCTTTTATAATAAAAATATTAAAAGTACCCGTAGTGGTATTTTTAAAATCAAAAACAATTTCGTTTTCGTTAGAGCCATTGTCAACTTCATAAAAAATATAATTTCCCGGTCCATTTAGTGTAAGTGTTTTTTTCCCGGACAACGCCAATTTTTTGTACTTACCCGGTTGAATGGTTTGTGTATTGCTGATCGTTGTAGTGCCCACCTGGTTATCAAAAGGTGTGTTGTTGGGCATTAATGGAAGTACAGGAAGGGCCACATTATTTATTATACCTGCAGTAGGTGTGGGACCGGTATAATTTGTACCCGAAGGTGCTGGTACGGCCACCTGGCCGGTAACGGTACCGGATTTTATATCAATCATTCCGTTTGCAGTCAGGTTGCCGGTAATTGTTAATTTAGTTCCTGCGGAAATGACGGGATTTGGATAATTTGCACCCGCCCTGTTTCCGGAAATATTGCCTGTTATCGTATTATCATTTCCAAGTACAACCCCATTGCCACTATAAATGCCGCCATTTATAATGTTTGATTTTCCCTTGATGTCAACTTTGTGATTACTTCCTATGTTACCTGTAATTGTGACCTTATTTTCGAGGGAGACTCCCTGTGTATTATTAAAAGGATTTGCGGCTGCCCCACCTCCCCAAACGGCGAAATCGGTTATCTTGAGATTCTGAGGCGCCTGGGCCTTAATTTGGTTCGCAGAAACCAGGCAGATAAATAACAGCACAAAAACATTTCTCTGAAAAGAAAGGGTAAACTTCCACATAATTAGCAGTTTAGATGGTACAATAGTTTAATGGTAAGATTGCAACTCTTTTTAAATATTCTAATCTTAATTTTTAGGCACCAGAACTTAATTAAACAACCTCGGGCAACCTGCCCAAAGCCTGGTGCAATATTGGATTTCTTATAAGGAGAGTACGGGGATCAGGTAACGGGTTTCAACAGAAAGGGAAGTTCTTAATAGTCTCAGATGGGATAATGAATTCTAAAAATTAAACGGCAGACTTTACAAATTCAATCTGGTTGCTGGCGGTTAATACTTATTTAAGATATGAAATTCAGGAAGTGTGGCAACAACCTTAATGTATCCAGAGATAATTTTTCAACTAGGTATTATCCCTTAGTATAAAGATAATAGAAAAAACCAATTTTAATAATGTTTTATGTTTTTAGGAATAGTTGCCAGACTTCTGTCATCAAATCTCACTCATTTTATAATTGGGCAAAATATAAAACTGGTAAAGTTTTCCCCACGAGGTTTCTTTAGTTCATATTAAAAAAGTATATTTTGTTATGCAGGCATTTTTCTGAGTTTTTACGTCAGACTTCATCAGGTTATTATTACGGATATCATGTTTTTGCCACAAAACAAAATCCGGAACGCATTTACTTTTTATGCCTTTTTAAAACAGTTTTAATTAGTGGATTCAGAAATCCGGAAATATAAGTTTTGCTTTCTTCCGGTTTATCTGATGATCGCCATTTGCTGGTTCAAAGTAAAAGTCTTTAAGTAAAAAGAAGAATGGTTAAGGACGAGTTAGGCTGATTATTGTCCGGGAGGGTCAGTTTAGTTATCAATATGAATTAAATTTCTTCCCAATTGGTTATAATAGGTACAGGACGTAATTAATAGTTATTAACCACATGCAAAACGGTGTCTCTATGCATTAGTAAATTAAACTGTACTCCCGGTTGAGAAGATGGATCGTAGTTGATTAACCTATGGCCGGTAATTGTTTACCGGCCATGAGTTTGACTGTTCCTGATAACAAAGAAAAATCCAGAACAAAAATGTTTGTAACAAAACTATTGAATAACAAAAGTTGTTACTCCTGAATTAAACTTGTTGGAGACTTGTAAATGATAAGCTCCATTCGGAAGTTGCAGATCTTGCAGCTGAAAATATTTATTATTATTTAAAAATATATGTTGCCGGGTATAAACAATACTGCCCTTTGCATCACGAATGATGAGTGAAGTGGGAGCATTCGTTTTAAACCGCAATAATTCAAGCCGCATATTGGATGATGTTGCAGGGTTGGGATAAACTTTCACTGTATTGTCATACCCTGCAATTTTGATCAGTTGTTGCGTTTCTTCCAACCTGTTTAATGCCCTAAGGCGATACCAGGAAGTACCCGGGAAATCATTCTGATCAGAAAAGCTATAATCCAGGAAAAGATCGGGTACTGTCCGGCCTTCTATAATTCCGATGCTGTCAAACCTACCATTCGGGTTACCAAAGCGCCTTTCCAATATATACCTGGTGCCAACTGCTTCGCCTGTCACTTCCCATTTAACCAAAGTGATGGCATCATTAATCCGCAAACCATCGAGGTTGATTCTTTTTTCCGGTGAATATTCAATTTTGCAATTAATATTGGCTGCCAGTAATTTTTTGTAATTATCAAGAAACAACCGGGTAGAAGCATTATCCCCTTTGGCCATCATGAACTGCCTGGTTTTTTCAAACAACCATTGTTGTTCTTTGGTCAGAGTAATATTTGGTTCCTTTGCTTGTTGTGCCTGCACGCCCACTGATAGGAACAGGACCAATGCAAAGGAGAGTATACTTATTTTCATAATTTTTAAATTTTCATCTTGAATAAATAAACCGGATCATTCGATGTCATAATCATAGGTTGAATTATTTCCAAAATCTTCCCATTTTATTTCGGAAAAATTAAATGAAACATTTTCTGTTTGTTTTTCGCAGGAACTATTGGCTCCGCAACTGGCTCCATAACTAATAGATGATACCAGCACATCTGTAATAGTGATTTGGTAATAAAGTACTTTAGAAGAATTATAAAATTTCAGTTTCATTTCAGGAAAGTGGGTACCCAACGTAACCCCTCTTAAAAATTCACGGGTCATTTTCCCGGTAAACATAGTGAGTGAAAGATCCTGCACATTTGCCTTTCCCATTCCTGCTCCGCCACCGGTATGCGCAGACCCGGAATTTGATACACCATGCGAATAGGCCAGTACAGCCTGGCCTTCAGGTTGGTCGCCTGGTAAGGATCCTACCTGCAGGAAAATACCTTTTTGAGAAAAACTGAGAGTTGCAATTAAAAGTAATGCGAAAAGGAAGTTGATCTTTTTCATAACTGATGTTTTTGAATGTTTTTAAATAAATGAAGGCATACTCCAATAGTGAGCTCGCTGCCAAAGCGGGCTGCAATAAGTTTAATCAGCGAAAAGGGATTGATTTGTTAGCGGGGGACCGGAGAGAGAATAAATGTAGGGTATATTTATTACTAATTCAATTTCATCGAACCTCTGAAAAAATATTATTTTAAAAGGTGATTGTTTCAGTACTTTTTTTCCTTTTGTGATCTTTATAAACCCGTCTTTAATTTGGGTGTATCATAGGCGGTCACCCAGGATATCTCATCCTCAGCATGCTGTTCTTTAGCCAGGTCCACCAGTAATCCTTTCGAATTATTTAATGCCTGCCACTGCATTCTGTCGCATATTTCCAACCAAAGACGGAGGTAATTGACGGCAACCTTATTTTCTTTTGGTTGATGAAAAAGAGATTCTTTGGTGAGAGTGATTAACTCTATATCACTATAAAAAGGTACAAAGCTGTCCAGCATCCAGGATGCATCCTTCCGGTTGTCGAGGTATTGCTTATGAAGAATTTTATGTACCTGCACCATATTATAAAAACTAAGCACTTTTTTTGCCATGGTCATATCTTCCTGCAGCGAATTCATCAGCATATTGTTGCAATAAATTGATAGCGGGGCGGGAAGATTGGGTACCAATAACAGGTCGGCTGCATGAAAAATATTATTGTGTAAAAGAAAGCGGCCGGGAGAGCAGTCAATGATACACACATCATAATCATCTTCCACTTCTTCCAGTGTAATTTTTATAAGCTCATTATTGGAGAAATTGACCGATGTAATCCTGGATGCATGGTTCATAAACTGCTCTGAAAACAAAGCATCATTACTGATCACATCAATCTGGTAACTTTCGGTAGAATGAATGACATCGTAAATGGTGATATACCTGTCGAATAAACGACCATGTGTATTGTTATTTGTGTTTTGCCTGTTGAAGAAAAAACTGCTGCCTCCCTGCTGGTCCAGGTCCCAGAGCAAAACACTAAGACCACTGCTTGCCAGGAAGCAGGCCAGGTTAACGGAAGTGGTTGTTTTCCCAACGCCTCCTTTGATATTATATAAGGCAATTATTTTCACGAATTGAATCTAATGACTAAAACCAACTTGTCATAACATTCCGTGCCATCTTCTTCAATTCAGCTGATGTGGAAGTAATAGTCATAAGTAAAAGGCACGGATGTGTAGCGAAAGGATTCGAAAAAAATCAATGGCTTGGGTTGAGTTTTGAAAAGGATAATACCAGCCTTTATTTATATGAATTGAATCTGCTTCAAGTGCTCCGCATCACTATGATCAAAAAATTCCTGAGCCTGAGCCTGAATCTCAAAAATAACTTTATACAGATAAACCCTAGCACATTTCTAAATAACAGCATAGACTAAAAATAATCCGAACAAAAAAGAGAAAGGAGAGCACAGCCTGACCATCCATGTTGTCATCCTGGCAGCCCACCAGACGGCGTACCCGGCATGCCATTTCCGGGGAATGACGAGAAGGATCTAGGTGCTGATGCATATTAATATTCCAAGGGCATGGAAGAAAGCGGGAAACAAAGAATGGCTTGAGTATAAAAGAAGTGCAATTCCCCAAATACCACGCAAACCCAGTTCTGAGTAATTAACCAGGTTGGTACTTGCGGCATTTTTTAAAATTTTTATAGCGCTGGCAGGGCGGGTAAGCATAATTATACTAACCACCAGGAGCCAGATGCCGGAAAAAATAATGATCCACTTTGAAATAATAAATATCATATGGGCACAAAATTGGGGATTTGAATCGAATCAGTTACTTCCGGATAAATAATACGAAAAAAGGTTCCATGCTGATTGTGGTTGCTTAGTCTGAATCTATTCCTGGTAAAATATAAGCTGGACCGATAATTTAATGAAACCTTTATAAAAGTTGAGAGGATTACAAAATAAAAATTGTCGCATTCACCCCTTATTAATGTCCGTTTCGCCCTTCCTCTGATTGACACTGACCCTCTACTTTTGTATTCCGTAACTTTTCTAATATTATTAATCAACAAAATTTTAAATCATGGCAAGTGTAAGCACTTATCTCAATTTTTCCAGGAATACAGAAGAGGCATTCAACTTTTATAAAACTGTTTTCGGTGGTGAATTTTTTGGCAATGGCATTATGCGGTTCAGCGACGTTCCGCCCTCACCTGATATGCCAGCAGCAGCGGATGCAGATAAAGACCTGGTGATGCATGTAGAATTGCGTATCCTTAACAGCCATACATTAATGGGTACGGATGCACCGGAGTCCATGGGCTTTAAATTAAATTTTGGTAATAATGTTTATATCAACCTGCAGCCGGATACCCGGGCTGAAACAAAACAATTGTTTGATAAACTTTCCAAAGGTGGCAAGGTAGATATGGAATTACAAGACATGTTCTGGGGCGATTATTTCGGATCCTGCATAGATAAGTTTGGTGTGCAGTGGATGTTTAATTGCGGTGAAAAGAAATAATTGCTATTTATTCCTGATGTACCGGGTTAGTAAACTTATCCGGTTCATCAGGTATTATTCTGATGATCATTTATACTGCTAATATTTATCGACAAAGCAATAAAAAATTTACACATGAAAAATACGCTGTTGCTCTTCCTGTTTACCATGCCTGCAGTTTTGTTAATACAGGGCCAGCAGAACATACCAACTGAATATCAGAAAAAAGAAATTAGCTCCCTGATTGATCAATATTCGGAAGCAAGGGAAAAAAGCGATACGGTATTGCTGAAAAAAATTTTAACTTCTGATGTGGACCAACTCGTCTCAACCGGCGAATGGCGAAACGGTATCAATGCCGCAGTGCAGGGTATGATGAAAAGTTCCGGTAGTAACCCGGGTGGCCGAACGCTCCGCATTGAAAATATCCGGATGCTCAACCCAACAGCTGCCATCGTTGACTGCCGGTACGAAATTCAAAATACAGACGGAACCATTCGCAAAATGTGGAGTACTTTCCTGGTGGTGGCAGAAAAAAAAATATGGAAGATCAGTGCCATCCGCAATATGATGCCCTCTGGTTCATAGCAACAGCCGTGGATTCTAATTATAGACAGGTACTGAACAATCGCTGATATAACTGAAGTTTTATATAATTTATCAGTGGATCAAAATTTGTATCGTTTCTTCTCCCGCTTTCAGTTGATATACTCCTTTTGGCAGGTGACCTGTATTGAGTTGATTGTTTCCAGCTTTTGCCTGTTGAACAATAACTAATTTGCCAATGCTATTATACAAAAAGATTTTTGTTGCCTGAGGTAACAGAATGTTGAGTGTTCCATCGGTTACAGGATTGGGGTAAACAATTGCTTTGTTCTGCTGGTTAGTGAATATAACTTTTATTGTCTTGCTGTAAGAACTGCGGCCATCAATATCCAACTGATGCAAACGATAAAAATTGAGTCCATGTGCCGGGTCAGTATGCGTGTAAGAGTAAGTTTGTATGGTCAATGAATTTCCGGCAGCGCCAACAGTTCCAATATTTTTCCATGCAGATCCATCAACGCTATGTTCTATATTAAATTCGTGGGAGTTTTGTTCAACAGATGTGCTCCAGTTGAGTTGAACAGATTTATCCTGTTTATTGCCGGTAAAGCTGAGCCAGGACACAGGTAAAATAATAATGTTTGAATGCTGAGCAACAAAATTTGAACTGCTGCTGCTTAATGCAAAATTGCTGAGTGTGCCATTATTATTTCCTTTTTGATCTATCAGCTTTATCAAACCGGTATTTGTTCCGTTATTTATTCCCTGGTTATTGGTATAGTAACTTACAAGGCCGGTTTGTGTAACCGGATTAAGTTCCTTATCCATATTGTTTTGTATTTCTGTCTGCGTTCTCGCCACATTCCATATCCGCATTTCATCGGTGTAACCACCAAAATATTCCGCATACCCGGTTTGATTGCCAAGCCCCAGTACATTTGAGTTTGCAGTGATAGTACCTGTTTGGGCCTGCGAAGCAGCCAGTACACCATTAATGTATAATTTAATGCTGGCTCCATCGTAAGTAGCAGCCAGGTGATGCCAGGTATAGAGAGAGGGGTATGGGGCAGATAAAGTTCTCCATCCCCCGGCTATGTGAAAATAAAGAATAACACTGCTCCATCCATTGTCCGTCCGGGGAAAGATATAGCCATTGTTTTGTGTATTGCTTGATTTGCTAATTACATTTTGTATACCGGTGTTTTTTATTGCATAACACCATGCTTCCAGCGTAAGGGCAGAGGTAATGTCCAGTGTATTATCATCCGGAATATTAATCATATCATTAGTGCCATCAAAAGAAATGGCGTTGGCTCCGTATTGTACAGGGCTTGCCACCCAGGCCGGCCCATTGATTAAGGTTCCATTAATACCGGCACTGTTGGTACAGCTGTTTATTGTAGTTGTACCACTGCCTTCATTCATTCTGTAATAGGCTACCATCCCGGCAGCATTATTAGCCAGGTTTTTGTTGAACATGCTGGCTTTGACTTCGGACTGAGTTCGGCTTGTATTCCAGATCCGGATCTCTTCTATGCGACCACCAAAATATTGGCTTAAACCAGACCGGTTGCCTATTCTCAGTTCGCTGCTGTTAGGCGATAATGAGGCGGGTTGTGAAATATGGTTACTGGAAGAAGATCCATTCAGATAAAAAGTAACGGTGGTTCCTGATTTTATCATTGCAAAATGACTCCACTCGTTCAGTGGCGTTACAAGCCCTGTGTTTATCCAGGTCCAATCATTACCGAGCCCACTGGCGCTTAAAGCGAATTGCAGCGTACCATCATTAAAACGGGCAATTTCATAACTATTCTCTTTATTAACGATGATGCCGTCATAGGCGCTACCTGTGGGATATATCCATCCTTCTATGGTAAAGTTGGTGCTGAGGTCAATACTGTTTTGGTCAGGTATGCTTATATATTGCGTTGTTCCGTTAAAATTCAGGGTAAAGTTTTGAGCCGTTGAATCAAATACAAATAATAATAGAATAGCAGGTAATAAGTTTCTCATGGTATATTGTTGTTATTTAGAAGGGAGACATACAAATGATATCGAATATTTCCGGGAATTGCTATAGATATGCTGTTTTAAAATATACCCGGTTTATTATATTTATTTAAAAAAGTGCAATGATAAATAAATATGCCTAATGAATTAATATTCCCGAAGGTAAATGAAATTTATTCATGCATGTAAGATGTAATTCTGATTAATGAATAAGCAAATGAACTTCGGCGCCATTGAAGGTATGATACGTAGTCATAATTAACTTTATCTTTTATAATGAAAAAAATCACCGGGTAAAAAAAAATCCGGGAAAATTTCAAATTGATAATCATTAAAGCCATAAAAAAAATATCATGAAACAAAAATTGCTGCCCGGTATCTCTTCTATCATTATCCTTTTATTTTTTCCTGCACTATTACATGCCCAGGTTATACTGACTAATGCCGGGCCCAATTCCGGGGTGGACTATGACCGGTTAAAGAGAATAGACAATGTTATCAATGATTATATTAAAAAAGACTGGGTAAAAGGCGTAGTTACTCTTGTTGTAAAAGACAACCAGTTGATACAATACAAAGGGTATGGTCTGGCAGATGCGGAAACAAAAAAACCCATGACGAATAGCACCATTTTCCGGATCATGTCGCAAACAAAAGCTATTGTAAGTGTCGGCGTTATGATGTTGTATGAAGAAGGAAAATTTTTGCTTGATCAACCCATTTCCGATTTCATTCCCGAATTCAGGCACCCGGTGGTTGTGGATCAATACCATCCTGCTGATACCACCTACACCATCAAGCCGGCCAAAAGAGAGATCACCTTTCGTGACCTGCTGACACATACATCCGGAATTGGATATGCTGACATTGGTACAGATACGATGAATGCTATTTACTCCAAAGCTAATATTCCTTCCGGCCTCGGGCATATGGATGTAACGCTGTTAGAGAGCATGAAAATGCTTGCAGCATTGCCGCTGGCTTTTCAGCCCGGCGAAAAATGGATGTACGGTTTAAATACGGATCTGCTCGGTTGCCTGGTTGAGGTGATCAGTGGTATGAACCTGGAAGATTTCCTCCGCAAAAAAATATTTGATCCCCTGGGGATGAAAGACACTTATTTTAATTTACCTAAGGAGAAATTCAACCGGCTGGCCACAGTTTATACTGAAGATTCTTTGAATAAGATTATTAAATGGAGCCATACATTTCGAAACATTGATCCCGATTACCCCATGATGAATACCCATTTTTTTTCCGGTGGCGCCGGTTTATCTTCCACCGCTTTCGATTATGCAGTGTTTTTACAAATGTTGCTGAATGGCGGCACCTATAAGGGACACATGATCCTGTCTCCCCGCACCGTGGAATTAATGACTCAAAACCAAATCGGAGACCTGGCACTGGGAAAAAACAAGTTTGGACTTGGTTTTGCAATTACCACCGAAGCGGGAGCGGCTGTAAGTGCTCGCAGTAAGGGAACCTTTGCATGGGGTGGTTATTATGGCACCACTTATTGGGCCGATCCGGAAAAAAAATTGGTCTGCCTGATTCTTACCCAGCATACTCCCAACAGCCATGGAGACCTGTTCGAAAAATTTGAAGTCATGGTATACCAGGCATTAAAAAAGTAATAAAAATGATTAAGACATCAACCTGGTTTTTGGGTTTACTTTTTATCGGGTACCAGGTTACTGCACAAACCGTAACTATCGGGGAGCCCTTACCTGCATGGCAAAAAGGATACCTGGACCTGCACCATATCAATACCGGAAGAGGGAGCTCTGCTTTTTATATTTTTCCGGATGGCACTACGATGTTACTGGATGCGGGAGAAATGTCGCCGGTAAATGCCAGAACATTTAGTAAACGTAATTCGGAGATCAGGCCTGATTCGTCAAGAAAACCTTATGAATGGATCGTAAATTATATAAAGCAGGTGGCGCCATCGGTCAATAACCGTTCCATTGATTATGGATTGATCACTCATTTTCATGATGATCATTTTGGCGCCTGGTATCCTAGTGCACCTTTATCTGCCTCTAAAAAATTTGCACTAAGTGGTATTACCGGTGTGAGTGAACTATTGCCTGTTCATGTATTGTTCGACCGCGGCTATCCTGGTTATAATTATCCCTATGATATGAAGAGCATAGCCAAACCTTATAGTGGAGGTGAGGTAGAAACCGGGCAATACTTGTATAACTATTTTCAGTTTATTGAAGAAAGACAAAAGAAGAATATGCTTACGTCAACACTGAAAGCAGGAAGCAATAAACAGATCGTTCTTTTAAATGATCCAAAAGCCTTTCCTTCATTTTTTGTACAGAACGTAAAAGCGAATCAATGGATTTGGACAGGTAAAGATTCCGGCACCATAGAACATTTTCCCCCCGTTGATCCGGGTAGTGGTAATGCGGCACCGGATGAAAACTGTTTGAGCCTTGCTATTACTATTAACTATGGAGCCTTTACCTATTATACCGGTGGTGATAATCCCGGCAATGTGTTCACTGGCGATAATCCGTTGCGTGACGTGGAAACGCCGATGGCCCGGGCCATTGGTGAAGTAGATATTGCAACCATGGATCATCATGGCAACCGCGATGCAGTAAATGAATTTATGATAAAGACATTCCGGCCTTCGGTATGGATCGGGCAGACCTGGTCCTCAGACCATCCCGGCCAGGAAGTATTGCGGCGCATCGTGAATCAGCATATTTATAAAGGACCGAGGGATCTGTTTGCTACCAATATGCTGGAAGCAAATAAGCTGGTGATAGGGTCATTGATTGATCAAAGTTATAAAAGTCAGCAGGGCCATATTGTAGTAAGAGTAATGCCAGGTGGCGCCTCTTATTATATTATCATTCTGGATGACAGTAAAGCAAGTATAACAGTAAAAGCGGTATTTGGACCTTATACATCAAAGTCACGGAAGGAGGGATTGTAAACCGGTTACTACTTTATTAGTTTTAGCGTCTGGAGGCACACACCGGGGCTTTTTATTTTTTTTTGAACGCAAACTGCGGCAGTCCGATGCCTTCTTTAAAGAAAATTGGGGACCTCCGCAGAATGAAAGAAGATTTACTTAAAAACATCTTTACGGTGACGGATGCGCTGGATCTCAACAATTTTTATAACCTCTTCTATAGTGTAGATAACGCGATAATTGCTAACCCTTATACGGTAAGCATTATTTTCTCCTTTCAACTTCTTTACGCCATCCGGCCTGGGATCTTCAGCCAGTTTATCAATAGCGGTTACAATGTTTTGGTTGTAAGGTTTGGAGATATCAGCTAATTCTTTCTGAGCCGACCTTTTAAAGGTGATACGGTACATATTTAGAGTTTGCCTTCGGCCCGTAATTGTTTTTTTACATCTTCCCACGGAATAGTTTCCTCTTCTTTTCGAAGTTCAATTTCAATAATGTCATAAATATCCTCTAGCAACTCTTTGTTCTTAGCCAATTCATTGAGGTCAATTTGCATCAGGCGCCTGTTATTCGTTTCGTCTCTTAATATGGTAATTATTTCCATGCTTTTTTTTTTAAAGTTAATCAAAAAACTTCGGCAGTTACGGGGCTGTTACTGCCTGGAAAATGGAATGGCATCAATTTGACACAAAGCCAGCCGTTAAACGCCGCCAGGATCGATTACTAAATTAGAGATTGGAACTCCTGGGGGCAAGATTTTAAATATCCGATGCCATGGTGCGGGAAAACATGCACCAACATCAACAACGAGAATGTCCGGTGTGTGGAAACACATACCGGAACTTTCTTATTAACGTACACTAACCGCGGCAACCGGAATATCTTCTATTTTGATTCTGAAGAAGCGCTAATTCCAAACAAGTCATGCGGTTTCTTGCTAAGCTGATCATTAAATAACCAGGCTATAAGGAAAACAGATGCGACAAATACACACACAATAAGTAACTGGACAATGGATGTTTTTTGAATATCCTGTTTTGACCTTACATCACAAATTTCACCGGGGCATTTCTGTGTTTTTTCTTTAAAAAACAGCGGATAAAATTTACATCCCAGGCAAATACCAAATGCAGATTCAAAGAAAAGGAATAGCAGGCAGACAAAGCAGATGATGCCTGTTACGGGGCTATATGAATTAATGATCACCATAAAAATGAACATGGTGCCTGAAAGCAACACACCAATTGTCCATCCAAATTTTTTTTGCTTTGCGCTGACATATTCGGGTGACTGGTTATGTACAATCAAACGTCCTATTATCAATGTTGGGGAAAATTTAGGATTAACAAAAACCCGAATAATAAAATCAGCAAGGAAAAGGGTTACAACATATTTGATTGGCAAAAAATTATTCTTAAAAAGAATAAACATCAGGGAGATGAAGGTGGCTAAAAACAATATACCTGCTGCAGCTCTTATTTCTCTTTCATTTAAAACACGCATGTTATGACCTTCTGCATTCTCTCCAAATTGTATGATCTTATTCATTTGTTTATTTTTTACTGCAAGGTGTCAGGATCCGGCATTTTTGAATTAAGAAGAATGGGGATGCAGAAACATCCCCTTACACACACATGAGAGCTTATGGGTCTCAATTTTTTGTTATGTTTCTTCACGGCAACCAGGCTTAACAATTGCAAAAGAGCATTGTGGTAAGAATAAAGGCGAAAGAAAAAAGGAACAGTTTCATAATAATAAATTTTAGTTGATAGAAATATGGTAAAGACCTGTCGCAGATCTGTTCACAAGAATATTGCATAAATGAATACGCTAAAAGCGATGGTCAACAAACAACAGGTTATAGTCAACAAGCAACGAGAGTAAACATGGGAAGGCAACAAAGCGGCTGTCAGACGGCTAACAAAGTGGGCTTGGGAATTCATTCCAGGTTTTTAAATACGGTTACTGCAACATTTCCTTTTTGTGAAATTTTTCTGCGTGTGCATTAGCTTCCCTGATTTGATCCAATTTTTAGCTCCTGCCGATCACTGTCTTTTATTTTCCGGATTCAATAAGATCTTTGAAAAA
The DNA here is from genome assembly GCA_051306075.1 of Chitinophagaceae bacterium. GTDB lineage: Bacteria > Bacteroidota > Bacteroidia > Chitinophagales > Chitinophagaceae > Terrimonas_B. The sequence continues at coordinate 16,197 of JBPPMM010000434.1, forward strand.
CAGCAGATCATTGGTGAATGGATCACCTGTCATTCAAAAAAAGAAAACTTTATTCAACTATCATTTCAGTTCGGTATTTTAGTATTTCTATGCAACAACTCAAAAAAGATATACTTGACTGCCTGCATCATTTAAAAGGCAGTGGAAAATTTGCAAGCATTCATACATCCGATTTTGTTTTTCCCGGATTGGCAGTTGAAGGCGTAGGCGAAATTGCGTACCCGGTAAACGAATTTCAGGCCCGGGTGTTGATTCAGTCGGCACATAAAGCTCCTTTTGGTAAGGGCAGCCACACAATCGTGGACAGCAATGTAAGAAGCGCATGGGAAATAGATGCCGGTAAGCTTAGTTTTAGTAGCCCGGCCTGGGAAAACTTTTTGAAAAAAATTATCAGCAATATCAAGAATGATCTGGGTATAGAGGATTATAAGGTTGCGGCACATTTGTATAAGTTGCTTATTTACGAAGTAGGAGATTTTTTTCTGCCACATAAAGACACGGAAAAAGAAAAAGGCATGTTTGGCACACTCATTATTGGTTTGCCTTCTCAATACACGGGCGGTAAGTTGGTCATACATTTTGAAGGCGAAAAGGAAGTGGCCAGTTTTTCAGACAACGCTGCCAGGTACGCTATTAATTACGCAGCCTTTTATGCTGATTGCGACCACGAAGTAAAACCATTAACTTCCGGTTACAGGGTTTGTTTGGTTTATAATCTTATTCAACAAAAAGCAGCTAAAAAAATTGAGCTGCAGTCTTTGCAAAGCTATGCCGGCAAGCTGGCGGAAATTTTCACTGCACATCAATCGCAGAATGCCACCCAGCTTTGCATAGTTTTATTAGGGCATCAATACACACCGGAAAATTTTTCACTTGATGGGCTGAAGCTTAACGACCGGGCCAAGGCTGAAGCGCTGTTGCTCGCAGCACAAAAAGCAGGTTATTATGCCAAAATGTGCTTAGTGACTTCCTATCTTTCGGGTGCGCCGGAAGATGACGGTTATTATGAGTATGGGAAAGATGGAGGCGACGACGATGCCCAAATGGCTGAAGTATTTGACAAATCGCTTTACGTTGAGCATTGGCTGCAAAATGAACTGCCGGCTTTAGATAATGTGCCTTTTACTGAGGACGAATTGATAACTTCTTTTGCCCTTGACGACGATGAACCCATTATAAAAGAATCTACCGGGTACATGGGTAACTATGGGCCCGACCTGATGCACTGGTATCATTATGGTGCAGTAATGATATGGCCGCCCCAGGTAAATGCTCAATTACTGCTTTCGCAAAATACGACAACCCAGCTCAATTGGGTTGACTATTTCAACCGCAAACAAAAAATAAGCGATGCTGAAATCCCGGCGGTGACATCTATTATATTAACGGGATTAAACGATAACCAGCATACTGAGGCAGACGCAAACTTTAATGCCATTGCCGACTGGCTCATATGCCGGAGAGAAAAAACTTTTCTTTTGCAATTGCCTCCTGATCAACTTCAAAAATTCTTCAATAAAATTGATGCCGGCAAATGGATAAATGTTTTCAAATTTCTGCCTGCGGAAATTACTGGTAAAGTACTTGAAAAAGTTACGGAAGAAATTAGTTTGCCTGTATTGGAAAAATTATTAGCCGTATTACGGACTTTGGCTTTGCACGGGGAGTTGTATCATTTCGCTATTGGCCTGATGGCACAACTGCCGAAGCATTTTAAAATGTTATATACAAAAACGAAAAATCAAATCAATGCATCAGCTATAGCCGATTTATTTTGGATTGAGAAAAACCTGGCTCCGTCGAAAACCTGGATAGATGATATGGCTGAGGTCCTTATAGAGAAGGCAATGCGACAATATATCCATGATGTGCTGGCGCCTCAATTGCTGATTGTAAAAGACCAAACGGAGTTTACCGGTAAGCTGCTTCAATTCTGCCGGGAATATTTACAGGCGCTTGTCAACAACCAACCCAAACCTCCGGCCAATTGGAGCCGCTCCCTGCCTGATACGACTGAAAATAAAAAGATATGGCAACTACTGAAAGTCTTTTTAGAATCGGCGGATCAGCAAATTTTTGATTATCGCAAAAATCAAAACGAAAGAACCGAAATGGAATACGCCATTAAAAAAGTAATCATAGATTTAAAAACAGAAACAATAAAAAAAGGATCGCCGCATACACTTAGGATTACTAAAACACAAGCCACTTACCAGCGTCAAATGAAAGACTGGAACAAGGATTTAGCATTACTTGATAAAGTGATGATGAAAAATTAAATAGTATTAAACAAGTCGATATTTGATGACAGGAATACAAGAAAAAAGAGAACTACAACTTATGGTAGCCGCTGCACAAAAGCAGCGGTGTGTGACATCGGTTTGGAAATCTTTGTAAAGGACTCTCTGCAGAGAAGCAAAAAATTCATTCAAAGTGTCGGCTGTTGCTGGCCGAGACATCGCTTGTGAAGGGGTGGAGACACTCGGCAGGAAAGAAGGGCGCCGCGGGGGACCCGGTTGTGGAAAAAAATAATTTGCTGCTAATTACTGCTTCCAGAACATCGCTTGTAAAGTGATGGATACCGGGAATAGCGAGATCATTAATAACGTCTTGATCCCGATATGCCTTTTCGTATTAATGCCACGATAAGAGTTAATACCGCAGAACCGACAATAGACCAGATGATGGGAAAAGTCTTTCCCCCTATCTTAACAGCAAACAGCTCAGGCAGGCCAAATTTTCCCGACATCCACATTCCGATGTAAGCGCCGATAAAACCTACAACAATAGAAACCAGGCACCCTCCAAGGTCATAACCGGCAAGTGATTGACCGACAGACCCGCAAATAGCCGCAATAACGAGGAGAACTAAAAATTCGGTAAGTGTCATGTTTAATTTTTATTAAATGTAGTTACAATTTGAATGCCGCTAATAAAATGTCCATAATAGGAATTTGAAGACGCAAAATGGGATATCAGGTTTGGGTGGTCGTCGCAAACTTCCAAGTGCATTGAATTAAAGTTCATGGCAACATAGGAACCGGAATGGTAAAAACAATCAGCTATATCTATCACTGGATAAAGTTTCATACCTCCTGATTTTTTTATTTATTCTTTACAGGCAGATTTGTATGCCTTATGAATTTGCTTGAATAACGCCCCGTTGTGTGGAGACACCTACCGGGGCATTCTTATTAACAGGCACATACCACTGCAACAGGAGCCGGTCTCAACGGGGTGTTTGGCCAAAGCCAACCCCGGTATGTAAGCCGTTACGACAATTTATAATCAAAAGGTTCGTAGTTTTTCACGACAGCGGATTCATAAAAAGATGCACTGCTAAGTTCGTAATCAGTATAGTCATTTTAGTTCCTTCGGCGTCTCCTTTCTTCGTTAATCAGAGCCGGTCTCAACGGGGTTTGGCCAAAGCCAACCCTACTGCCTCTACAACAATCTATAATCAAAAGGTTCGTAGTTTTTCACAACACTCGCTTCATAAAACGATGCACTGCTATGTTCATAATCCGTATAGTCAATTACTAATTTCCATTTGCCACTTACGGGATTACGATGAATGTAATTGAGTTTCTGGTTAAAAAACTTTTCATTGTAAATGCCTTTTGCATCAAAAGAATCGATAAACACTTTATGTATTTGTCCTTTCTTCTTTTCTCTTTTGGATACAACACTGGAAAGATATTTTAATGTATACTGGTCGTTCGCCAGCTCCAACCGTTTTATTATTTCATACGCCATAAAGCGTTTGGCATTTCCAATTATCTTATTGAGATTAAACCCAGGTTCAGGGAAGTAGTGTATAGTATGTATATGGTTAGGCATGACCACATACGATACCGTGCCATAGCCTTGCTCTTTTAAATGATCAAACCATTTATACAACATATCATACCTGTTTATTTTTTCTATTAATGAAAGCCAGTTATAGCAGGTGAAAGTACAGAAGTACCTAGTTGTGCTGTCATCCTGTTTCCTTCTTATTGCCATGACTGAATTTACGAAGATTCCCACGCCGGGGTTGCTGCTAAGCGGAAATCCATTCACGGCAAACCCCGTCGGGATCGCCTAACATTCTCAGGAGAACGGGGGCAGACTAACCACAACCGTTCATCTTTTTTTATTTATTGAACACTATGGACAAAAGGGGATATGGAATTCAGATAATAAACAGGATTTCTTCAGATGTCCCTGTCTGTAATACAGTGTCTTTGAAATAAAAGGATACGGGGAAAATTACATCTTCATTCCTACCCCAATAAATATTCCCGTTTTTCAAGATGAATTTTTTAAACCGTTCCGGGGCGAAATATTTCAGGTTATCTCCTTTTACATATTTTTCAAACAACGGCAGAAAATTTATTAACTGTGTGCGGCCCGTAGAAAAGTTGACAGCAATAGAAAAATCACTGATGTATCGGGCAGCTACCACAGTTATATTTTCTTCCTTAGTTTTTTTCGAATCACTTCGCACTTTACGCTTTTGTGAAAGATGAACACCGTTTGCCATTTTTCAATTATTTGTTTGTAGTATGCTTTTAAAAATACCGCAACCTCATTCGCTTCCGCTTCTGTTAAAGGGGTTTTCCCTTTTATTTTTTTGAATACTAAAGTTACGTCATCTCCGGTAATAAGAAATTCCACTTTTACTTCTCTTTGTTGAATCTGAACATGTACATGAATGGGCAAGTGGTCATTGGTATAAAAACGAATCAGGTAGCTGAGGTATTGAAATATTTTCGGCATGTGGGGAAGTTACAAATTTCTGCCTGTAATAATTTTTTGCTTTCGTGCTGATGTGGGTTTACAGGTAAGATTGCTTTGCCAGCTTCCTTATAGTAACAGGCAAGACAGCCTCTTTGAGGCTGATGGTTAGTCGCAGACTAACCACAATCGTTCAGTTTTTTTTTATTTATTGAACACTACGGACAACCTGAGAAAGGGATTTTTTTCCAGGATAAATATTTATATACCTTTAGTCAATACTGTATCCGCTGTTTTACTTCGCCTATTCACTTCAAAACCTCCATATATGAAACAAAAACTCCTGTTGGTTATTCCATTCATTTGCATTGCTATTATCATTGGCTGCAACAGCCATGGCGACGAAGAAAAATCTGAACCAAACAAAGAAGATAGTTCTTCAACGCAAAACGCGGCTACAGAAATTAACCCTGCAAATTCCGATGCTACTACAGTGGCACCTGACCATTACAAACTTTTAAAAGATACTGCGGGCCTTCGTATTATCGAGATTAATTACAAGCCCGGTGAATCTTCGGGTTTGCATTCTCATCCAGAACAGGCTGTTTACGTAATAGAAGGAGGAAAAGTTGAGCTTACAGATGCAAGCGGTAAGAAGGATACATTTGATTTTAAATCAGGAATGGCAGGACTTTTTCCATCGGCTACTCACAGTGGAAAAAATATTGGCAGCACCAACCTACAGGCTGTGCTGGTAGAAGTAAAGCGGCCCGACAAACCGGGAATGGCGTTGGACGCAACCACAGATGCAATAAAAGTAGCATCGAAACAATATAAAAAGGTTGCTGACACACTCGGCGTACGAATTATTGAGATCAGTTACAAGGCTGGTGAAAAATCCGCCATGCATTCACATCCTGATGCTGCATTTTATGCGTTGACGGATGGTACTGCTGAGTTTACCGGTAAAGAGGGAACAAAAGCTACCATGGAATTCAAGAAAGGAATAGCTTTTTTCACTCCAGCGGATACGCACAGTGTGAAAAACATGGGTAAAGAGACCATGAAAGGAGTTTTGATAGAAGTAACCAGGCCGATGCATTAAATATTCTGTGAAGTAATCAACATTAGGAATAATGGGGCCGTTGCGCCGGGACAATTCTTCGAAAATAATTTAATTGTTTAGCACGATACTTTCTTCAGAACGTATCGTGCTTTCTTACTAATTCATTTTGATAGGTCATTTTACACCAATTTGTGTAAACCTATTTCAGGACAAGACAACAAAGAAGTTTCCGATGTTTGGACACACATACCGGGCCTTCTTTTGCGTACACTTGCCACGACGAAAGGGAAGATTATTTAAAGCCTAATGAGCCAATTTGGGTTTTATAGTCTCCTTTTTCAATAACGTTATTTAACTTGTTAAAAACTATAATCATCTTTTCATTCTCAAATCCACTTTGGTCATGTTCTGCCAAGGCTTTATTAATTATTACCAGAGTTTCTTCCCACGGATGTAGTGAAACTGCCCTCGGTTGGATAATTATCATCAGGTAGTTTTGTGCACGGACTTAATATCCGGACCGTATCGTTATTA
>JBPPMM010000457.1:0-3077 GCA_051306075.1 Chitinophagaceae bacterium
CATTTATTCATTCTCATACCAATACAAGACGCTTTAATTATAAAATAACTTAGTGGCATTATTTTTGAAATTATATATTTCGGCTATCCGCAAGAAGCAATAAATTCAATTCTTGATATAAAGTAAGTTAAGTGGAAATTGCCCTTTAAGTTCAATAAGGGTTTATCTTGAAATTAAAAGTATCCTACTGTGAAAACCCAATTCAACTTTTTTGAAAAAAGTGATTATGTTATTCCAATTAAAACAACTTTTTTCTGTCCTCCTCTCTTTCCAATACATCAATCATTCAAGGCGATCAGAGAAGTTTTTATTCAATCAAAAGTGATTGCCGGCGTCCGCATCGTCTCGGACCAAGATGACGAAAAAAAATTATTATTAATTTATATCAATCCGGGAATTATTATCAAAAATAGTACAAACAGATTTTCAGTTGGTACCGAATTTTCAGGTACAGATTTAAAGCCTGCAATCCCTGAATTAATAACAAATAAAAAGACAAGTGAAGAAAATTACGTTTTCTTTTTCCCATTTCATTTACCGGCCAAACATAAATGGGACCAACAAACCATAACAAACATTTAGAGTCATGCTAACAAATTATTCAGAATAAAAAATCCGATTATGCCATAAGTCAATTATAATCCGGAACCTTATATAAAATCCAATACCAATCCTAAACCTTATGAAAACATTATTGTTATTACTATGCATCAATCTATGCGTTACTTTAAACGCAAGAAATTATTATGTGTCCAGTGCTTCCGGCAACAATACCAATACTGGTACATCAACAGCAGCGCCGTGGCAAACTATTGCAAAAGTAAACAGCACCACATTTGCAGCAGGCGACAGTATTTTTTTCAAACGCGGTGAGGTATGGACAGGCAATTTAATTGCATCCAATTCTGGTGTTTCGGGCAATCCTATAGTTTATTCAGCGTACGGTAATGGAAAGTTGCCTGAGATAATTAACGGAAGTGATTTTTGGACGCCATCCATTTCATTGACTGACAGGCAATATGTTGTTATAGATGGTTTTAAACTCGTTGATAACAGGATGAGTCCAACAGATCATTCTATCCCGGCAAATTTTGCTTACGGAATAAGGGTAACTAATTCACCTAATTGCACCATAAAAAATTGTGATATTTCTCTGGTGGGCAACGGGATAAATGTTTCCGGCACGTCCACCAACACCACCATTACCGGTAATTACATGCACAATTTACGGATGGTGGTTAATACGCAAGGTGGCGATGATGATTACGGAGCCAACCCAATGATTATAGCCACTTCCAATAATACCATCACCAACAACCGTTTTGAAGAGTGCTGGGCTAACAGCTACGACTATGGCTACGATGGCGGGGCAATTGAACTTTTTGGTAGTGCTGTCAATAATAATACCATCATGTACAATACCGCTATTAATTGCAATGGATTTTTAGAGATTGGGAGTGGGTCAGGAGGTACAGCAAATAATAATATAGTAGCGTATAATAAAATAATCAATTGCGGGGTTATTGGGATTTTTAATAATGCAGGTAATTTTACAGTTAGTATCAATAATCTACAATATTACAACAATACAATAGTAGAAACATTGCAGCAATATACTGTACCAGGGGTGATGTTTGACATGTTTGTAAATGGAACGACGGGTATGGTTGTTCTTAAAAATAATATATTTTATACCTCCAATGGTACTAATATTTTTACATCAGAATTTGCAGGATCGGTAGCAACGCGTACAAATAATTTTTACCGGATGACAAACGGATCCGTTGGGATAACGCTTAGCAGTACTGAAATTCTAAATAGTACATCAACCCTGTTTACCAGCACATCCGGCGACCCATCAATATGGAATTACGCACTTCCAGTTGGTAGTCCGGCAATTAATTTTGGGACCAATGCGGGGTACACAAAAGACTTTATAGGTAATCCGATAATAGGTAATCCAGATGCAGGAATATTAGAATTTGTTAATGCTGCCACTAATAATCCGCCAACAGCCAATGCCGGCAATGATATTGTACTGACACTTCCAGCAAACTCTACTACATTAACCGGAAGTGGTACCGATGCTGATGGAACTATAGTTAGCTATGCCTGGAGCCATGTAAGTGGCCCGGCTACATTTACATTAGCTACTGCAAATGCAGCATCAACAGCATTGAGTAATCTTGTACAGGGAACTTATACCTTCAGATTAACAGTAACTGATAACAGCGGCACTATTGCAACAGATGACGTAACCGTTACAGTAAATGCAACACCTAACCAGGCACCAACAGCTAATGCAGGCAATAATATTGTACTGACCTTACCAACAAACGCTACTACATTAACGGGCAGTGGTACCGACGCTGATGGAACAATAGTTAGCTTTGCGTGGAGCAGGGTAAATGGCCCGACGACATTTACATTAGGAACTCCAAACGCAGCCACAACAACTTTAACAAATCTCGTTCAGGGAATTTATGTTTTCAGATTAACGGTTAGGGATAATGCCAGTGCAACGGGAACGGATGATGTAACGGTTACAGTAAATGCAGCGCCTGTTGTAAACCAGCCACCAGTAGCCAATGCAGGCAACAACATTGTATTGACCTTGCCAACTAACTCCACAAACCTAGCAGGCAGTGGTACGGATGCGGATGGTACTATCACAAGTTATGCATGGACAAGAGTAAGCGGACCTACAACGTTTACCATGGGAAGTCCAAACGCAGCCACAACAACCTTGACTAACCTCATTCAGGGAACCTATGTTTTCAGATTAACGGTAACGGATAATGGCGGTGCAACTGCGACGGATGATAAAACAGTTACCGTAAATGCAGCCCCGGTTGTAAATCAACCTCCAACCGCTAATGCAGGAAATGATATCGTGTTAACTTTGCCAACTAACTCTACAAATTTAACAGGTAGTGGTACGGATGCGGATGGTACTATTGCAAGTTATGCATGGACAAGAGTAAGCGGACCGACAACGTTTACCATAGGAAGTCCAAATGCTGCGACAACAACTTTTACCAACCTGGTACAGGGAACCTATGTATTACGGTTAACGG
>JBPPMM010000480.1:0-13737 GCA_051306075.1 Chitinophagaceae bacterium
TCAGCAAATTGTTCAACTTCAAAAGGCATTTTTTATGGCGGAGGGGAAAACGAAAAGGGAATCAGTAAAAAGACCGGCTTGTTAATTTGGGATAATAAGAAGGACTCCTTTCAAATTAAAAGCCTGCCTGATCTTCCCATTCCCCTAGCCAATGCATCTTGCACCCATGTCGGAAATATGGTTTATTTGGCAGGAGGAGAAACGACAGATGCTGTTTCTGATCTTTTTTTAAAATTGGATCTGAACTATATTGAAGACGGATGGAAGCAGTTGCCATCATTGCCAAAACAAATATCACATGCAGTGATGCTGACACAATCGACCGGCAGAAAAGATTGTATTTACCTGTTCGGGGGACGTAAGAAAAATGCGAGCGGTATCAGCGATCTTTATAACACGGTATTTGAGTTTGATACACGAAAAAATAAATGGAAACAAAAGGAATCCATTCCATACAGTTTATCCGCCGGTTCCGGTATAGCAACTGGAACCAACAATTTCCTATTATTCGGGGGTGATAAAGGGCAGACGTTTAACCAAACGGAGAAATTAATACATGCTATCAACCGGGAGAAAAATGAAAATATAAAGCAGGAATTAAACAAGCAAAAGATAGAATTGCAAACCAATCATCCCGGGTTCAGCAATGAAGTGTTACTATACAATGTCATTTCAAACACATGGTCTGTAGTGGGTGCTATTCCTTTCGATACACCGGTAACCACAATTGCCTGCTTTTGGGATAAAGACATAGTGATTCCAAATGGTGAAATAAAAGCGGGGGTACGTACGCCGCAGTTACTAATCGGAAATTTGATTTCAAAGTAGCTCGTTTTCAAAATGAGTACTTAGCCAGTAATGAATAAGAAAAATAAATATCCCTGGATTGTGGTAGGCCTGCTTTGGGTAGTGGCATTGCTGAATTATATGGACAGGCAAATGCTGTCTACCATGAGACCTTCTATGGAAGTAGATATAGCAGAATTACAATCAGCTACCAATTTTGGTTATTTAATGGCCATCTTTCTCTGGATCTATGGATTCATGAGCCCTGTAGCAGGCATCATTGCCGACAGGCTAAACAGGAAGTGGTTGATTGTAGGAAGTTTGTTTATTTGGTCAGGCGTTACATTTATGATGGGTTATGCTAATACATTTGACCAGCTTTATTGGTTGAGGGCTATAATGGGTGTCAGTGAAGCGCTTTATATACCGGCAGGATTGTCGTTAATAGCCGACTATCACCAGGACAAAACCCGGTCGCTTGCCATTGGTATACATATGACGGGGCTATATATGGGCCAGGCACTGGGCGGTTTTGGAGCTACCATTGCTGCCACGTTTTCATGGCATACTACCTTTCATTCTTTTGGAATCATTGGTATTTTTTATTCATTCATCCTGGTTTTATTTTTAAAGGAAAAAAGGAATGCTGACATTAAAGAGTTACCGGCTACCTTACCGCTAAAACAAAAATCATCGCTGTTTAAGGGATTGGCAATTTTATTTACCAATATTTCATTTTGGGTGATCCTTTTTTATTTTGCCATACCCAGCCTGCCAGGGTGGGGAGTTAAGAACTGGTTGCCTACACTTTTTTCAGAGAATTTAAATATTGATATGGCAAGGGCAGGACCGTTATCAACGATTACCATCGCTGCTTCTTCTTTCCTGGGCGTGATTTTCGGTGGAATATTATCCGATAAATGGGTACAGAAAAATCTTCGGGGACGAATATATACCGGCGCCATCGGTCTTTCTTTAACTATCCCTGCGCTGTTATTTATAGGTTATGGGCATACTCTTTTTCATGTGGTCGGTGCGGCATTTTGTTTTGGTTTTGGCTACGGTATGTTTGATGCAAACAATATGCCGATACTTTGCCAGTTCGTTTCAGCAAAGTACAGGGCCACCGCTTATGGTTTAATGAATATGGTTGGAGTTTTTGCCGGCGCTTTTATTACTGACCTGTTAGGTAAATCAACCGATGCCGGAAACCTGGGAAAAGATTTTGCGATGATGGCTGGGATTGTCGTAATAGCATTGTTAATCCAGCTTACCATGCTGCGGCCAAAGCACCAGGATTTTAATGATATAAAATGATTTTATGAAAATACTTCGTTTCACTTTTTTAAGTAGTGTTATTGTTTTTTTAATGAGCAGCTTTGAATGCTCTGAGAAATCGGCTGACATCATTCCACCCGAAATCCTGGCCTCTGCTTATACACCTGCCGTACCCGTTTTGAAAGGGTTGGCCGCAAATCCTGTTTTGCGGATTGCTTTATCCATTCCTTCAGGAAACACCGAACAACAATACCGGAAATTACAGTGCACTTTAAATTCAGCCGCTGTAAAAGACATTCAAAAGCTGGACCTCTATCTTACCGGTGCTGAACCTTTTTCCACTACAAATTTGATAGCATCTGTAAACTCCCTTGCAACGTCTTTTGAGATACCACTTGATGTAAAATTAAAACCCGGTATTCATTTTATCTGGGTAAGTGCAGTATTGAAAACTGATGCTTCCATCAATAATAAAATCTCAGTAAAGGCAGTAAAACTGGTAAATGAATCCAGTAAAATTTTATTGATTAAAGAAAGTAATTCCTTAAAAGAATTAAGGACAGGTGTCGCCATTCGGAAAGCCGGGGATGAATCGGTCAATACCTATCGTATTCCGGGTATCATAACAACTGACAAGGGAACTTTAATTGCAGTCTATGATATCCGCTATAATAATGCAAAAGATCTTCCTGAAAATATTGATGTAGGAATGAGCCGTAGCAAAGATGCTGGCGCAACTTGGGAGCCAATGAAAGTGATCATGGATATGGGGGCGCCACATGAGAACAATGGTATTGGTGATCCGGCCATTTTATTTGATCCCGTAACTAAAAAAATTTGGGTAGCTGCCTTATGGAGTAAAGGCAATCGTTCTATTGCCGGTTCACTGCCTGGTTTGTCTCCGGATACTACAGGCCAGTTTGTGCTTGTCAGTAGTGATGATGATGGTATTAGCTGGACGGCGCCCTATTCTGTTACGCCGCAGGTAAAGAACCCCGCCTGGCATTTATTTTTTAACGGACCCGGCAGTGGCATTGCCATGCAGGACGGGAAGTTGGTTTTTGCAGCGCAATACTGGGACGATAAAAAAATGCCCTGGTCAACCATTATTTATAGTGAGGATAAAGGAAGTTCATGGAAGGGAAGATTATCCGGCCCTAAATCCAATACAACAGAAAGTCAGGTGGTAGAAACAACCCCTGGTACCTTAATGTTAAACATGCGGGATAATCGCGGTGGTTTCAGGAGTGTCGCCACTACAAAAAATATGGGCACTGCATGGACCGAACATTCCACATCGTATAATGCACTACCCGACCCGGTTTGTATGGGCAGTATCATAAAAGCAAAAGTGAAAGTGAAGGGTGTAATGAAAGATGTTTTATTCTTTAGTAATCCTAACACTTCATCCGGACGCTACAATATTACCATCAAAGCCAGTCTGGACCTGGGAGAAACATGGGTGCCGGCAAACCAGTTGCTGATTGACGAACGTCCCTGTTATGGATATTCTTCATTAACAAAAGTGGATGATAATACGATTGGCATATTATACGAGGGCACAAAGGATCTGTACTTTGTAAAAGTGCCGGTGAATGAAATCATAAAATAAAACCGCTAATGGCATATTCTAACAAAGAATTAGTTGCATTAAAATTTTTTTATTCAGATCAATTATTGAATGATACGGTTCCGTTCTGGTTTCCCCGTTCTTTTGATAATGACCACGGCGGATTTTTATTAATGCGTGATGAGGATGGTTCTTTAATCGATGATGATAAAGCGGTTTGGATACAAGGCAGGGCCACCTGGCTGCTGGCCACTTTATATAACACAGTAGAAAAAAAACAGGAATGGCTGGGCGGCGCAAAACTCGGTTACGACTTTTTAAATAAACATTGTTTTGATACAGACGGGCAAATGTTTTTTCATGTGACAAGAGATGGAAGGCCGCTAAGAAAAAGAAGGTATTTCTTCTCCGAAACATTTTATGTAATTGCTGCTGCAGCTTATGCAAAAGCAAGCGGTGATGAAGAAGCTGCTGATAAAGCAAGAAGGGTTTTTGGGAAATGTATTGAATATGCAACAAAAGAGGGATTACTACAACCTAAGTTCACCAATACCCGGCCAGCAAAAGGAATTGGTGTACCGATGATCATGATGAACACCGCACAGCAGTTAAGGGAAACCATCGGTGATGACCGTTGTGATGAATGGATCAGCAAATGGATAACAGAAATTGAAAGAGACTTTATAAAAGATGATATAAAATGTGTGATGGAACAGGTGGCACCTGATGGGAGCATTATTGATCATATTGACGGAAGAACGCTTAACCCCGGACATGCTATAGAAGGTGCCTGGTTTATTTTACATGAAGCAAAATATCGAAACAACGATAAACATTTAATTAGTTTAGGTTGCCGCATGCTGGATTATATGTGGGAGCGGGGATGGGACAAAGAGCATGGAGGTATCTTATATTTTCGCGATGTTTATAATAAACCGGTTCAGGAATACTGGCAGGATATGAAGTTCTGGTGGCCGCACAATGAAGTCATCATTGCTACCCTGCTGGCTTATTTAATGACCGGTAATGAAAAATATGCTGAGTGGCATAAGCTGGTTCATGATTATGCATACAAGCATTTTCATGATGAAGAAAATGGGGAATGGTTTGGATACTTACACCGGGATGGAAGCATAGCTCAAACGGCAAAAGGAAATTTATATAAAGGCCCTTTTCATTTGCCCAGGCAGGAATGGTATTGTATGCAGATGTTGAAAGAAATTACAGGATAAGGAAATATATTTTTTGGGAAAGACAGCTCATTAAATCCTGCACAATCGTTTTCATGGCCAATACAATTTCTGATCCCGGATATTCTGTTAACTTTCCATCCAGTCATACATACACCTGCATAGGATGAACCATATGTCTTGCTGTATATTTTTTTTAACGTTTGATTTTCAGGATTCATGAAAAAAACTTTTTCAATTTTTTCGAGTTTTGTAAATGGCATTTTATTCTTTTGTTTTTGCAATGCACAGGCACAGCAACGGCCCAATATCGTCATCATCATTTCCGACGATCATGCTTTCCAGGCCATCAGTGCTTATGGAAGCAAGTTGATGCAAACTCCCAATATTGACCGTATTGCCAATGAAGGCGTCATCTTTAAGAAAGCATATGTTACCAATTCCATTTGCGGGCCCAGCCGGGCGGTAATTCTTACCGGAAAATACAGCCATAAGAACGGCTTTAAAGACAATGAAACTTCTTCCTTTAATGGCAATCAAAATACGTTTATAAAAGAATTACAAAAAGGAGGCTATCAAACTGCATGGGTTGGCAAATTGCATTTGGATGATAAGCCCCAGGGTTTTGATTTTTGGCAAATACTTCCGGGGCAGGGTAGCTATTACAATCCCGATTTTATCATGATGGACGGCAGTAAAAAACGAATAGAAGGTTATGCGTCCAACATTATTGAAGATGTTGCAGAAAACTGGCTGGATAAAAGGGATACAGGAAAACCTTTTTGTTTAGTAATCGGGCATAAGGCCACACACCGTACCTGGATGCCGGATAACAACGACCTTGGCATGTTTGATAAAACAATATTCCCCGTTCCTGAAAATTTTTATGATCATTATTTTGGAAGAGAAGCTGCTCTGGTGCAGGATATGACCATTGCCAAAACCATGATCATGGGTTACGATTTAAAAATGTTTGAAACCAAAGAAGCGGAAGATAAAGAAGGTAGCATAAGCCGGATGAATGCAGCGCAAAGAGAAAAATTTGATGCTTATTACAAACCTATTTACGAGGATTTGAAAAAAGGCAACCTTTCCGGCAATGCCCTCACCGAATGGAAATACCAGCGGTACATGCGGGATTATTTAAGTACCGCTGCATCGCTTGACCGCAATATTGGCCGTACTCTGGATTATCTGGATAAGCATCGTCTTACCAATAATACCATCGTTATCTATGTTTCCGACCAGGGATTTTTCATGGGCGAACATGGCTGGTTTGACAAACGGTTTATGTATGAAGAGTCATTCAGGACGCCCATGATGATGCGCTATCCCGGCGAAGTGAAGCCCGGCACCGTAAACAATAATATGGTGATGAACCTTGATATGGCACCAACCCTTTTATCTGCTGCAGGTATAGCTGTTCCTCATGATATGCAGGGAATTTCATTTCTTCCATTGGTAACGAACACCAAAGCAAAAGGAAGAAAAGCGATGTATTATCATTATTATGAAAACGGGGAACATTCCGTTTCGCCACATTTTGGCATCAGTACGGGCCAGTATAAATTGATTCGTTTTTATAAAAGGGTGGAGAGTTGGGAATTATTTGATTTGCAAAAAGATCCTTCTGAAATGAATAATTTGTATGGTAATAAAAAACACCAAAAGGTAGCGGCGAAATTAAAAAATGAATTACTGCAGCTAATCAAACAGTATGAGGATAATGAAGCAGAAAGAATATTTAATCAAAACATACCGGATAAAAATGAAAGTAAGGCTTACTGATTTTCTGCTCTTTGCATGGTTGATAACCGGCACTGCTGCTACCGCACAGCAGCGTCCCAATATTATTGTTTTCCTTGTTGATGACATGGGCTGGCAGGATTGCTCAGTTCCTTTCTGGACAAAGGTTACCGGTTTCAATAAGCGTTATCATACGCCTAATATGGAACGCCTTGCAAAAGAAGGTATGAAGTTTACCAACGCTTATGCTACTCCGGTTTGCACTCCTACCCGCACCAGTTATCTTACTGGTATGAATGCTGCCCATCATGGCGTGACCAACTGGACATCTCCCTGGAAGGATAATAATACCGATAATGCCGATGATCGCATGTCACCCGCAGCCTGGAATATAAATGGTCTGAGCCCTGTAGCAGGCATTCCAAAAACGGTACAGGCTACAACTTTTCCGCAACTGTTGAAGGATGCAGGATATTTTACTATTCATGTTGGGAAAGCACATTGGGCACCTATGGGCACCCCGGGCTCTAATCCTTATAATTTAGGGTTTATGGTCAATGTTTCTGGTCATGCAGCAGGACATCCACAGAGCTATTTGGGGAAGGAAAATTTTGGGAACCGTCCAGACAAAGCAAGTGTACAGGCTGTTCCTGACCTGGAAGAATATTTTGGTACAGACAGTTTTTTAACCGAAGCCCATACACTGGAAGCCATCAAAGCAATGGAAGCTCCGGTAAAAAATAAACAACCTTTTTTTCTCAATATGGCTCACTATGCCATTCATTTACCTTTTGATAAAGACCACCGGTATTTTCAAAAATATATAGATGCTGGTCTGAGTGAAACGGAAGCTAAATATGCAAGTCTTATTGAAGGTATGGATAAAAGCCTGGGCGATATTATGGATTGGCTTCAGAAAAAAGATCAGGATAAAAATACCATTATCATTTTTATGAGTGATAATGGCGGTTTCAGCCTGGCGCCACGTACCGGCGAACCTTTTACGCATAATTATCCCTTGAAGTCAGGTAAAGGATCAGTTTATGAAGGTGGCATCCGGGAACCCATGCTTGTAAAATGGCCTGGTGTAGTTAAACCCGGAACGACAACGGATCAATATGTGATCATCGAAGATTTTTTCCCAACCATTTTGGAAATGGCCCGCATAACTAAATTTAAAACCGTGCAACCGGTAGATGGAAAAAGTTTTATGCCGGTTCTAAAAAATAAAAATTTCATTGATACTGCCCGTATCCTGATATGGCATTATCCCAACAAATGGATTCCACAGGGAGGGCCGGGGATCAATTATAAATCTGCCATCCGGCAGGGCAGCTGGAAATTGATTTATGATATGCAGACAGGAAAGAATGAATTATATAACCTTCAGGATGATATTGGTGAAGCCACGGATTTGTCGGCTATTCATCCTGCAAAAGCTAAACTTCTTTCATCACAACTTTCTACACAATTAAGAAACTGGAAGTCGCCCATGCCGGTTTTTAAAAGTACAGGTAAACTGGTACCGATGCCGGATGAACTTTGATGAATGAATAGTATAAATGTCACCGGCTTCTTCTATCTTCTATAATCTTTTCCAATATTTCCGCCAGCTCTTTTACTTTTTCAGGATATTTTTCTGCCAGGTTATTTGTTTCGCCGATGTCTTCTTTCAAATTATACAACTGCGGCGTGGGAAGATTTCCTGTTTCGATATTAGTGAGGCGGGGATTTGTATTGGCCGGCCCGTTATTGGGGGTTATGTACTTCCAGTTACCTTTTATAACAGCCAAAGCTCCTCCTTGCTCAACCAGCACTTCCCTTCCTTTATTCGATTTTCCAACCAATGCCGGCCATATATTTTCACTATCCATTGCTTCGTCTGGCAGGATAGGTTGATTCAGCATTTTGGAAAAAGAATTGATAAAATCAACCTGGCAAACCAATGCTTCTGAAACGGCAGGTTTAATTGTCCCCGGCCACTGTACTATCCAGGGCACCCTTGTACCCGCTTCAAAAGCGCTGTATTTACCTCCCCGCAATACACCTGCAGGTGTATGGCCATTCAATTTAGTAACGGCTTCATCCAGGTAGCCATCATCCAGTACCGGTCCGTTATCGCTGGTGAAAATGATCAATGTATTATTTGTGATGCCAGGATGATCGAGTTGTTTCATGATCTCGCCAACAGCCCAGTCTATTTGTAGTATGGCATCACCCCGGTAGCCTAAACCGCTTTTCCCTTTAAACATTGTTGAAGGCATGCGGGGAACATGCGGTTCGGTGAGTGAGTAGTAAAGGAAGAATGGTTGGCGTAAGTTTTTGTCTATAAAAGCTTTTGCTTTTATTAAAAACGTCAAAGACATTTCTTCATCGGTCCAGCGGGCTTTATTACCGCCACTCATATAGCCAATGCGGCCAATTCCATTTACGATGGTCTGGTTATGTCCATGATCGGGGGTTGATTGCATTTTTAATAATTCAGGATGCTCTTTTCCGGTGGGATCATTACCGATCTTATTTTTATAATCAACAAATATCGGATCAAGTGGATCTAATGCCACAATATGATGATTTTCTATAAATACCGTAGGTACCCTGTCGGCTGTTGCCGGAAAAATAAAGGAATAATCGAAGCCCACCTCATTTGGCCCGGGCTTTATTTCACCATTCCAATTTTTTTCCAAACTGTTTCCCAGGCCTAAATGCCATTTGCCTACAATGCCTGTTGTATAACCTGCTTTTTTAAATAAAGCAGGCAATGTGGCTTTTTCTGTGGGAATAATTAGGGCAGCATCTCCGGGTAATACACCGGTTCCTTGTATTCGCCAGGGATATTCTCCCGTCATCATAGCATAGCGGCTCGGTGTGCAGGTGGCCGACGTGCTGTGTCCGTTGGTAAAACGGATTCCCTTTTTTGCCAGTTGATCAATATTGGGTGTTTTAATCTTTGTGGCACCATAACAACTGAGATCACCATAGCCCAGGTCGTCAGTATAAATAATTAATACATTCGGTTTTTGCTGACCATTCACCAGGCTGATTAAAAGAAGGCAGAACAAAAAAGTGTGAATTTGTTTTAACATAGCTTATTCCGGGGCTTAAATTTTGAAGTCAGTAAATGTAATGGATTTGATTTGTGATATTACAGGTACGTCAACCGTTTGCACAATATTCTGATTCCATATATAAAAGGGAAATCGATTAAATACCTGATTTGAATGCTGTTCCTGATCTTTGTTTTAACTGATGTATTTTTGAAAGATTGTAGTTTGCCTGGAGAAGTAGGAGTAGTGTTTGGTTGTTCGTAATACTTTTATAAGTTAATTTATCCGGATGGAAAATTCAATTGTCAAAAATGAACCATACCGTCATCATTTCCGTATTATTTTAGAATAAACACTTCAATAGAATGGGAGTCTGGACTCAAATTGCCGAATACTTATACCTGAAAAAAAAAGATCCTTCAAGGCCAAAGAGCAAATGGATCGGTTATATGCATGGTATCAACCGGATGAGCCTGCTCATTTTTATCCTTTGCCTGATCATACTGGCCGTTAAACTTTTGAGGAAGTAAGAAAATGCACAATGGATTGTGCCGCTTTCGAAGAAGCATGACCCCCTTCCTTTAATAATTTTTTCAGCGCTGCATAATCTTCTTTTAGTTGCAGGTTCCTTTGTTCATTGGTCAGCAATTCATGTAACTCTTTCTGCAGGTTGTCCGCAGTCATTTCATCCTGAATCAACTCTTTTACCACCAGTTTATCCATGATAAGATTGACCAGTGAAATGAATTTTACTTTTACTAAACGTTTGCCTATCTGGAATGAAAGATAAGAACCCTTGTAGCAAACCACTTCCGGTACGCCGAACAGGGCTGTTTCCAGTGTGGCGGTGCCGGATGTAACTAATGCCGCTTTTGATTGAGATAATAAATTGTATGTCTGATCCGGAACATACGAAACATTCGAATGATTTTTTAAAAGTTCATCATAAAACGATCCATCCAGCCCCGGCGCTTTGGCAACTATGAACTGGTACCCGGGAAATGATGTACTTACTTCCAGCATCACCGGTAATTTTTTCAGTATCTCTTGCTTTCGGCTTCCGGGTAAAAGAGCAACAACAGGTTTATTTGAAAGATCTTCCTTTTTGATTTCTGATTGATGCTTTTCTATTACTTCTACCAGCGGGTGTCCTACATATTCTACTTCCCAGTTCCATTTATTTCTAAAATATTCTTTTTCAAAAGGAAGTATGACCAGCATTTTATCAATGCATTCTTTCATCGTTCTTACCCGGCCTTCCTTCCAGGCCCATACCTGCGGACTGATATAATAAATTATTTTTCCACCGTTGTTCCTGAACAATTCCTGTTCTTTCGCCCATTTCGCAATGCGAAGATTAAAGCCCGGGTAATCTACAAGGATAAGAGCATCAGGTTTAAACAAAGAAATGTCATCTTTACAAAAAGAAAGATTTTTAAAAATGGTTCCTAAGTTCTTCAGCACTTCGGTAAAACCCATAAAGGCCAGATCCCGGTAATGCTTTACTAACTCACCACCTGCAGCCTGCATTTTATCGCCGCCCCAGCAACGTATTACAGCGTTATCATCAAGCTCTTTTATCTCCCTGATAAGATTGCTTCCGTGCAGATCTCCGGATGCTTCGCCGGCAATGATGTAGTATTTCATACCCCCATCCCTTAAAGTGGTGTTTTGATATTAATATTAGCTTGAATTTTCTTTGCCATCAGGACTTATGATCTATAAAATAATTTTTTGATAGTACAGTTCTTAACAACTCTTCAGGGGCAGGGGTTTTCAGTTCATCAATTTCAGAACCAGTATAACAATGCCATAAACCAGAGTGATCAGGAAAATACCCTTTGCCGTTCTGTCCCGGTGGGTATTTACATATAAGGTGAAGAGAATAACATTGGCGAGTAATGAAAGAGAACCAATAGAAGTGATTAGTTTATTATCGGTAAAAACATATTCCAGGTATTCACCGAAGCTTAGTGGTCTGAAATCTTCTCTTACAAAATAGATCACTATTAAGCCAAGTAAGGGACCTATCAGGCCAAGAACCAAACCCAGTTTCAGATTATCTTTTTTCCAGATCCTTATTTCCATGTTTTTTCCAATTGGGATTTTTGGATGTAGTGGGTCATATCAAACTGTACAGGCACCACGCTTACATAACCATTGTCCAACGCCCATACATCGGTATCTTTTCCTTTGTCAAAATTTACAAATTCGCCGGTAAGCCAGTAATACATTTTTCCATGCGGATCCTGTCTCTCCAAAAAATCTTCCACATATTTAGCGTAAGCCTGCCGGCAAAGTTTAAATCCTTTTAAATGGTCTACAGGCAAGGGTGGAATATTTACGTTGAGTACGGTATGCTTGTCCATTTTTGTTGAAAGCATTTTTTCTACAATGATCCTTACAAATTTTCGTGACCCGGTAAAGTCGGCTTCTATACTATAATCCAGTAAAGAAAAGCCCGCGGAGGGAATACTTTCGATGGCTGCTTCTACAGCGGCCGACATGGTTCCCGAATAAATTACATTGATACTATGATTGGCACCGTGATTGATTCCACTTAAACACAGGTCTGGTTTGCGGTGCAATACTTTATCTACGGCAAGCTTTACACAATCAACCGGGGTGCCTGTGCAGGACCAGGCTTCAATGTCGCCAAACAAGTTTACTTTATGCAAGCGCAATGGCTGGCCAATGGTGATAGCATGGCCCATTCCTGATTGCGGTTTGTCCGGAGCTACTACCACAATTTTTCCCAGATCCTTTACCGCTTCTACCAGGTTCATGATGCCGGGTGAAGAGACTCCGTCATCATTGGTTATAAGAATAATGGGTGGCTCTTTTGATGATCCGGTTTTTACACTTGCGGATTTCTTACTATTTTTTTTTGCAGGGCTGGTTTTTCTCTTAGTCATATGAAGGGCAAAAGTGTTTGTTTTTTTCGTCTTGTCCAAACGGCTTTTTTAAATAAATAGGTAAAGTATCTAATTAAATTAGTATTTTGCAACTAAATAAATTAGTTCTGTATGGCTATCTCAAATCAAAATTTGAAATATCTCCGCAAACTGCGCGGATGGACACAGGAAGAATTTGCAAATAAACTTCGGATCAAGCGGTCCCTGCTGGGTGCCTATGAAGAGGAAAGGGCGGAACCAAGAATTGATATTCTTGAAGTTGTTTGTGATATTTTCAAACTTACCCTTGACGAAATCTTACGTAAAGATCTAAGCGATAACAAAAGTAATTATATGGCGAAGCGCCGGGCCATGAAACTCGCTGCAGGCCGGCCGGATATTCCGTTTGTACCAGTAAAAGCAGCCGCCGGATATCTTGCCGGGTATGCTGACCCGGAATTTGTTGACGAGTTGAACACGTTTACCCTGCCCATGCTGGCAGGCGGAAATTACCGTGCATTTGAAATTGTTGGAGATTCCATGTTGCCTACCCCAAGTGGTTCTGTTATTGTGGGTGAGAAAGTTGATAAGCTGGACGACCTGAAAAATGATAGCGCCTGCATTGTTGTTTCAAGGCATGAAGGCATTGTTTATAAAAGAATTCAAAAAAATGGCCGGTCAAAAGATAAGTTTACATTGGTAAGTGATAATCCTATTTACCACCCCTATACGGTAAAAGCAGAGGATGTTTTGGAAATGTGGCAGGCCCAGGTTGTTATTTCCAGGACCAACCAGCAACAGAGATGGGATATGGGTCAGCTGGCCAATATTGTCAGTGATCTGCAACAGCAAGTGGTTTCCCTGAAAAAGAGAATGAATTAACCCCCTAAACAGTGGTGTTTTTGCTTTCGGTTATCTTTATAATGCTGTTATATTTGTCAGTTAACCGAACGTATGCTGTTAAGACTAGCAAACCTGTCCATGTGGTTGGTGGCCTGGGTGTTTTCATATTCCCAGGTAAATACATTACCTGCTTTAAGAATTGCTGCCTCACCCCCCAGGATAGACGGCAGCCTTGAGGATAATGCATGGAAGGAAGCGCCGGTAGCAACAGGATTTATACAGAATTTTCCCAGTTTTGGATCAGCGGCCTCACAAAAAACAGAAGTCAGGATAGTTTATGATGATTCTGCTATCTACATCGGCGCTTACTTATACGATAACCC
>JBPPMM010000510.1:0-3028 GCA_051306075.1 Chitinophagaceae bacterium
CATTTATGCGCATTTTGTAAATAACCAGCACCATGAACAAATAAGACCGCAGGGCGATTGGGATGAGGATTATCCGGTTTATATAATCTTGCAAATATTGGCGCACCATCCCTGGCTGTAATCGTTATTACCTCTGGTTCTCTCCAGGGATAGGATTTAAATTCATCGCTTTGCGCTTTAAAGGTTATTTGACCGGCAACATTATTTTTAATTCCTCTTGCGGTTTTGGAGTTTTCCTGTAAATACAATTCCCATGGTTGTGTAGAAGAGGAATTTAGGATGGCCAGCCATTTTTCATCAGGCGAAATGGTTACCTGGTGGGAGCCTGTTTGAGTGGTAAGTCTTTCTTTTTTTCCGGAAGCTATATCCAACTTGTAAAAATGTTGTTCCCCCGGATGCACTTCATTGGTTGTGATATAGAAAAACTTTTTGTTGTTTGATAGCAGCGCATTTTGTATTTCATAGTTTCCGGAAGTGAGAGCTTTTTTCTTTCCCTCTTTTATATTAATTACATAAAGATGCGAATAGCCGGATTCTTCAGATTGAAACCAGAAATTATCATCACTGATCCAACCCAAACTACCTATGATACCGGCTCCTCCAATCCAGGCTTCATCCCGCTGGCGATCCAATAATGTCAAATGACAGGTAGCAGTATCCCACAACATCAGCCATCGATCTTTGTGATCATCAGATCGTATCTCAAGTACAGCATGCCGGCCTTCCGGCGACCAATAAAATCCCGGGATCGTTACGCTACGGACGGGTGATTTGTTCTTCTTTGCTTCCAATTGAAGGGGATAATCATTAAGGTAACCAGGTAAATCATGAATGCCGGGAAGGGAATCGGTTTTTATTCTGATAATTGTATCTTTTATCCTGTCGTAGAAAAAATATTCTGACTTTCCGGAATTAACACCCACCTTGGTACGGGATGGAATATCAGCCGTAAATCCTGATTCTGTTACATAATCAGGAACAATTGTATTTTTTGCATCGGATGATGGTTTAAATAACCGGTAATTTATAAAACGACCGTCAGGACTTATATTCAAGCCCTGTAATATTTTATCTTCTATACTAATACTCCGAAGCTCCTTTGGCTTCGTCTCACTGGTATAATTATTTTCCTTCTCTCTTTTTTCCTTTCTCAATGCCAAAATTTCAAAAGTTTGTAACTGATCTTTTTTCAGCCAGTCTTCTTGCTCAGAAAGATTATCTTTTGCAACAGGAGGTGATGTATTGTTATTCCGACGTGAGGACGATGAACCCGTAACAGCAGGAGTTGTTGCGCTTCCTTTTATATTGATTAATTGTTGAGTTTCTCCAGTTTCAATATTCCATGCATAGAGATTTTGCCCCCGGTTGAAAACGATCTTCAAATCGTTAAAAGAAAATCGTGGATTATTTTCTGGTTCTTCCGTTTCGGTAACTCTTCTTGTATTTCCGATTTTTAAATCAGTAAAAAAAACATCCCCAAACTTTGAATAAACATATGCAGTTTTCATCCTATTGTAACCAATGGTACTTGCCAGCACGCTGGTTAGTTTTTGCTGTACGGAAACCTTGACCGGGTTTTTATTTTCTTTAGTAATATAGTAAAGCGAATCAGAAATATTATGATCAGGATTCCAGTTGAAAAAAAGAATTTTTCCATCGGCTGACCATTGCGGGTTGGAGGGGGAAGTGCCAATCCACCTGGGGTCCCTCATTATTTTTTCAACAGTGAGAGCACCGGCCGAAGATTGTGCAAGAATAATACTGCAGTAGAAAGATAATAAAAAAGTAAAAATCACTTTTGGCATAAATAAAAAAATTTGAATCATAAAAATATTGAGAAAAGCATATTCTCAATTCTTACCATGAATTAGAGGCTGTATTTCTTTCTATATAAGTGTATTACTATTCCGTATAACCGAGTATTTTATTTTTGGCTAAACATACATATAATACAGACAGAATAATGCAGTGTCTTAAATTGATCCGGAAAAAATAAAACTTTCAGGAAAAAAGGCGGTTCCGGATTTTCGACCGGCTCATGAATTTATCTATCGCGGTTAATAAAAATCCGGATATTATAAATACCAGCATAAGGCCGGCCGCATTCAAAAATACATGAGTGTAGCCCAATTGCTTAACATCTATGAACGGGTAGGCATAAAAACCTGAAAAGGTACCCCTCAATAAAGAATAAGCCAGGTATACGGCAGGATAAATAAGCCATTTGAATGGGTGAATCCATTTTATTTTTCCTTTAGGCACCATTAATAACCAGAAGGAAACAAATAATATCGGAACCACTACATGTAAGGCTTCGTCTACCCATAGTTGCAGACCACGGGGTTCCCATATAAAACGTAGAATAATGTTATATACAAGTCCAACGATAAAAATATATAATGCGATAGCTGCTATTACCGGTGGTTTTGAAAAAAATTTTCCTGAAGGAGAGCCTGTGCCGAATAAAATAAAACTAAGGCATAGAGCCACCATTAAATTGGTAAGTATGGTGAAATAGCTGAAAAAATTCCAGATCGTTTCCGTGGTTTTCTGGCCATTCATTTTGCCATTGTTTATGGAAATGTAGAATTGAAGAATTAAGGCAAGCCAGGATATTATCCACATTAATATTAAGAATGCTTTTCGTGACGCTGAAAACTTCATAACTATATTCCAATTTAACCGGTAAATTAATAATATTAAAGTTTAAACCTGGGCTGAAAGAAATTCGTGTCAAATTAATCAAAGAATAATTTTCGGCCATACCAATTTTAAAATATATATCACATTCTCCGTTCATTCAATTGCACAGATTTACAATATGATTCTGCCAACTAAAAAAAGTGGCTTGTATACATACCCGCAATTTAATGAAGGCTAATCCGGAGATAAACGATTGATTTAAATACCACTTCAGTAAATAATTTAATACAATCTGAAGGCCTGCCCAAGCTGCCAAACGCTCTTCTGTCATAGGGTTTATGAGCCCTTTACAATTAAATCATGAATTCACTTATAACATCGTTAC
>JBPPMM010000192.1:0-7874 GCA_051306075.1 Chitinophagaceae bacterium
GCTAATATGGGCAGTAATAAATTGTATAAAAACAAAGGCAATTGGGAGTTTGAGGACATCTCAGTAAAGGCAGGGTTCGTAGATAAGCAAGATTGGAGTACCGGCGTAGTGATGGTAGATATCAATCACGACGGGTGGCTGGACATTTACGTTTGCAATGCAGGATTTATAAACGGTATTGCACCTCAAAGTAAACTTTATATAAACAATGGAACCGCTGACTCTTCTTACGGGGATATTACTTTCACTGAATCCGCAGAGGAATATGGCTTAAGTAATACCGGGGGATATGCTACACATGCCGCCTTCTTTGATTATGACCTGGACGGAGACCTGGATGCATTTATTATCAACAATAGTTTTATTCCGGTTAATACACTCAACTATGCCAATAAGCGGGATTTAAGAGCAAAGGATTGGCCGGTAGCTGATTTTTTAAAAGGAGGTGGGGATCGGTTTTTCAGAAATGATAATGGCAAATTCACAGATATCAGCCAGGATGCCGGGATTCACGGTAGCCTGATAAGTTTTGGCCTTGGTGTTACAGTTGGGGACGTAAATGGCGATTCTTATCCTGATGTATATGTATCCAATGATTTTTTTGAAAGGGATTATCTCTACATCAATCAGAAAAATGGAACTTTTAAAGATGAACTGGAAAAGTGGATAGGCCATACCAGCCTGGCTTCTATGGGTGCTGATATTGGCGACATTAATAATGACGGCTACGTTGATATTTTCACTACTGATATGCTTCCCGGTGATGACTATCGTTTAAAAACAACTTCATCATTTGATAACATCGATATATACCAGTATAAATTTCAACAGGGGTTTTATCACCAACTGATGCAAAATACGTTGCAGGTGAATAATGGTAATAATAAGTTTTCTGAAACTAGTTATTATAGCGGTGTGGCCGCTTCTGACTGGAGTTGGGGCGCACTCATGTTTGATGCGGATAACGATGGGTTAACGGATATTTATGTATGCAATGGAATTTATCATGACGTAACCGATCTTGATTTTATGGATTTTTTTGCCAACAATATTATTCAGAACATGGTGATGACAGGTAAGAAGGAACAGGTCGATGAAATAATTGCAAAGATGCCTTCAGTACCTATTTTAAATAAAGCATTTAAGAATGAGGGTAACCTGAAATTTTCCGATGCAGGAAAATCATGGGGATTTACTAAACCCTCTTTTTCTAACGGAGCAGCATATGGTGACCTTGATAATGACGGAGATCTTGACTTGGTGATCAATAATGTTAATGAAAAAGCATTCATCTATAAAAACAACAGCCGTGAAAACAGTAAGCACAATTATATCGGGATATCATTAAAAGGAAAAGGAACCAATACGTTCGCCATTGGAAGCAAGATAAAAATATTCAAAGCAGGCCAGGCTTTTTATCGTGAAATAGAACCCAGCCGGGGATTTCAGTCTTCAGTAGATTATAAACAGATTGTAGGTTTAGGTAATCTATCCTCCGTGGATTCAATGGTCATAATATGGCCCGATGGTACTTATGATCATTATGATCATCCGGAAATAAATAAAGTTCATTTGGTGCAGCAACGAGAGCCTCCCGGAAAATTATACCAGAGCACACTTCCGGAAAATCAGACAATATTTCAACCAGTAATTAATAAATGGGAAAAGCATACAGAGGACAATTATATTGATTTTTATTTTGAAAGAAATACTCCTGAGATGCTGTCAAGGGAAGGTCCAAAAATTGGAAAGTCTGATGTAAATGGAGACGGACTTGAGGACGTATATATTGGAGGAGCAAAGGGGCAGGCAGGACAATTATACTTACAGACCAACAAGGGCTTTATAAAAAAAGTGGAACCCCTGTTTAATAAATTTGCAGACTTTGAAGATGTTGCCGTGTTATTTTTTGATAGCGATAACGATGGTGATATGGATCTGTTTGTTGGAGCCGGAGGTAATAATGTCCCTCCCAGAACAAGGCAATTGCAGCACCGCTTATATAAAAATGATGGAAAAGGAAATTTTGAAAGAGATTCACTGGCTTTTCCTAATAATGACATGAATATTTCCGTAGCTGTTGAAAATGATTTTGACGGCGACGGAGACCTGGATTTATTTGTTGGCGGAAGAAGTGTGCCTTACCAATATGGGGTAACTCCTTCCAGTTATTTGTACCTCAATGATGGTCGCGGGCAGTTTAGTGAGGTGGCGGCAAGCATATATCCGGAAATAGCAAAAGCAGGTATGATAACGGGGGCCGTATGGGCGGATGTTAACGGCGACAGCAAAGCGGAATTGATATTAACCGGAGAATGGATGGCTCCAAAGATATTTTCTTACAACGGTAAAGTTTTTAAAGAACAAACCAATACAAATCTCAGCACGTTAAATGGAATGTGGCAGACCGTAGTTGCCGGTGATTTGAATGGCGATGGTAAGATGGACCTTGTATTAGGAAATATCGGGGAAAATTTTTACCTCAGGCCGGATTCTGCTAACCCGGTAAAAATTTGGTTAAATGATTTTGATCAGAGCGGCTCCATTGATCAGTTCAGAACAAAAACGCTTGATGGAAAAGATATGCCCGTATTTGTAAAGCGGGATGTTACCGAACAATTTCCTGCCCTAAAAAAGGAAAATCTAAAAAACACTGAGTATGCCACTAAGACCATTCAACAATTATTCGGTAAAAAGTTAACAGATGAAGCAGAAGTTAAATTTTTTAATTACAGTAGTTCAGTTGTTGCTTTCAATAACGGAAATGGAAGCTTTACAATTAAAAAATTGCCCGGCATGGTGCAATTATCCAGTGTGAATGCCATTTCCATTATGGATATTAATAACGATAATAAAATGGACTTAATAACGGGAGGTAATAAATTTAATTTTCCTCCACAGTTCGGCCGCCTGGATGCAAGCTTTGGAGATGTGTTGATAAATCGCGGAGCAGGTAATTTTGAAAAAGTAAAACCGGCAAGTTCCGGATTGGACATGACAGGCGAAGTGAGGGATATTAAAGAAATAAGAAGCAAGGGCAAAAGCTATATATTAATAACACGTAATGACCAGTTCCCTCTTTTATATAAACTGGATAATATTAATAGGCAATTAAATGATTTTTAAAAATTGTCGCTATATCATAGCAGCTGGCCTGGTATTGCTGGAATTACTTTTTACAACATGCTCCCGTGAAAAGAAATCAGATTCCACTTTCTTTGAAGTGCTTGATCATAAACAGACGGGCATTGATTTTACAAACAAACTCAAACCGGGCAGCCAGTTTAACATGTTCAACTACATGTATTTTTATAATGGAGCCGGGGTAGGGGCAGGTGATTTCAATAATGATGGTTTGATTGATTTGTTTTTTTCTTCAAACCAGGGGGATAATAAAATATATATAAACAAAGGAGGGTTGAAATTTACCGATGTTTCGAAAGAAGCTTCTCTTCCGCAGGATAGTGGATGGTCTACAGGAGTATCAATTGTTGATATTAACAACGATGGTCTGCTTGATATCTACGTTTGCAAGGTAGGCCGGTATGAAATATTGAATAGCAAAAATCAACTGCTTATCTGTAAAGGCATTGACAAAAATGGAATTCCTTTTTATGAAGATATGGCCGGGCAATATGGTCTTGATTTTTCCGGTTTCAGCACCCAGGCATTATTTTTTGATTATGATATGGATGGCGACCTGGATATGTATTTATTGAATCATGCCGTTCATCAAAATGGTTCTTTTGCCCCTCGTTCAAATTTTATAGCAACTTATAACCCGCTTTCCGGTGATCGTATTTTTCGAAATGAGGTCATTTCATCCACATCCGCCATTGGGGAGGCAAAAGTTATGTTCACAGATATTACAAAGGAAGCCGGGATTAATTCTTCTTCTATTGGTTATGGATTGGGAATAGTGGCATCCGATATTAACATGGATGGTTATCCTGATCTGTATATAGGAAATGATTTTCATGAGAATGATTATCTGTATATCAACCAGAAAAATGGAAGATTCAAAGATGAAAGCGAACAGCATTTAATGCACAGCAGTAAATTCTCCATGGGGGTTGATGTGGCTGATGTTAATAACGACGGAGCTCCTGAAATTATCTCCATGGATATGCTCCCTTACGATCCTTATATACTGAAGCGTTCCCTGGGCGAGGATGAGTATGATATCTTCCTTGATAAAATTTCAATTGGATATAATTATCAATATTCCAGGAATAACCTTCAATACAACAGGAAGAATGGAATGTTTAGTGAACTGGGGTTATTTTCCGGTGTATATGCTACAGATTGGAGCTGGGCACCTCTTTTCGTTGATTTTGATAATGATGGTTTAAAAGACCTGTTTATATCTAATGGTATTCCCAAGCGCCTGAATGATATGGATTATATCAATTTTGTTTCCAGCGATGAGATACAGCAAAAAGTGAATGCAAATAAAATGGATGAAAATAACATGGCGCTGATTAATAAATTTCCCGAAATCAAAATACCTAATAAGTTCTTCAAAAATAACGGGGAGTTTTCGTTCACAGATATGGCAGACAGTATTGGTAGTGATAAAACTACTTATTCAAATGGAGCCGTATATGCCGACCTTGACAATGATGGTGACCTGGATATAGTTGTTAATAATATTGATGATCCGGTATTAATTTATGAAAACAAGGCAAACGACAAAAAGGATAAGCGATTTTTAGAAATAAAATTGCAGGGTTCTGAATATAATAATAATGCAATAGGAGCCAAAGTCATCGTTTTTTCAAACCAGGAAATCCGGACTTATGAAAATTACCCGGTAAGGGGATTTCAATCCAGTATGCAGGTTCCTCTTCATATCGGCCTGGACAAATCAAAAATTGATTCTGTTTTTTTAATATGGCCTGATAATACGTACCAGCCTTTATCAATTGGGGATAGTAGCCACCTTACAATAAAATATTTTAAGGATCTGCCATCCTTCGATTATAAAAAGGTAAACTCTTTTTTTAGAAGTGCTATCCGGCCGATGAATGATATAACAGATCTTGTAAATATTTCATACCAGCACTTAGAAAACCAATTCAACGAATTTAACCGCGAACCCCTGATGCCGCATATGGTGTCAACAGAAGGTCCGGCGCTTGCAGTAGGTGATATTAACAAAGATGGCTTGGAAGATGTTTTCATTGGTGCGGCCAAAACAAAACACAATGCCATTTTTATACAGGTACCCGGCGGACGTTTCAGGCAACTGCAACAACCGGCAATGTTGAAGGATAGCATGTACGAAGATGTGGACGCCTGCTGGATCGACGTGAACAACGACGGATTTACTGACCTGGTAGTAGCCAGTGGCGGAAATGAATATTATGGAAAGGATATTCATTTGTCGCCCAGGGTATATCTGAATGATGGGCAAACTCAATTTAATATACTAAAAAATGCATTTAATAATATTTTCCTGACGGCCTCTTGTATTGTGCCCTATGATTTTAATAATGACGGGTATATGGATTTGTTTATCGGCGGCAGGGCGGTTCCCTGGGATTATGGACAAATTCCATCCTCCTACTTATTACAAAATGATGGCACCGGAAGGTTTATCGACGTTACTGCAAAAAGCGCAAAGGAATTATCCAAAGTCGGTATGGTTACGCGGGCTGTTTGGTGTGATATAGATAATGACCACGACAGTGACCTGGTCATTAGTTGTGAGTGGGGTAGAATTGAAGCCTTCATCAATGATAAAGGAACTTTTACTAAAAGATCGCTTACGGAGAAAAATGGATGGTGGAATTTTATATTACCTGTTGATATAGATAATGATGGCGATATGGATTTTATAGCAGGAAACCTTGGTCTGAATAGCCGCTTAAAAGCATCTGTTGAAGAACCGGTACGGCTTTATTTTAATGATTTTGATGATAATGGCAAAGGAGAACAGGTATTGACCTATTATATAAGCGGAAAGGAGTTTCCTTTCGGAAATAAAGACGACCTTCAAAAACAATTGCCTTACATAAAGAAAAAATTTTTGTATGCCGGAGATTTTGCAAAGGCTTCTATTAAGGATATTTTTGGTTCGGCTAAACTAAAAGAAGCGCAATTATTGACGGCGGATTATTTTGCAAACGCAGTTTTAATAAACAACGGTAATTTGAATTTTACAACGGTGGATTTACCATGGCAGGCGCAGTTAACTCCTTACCGTGATGCGGTGATAATTGACGCCAATAATGATCAATTGCCTGACATATTGCTGGGAGGAAATTACTATGGCGGTAATATTCAGCAGGGAAGATATGATGCAGATTTTGGTTGCATATTGGTAAACAAGGGAAATGGAAACTTTGCATGCGAAACCATCAATGGTGTTGTGGTAAAAGGGCAGGTGCGAAGAATAAAGCCTATTGAAATCAACGGCCGGAAATCATTTGTGCTGGTAAGGAATAATGACAGCACCCGGGTGATTCAATTTTCTTCTATAGGAAAATAAACTCCGTTTTATCCTTAGTTTCTGAAATCTTCCCCTTTCTAATTAATAGGATAATATACCCGGGTAACCCAGTTTGTTGAATCCGGTTCTTTCATTCTGTCTGTAACCAATGACAGAAAAGGAATGGCGATATTATTATACCGGTGATCCATAGCGTATACACCAAGTTGTTTCAAAGCCATCTCCCCGGAATATCTGCCGCCTTTAATTTCAGAAACCAGGATATCCCCGTTTTTCAACATTCGTTTGGTAGCAAAATTTTCTGTG
The DNA here is from genome assembly GCA_051306075.1 of Chitinophagaceae bacterium. Taxonomy (GTDB): domain Bacteria; phylum Bacteroidota; class Bacteroidia; order Chitinophagales; family Chitinophagaceae; genus Terrimonas_B. The sequence goes on from JBPPMM010000192.1 coordinate 6,761, forward strand.
TCAGGCAATTCAATATTCACAGGTATCGCAACCTGGGCTTCAAAATGGGAGCTGTCAATAATTTTAACGTGCAGCATCGGGTTATCCTCTTCCCTGGCTTGTTCATTTTTTATTCTATTCCTTATCAACCCGATCAAATCATAAACATCTTCTGTAGCCGGATAATGCGTAAAGGATTTATTCATCGTTACCAGGTATTCGATCTTCACTTTCTCTTTTCTTATATCCAAGCCATAAAGATGCTTAACCTCACTGATATATTTTTCCAATGCACCTAAAGCAATATCCATTTTATTTTTTAAACCTCTTGCTGCAAAATACCTGCGAATTCTTAAAACAGGATTGAAACCCGTAATGCTGGCTGCGCTCCATTCTATTTTGATGGTATCATTGTCTGATTGAACAAGATGTAGCAGGCTACTTATTGTATGACCACCTTTTTCAATATTGATCTCAAATGCGTTGTATAAGGGATTCACTATTGTAAACCGGTAATCACCGAACTGTAATTCCCTGGAAGAATGAGAAGTGGCCTGTGCCGGTTGGGGCCACCATTTTGCCCAATTAGAATCTTGAGATAAAAAACGGTACACTGCATTTAGATTGGTGGTTGAGTTTATGGATTGCGTAACGAATATTTTTCCGGGAATAAAAAAATAAAAGCTGACCAATAGCAAAAAAAATACAGTTAAGGCAACAATAAACCCTTTTTTCATATACTAATAAGAATTTAATCGGGGAAACAGAATTCAGGTAAATAAAAGTAAATTCACTCACTAATTATTTTGCAAAATAAACCTTTTTTATGCGCTGCTTGCTCCTTGTTTTTTTCGTCGCTTTTTCTGGCTTGTACAGTAAAGCTCAGGATCCCTGGAAAATTAAGGCGGATGTCATTGATCCCAATAATTATTATGGTATTACGGTAGCTAATGGCATGATCGGAATTGTATCTTCCCCGGAACCATTCAAAGTAAAAGAAGTTGTACTGGCCGGGGCTTATGATCTTTATGGTCGCGGCAGGGTCAGCAACTTTTTAAAAAGTTTTAACCTGCTCAACATGTACCTGGAAATTGACGGACGGCGAATGAGCAATAAGGAAGTGAGTAACATGAAA
>JBPPMM010000223.1:0-10545 GCA_051306075.1 Chitinophagaceae bacterium
CCTACTAATGATCTCGCAAAGCCATTGGATCCGGCAATTCTTTTTAAGTTTGGCAGTTCTGATTTCTCAATGACGTCGGAAGCAATGCCATCTACAATAATAAATATGGCTTTTCTTGTTTTTGTTTGTGCAAGAATTGAAAAACTGGAAAAAAGCAGGCAAATGCTAATGATAAAGCGGATCATAATCATGATAAAAATTAAAAAAAAGGCAGATAAAGATAATAAACCTGTACTATTGATTTTTTTCGGATGAATTTTTTAAGCAGAATATAATTAGCCAGGTCCTATGGTTCAAAAAGAAAAGAAATGCGGGAACTCATCCGGAAGAATGACCGGGCTATTTTTTTTACACCTATTGTTTTTTAGTTGTACAAATGCGCAGCATAAGGCAGTTGTCCCAATTTCAGGACAGTCGGGTACTGTAGTAAAAATTATCGACGGTGATACTTTTGATGTATTAACAAGGGACAAAAATATTTATCGCATTCGCATGTATGGAATTGATTGTCCTGAGCGGAAACAGGATTTTTATAAAGTGGCTAAGGATGTACTGGCGAATTATATTTTCAAAAAGGAAATAAAAATAATATCAAAGGGCCGGGACCGGAATAAGCGGATCATTGCAATAGTTTATTACGATGACAAAGACATCAACCTGGCGATGATAAGAAATGGTTATGCCTGGCATTATAAAAAGTATTCTACCGATCTGGCTTATGCAGCTGCCGAAAAAAAAGCCCGTTTAGAAAAGAAAGGCTTATGGCAAACGAGAAACCCAACTGCTCCCTGGGAATTCCGGAATAAAAAGAAAAACCCGCAAAAAATAAAAGATCAAAATTTTTTCGCGGTTCATTTTACAAACACCCGATAAATTATGAAAATCTTTTTTCGGCTTATAAATGACCGGTCATTCATACCTGTTACAGATTTTGAAAAATAATAGTATGTGCACTGGTTGCTCAGAAATTCTATATAGAAAAAGAAAGATATTGATCAGTTCTGGTTATAATTGATATTATTCAACATCTTTTTTTACCTTTTGGGTCTTAACTGCAAACTTATCCTGCAAATATTTTATATACAGATCTTACCGAAACTAAAAGAGGAGAAGAAATGGTACAGGCTAAAGATCAAAATGACAAGGCTGGCTTTGATGATTTATTCCGCGAATATTTTAAACCTCTTTGCGCTTATTGCCAGTACCGGTTTGGATTGAGCCTGGACGAATCAAAAGATGTGGTGCATTCCGGGTTTATCAAATTATTAGAATCAGGGGCAAATTTTACTTCCAAAGTATCGGGAAGGGCCTATTTATATAAGGTCATTACCAATCTGTGCCTGGATTTGATCAGGCACGATTCGGTAAGAAAGAAACACGAGCTATTCGTACAAAATGAAAAAGGAGCCGAATGGTGGAATGAAGATAAACTGGCCGAATTTAAAGAATTGCAGTCAGATGTAAACAAGGCGATAGCTGAACTGCCAGACCAAATGCGCAGAGTTTTTGAATTATCCCGTTTTGAAGGTTTGAAATACGCTGAAATTGCCAAGGAAATGGATATTTCAATAAAAACGATTGAAACTCAAATGAGTCGTGCCTTAGCTAAGCTGAGAATCAATCTTTCTTCTTACCTGACCCTGTTCTGGTTTTTATTGTTGATTGAATATGGGGTTAAAATTTATTTTTTTTAGTTGTAAGGGTAGGAAGTCGCTACCACGTTTTAATAATAGTACATGAAAGACAAAAATGAATTGGACAGGCTGTTTGTATCGTATTTATTAAAGGAATTAAATACGGAGGAGGAAGAATATGTGGTCCGGGCGATTGGAACAGATGATGAATTAAAAAAATATTTTGAAGAGTTTCAACAAGTATGGACCCTTTTACAAATTAACCGTGGAGTTGAAGAAATAAACCTTGATGAGGAAAGGATGCACCTGGAACGGATTATTAATGAAAGACAGTTGAAATCAAATCCAGGTGGCCTGGTCCGGGAATTGAATATTGAAGAGGGTCAAAAGAAATCAAAGATTTTCAGAATACTAAGAAAGGTAGCAGTAGCCGCATCGGTTTTATTTTTATTTGGGATGTTTTGGTTATTGTATCCTTCTGATAAGGAAAATATTGCTGATCTGGCAAAAGAAAATCCTGTTGCAATAGATCAAAAATCTTTTGTACGGAATGAGAAAAATAATTCAGGAAAAACCAGGCAAATTAAATTAGATGACGGTTCCGAAATAATACTATGGAATCAGAGTGAAATAAGCTTTGCAGAACCGTTTGCAGATAATAAAAGGGACATTCAGTTAAAGGGAAAGGCTTCTTTCAAAGTGTTTAAAGATAAATCAAGACCATTTACTGTTTTTAGCGGAGCTCTGGCAACAACCGCCCTGGGTACTGAATTTACAGTGACCAATTTTGAAAAAGACCAACTGATCACTGTGCGTTTATCCGAAGGAAGTGTTGTGGTGAATTCGGTTGACGGTATAGGAGCAAAACTTAATAAACCTTTTTATCTTTTACCGGGCCAGGAGCTTTTATATAATAAGAGAAAAGGCACGGCAAGGATCAGAAATTTTCAAACAGGAACCGGAGTGCCAAAGCAACTGGCAAAGAAAAAGATCGATTCTTCCTACGATAATCCATCTATACCTAAGAATGTAAAAGGGTCCTGGTATATGTTCAACAACCAATCCCTGCCAGATATTTTTGATCAGTTGGAGAAAATGTTCGGAACCCAGATTGTTTATAAAAGAAAGGATGTTCAAAGCATCTACTTTATAGGCAGATTTGGTAAATCAGATTCATTGGAATATATATTAAAGAATATCACTACTATTAATAAACTGACCCTAACAAAAGAAAAAAACAGGTTTGTCATAAGTAAATAGATTTTTTTTTAAGTAAAATACGATTGATCCCGGCTCTGATTAAAAAAGGAAATGGTTATATAAACCGGGTTATATAACTATTATTCACTTTCATTAAATGCTGCTATATGAGATTTAACTCCATTAAGTCAAAGGGCTTACTATTTGCCCTTGTATTCATTATTTCTGTTTTCAAATCACCGGATGTTTATGCGCAGGAAGTTACCAGCGTTGTAAAAGGGTTGGTGCAGGACTTGCACAATGCTCCCGTTTCCGGTGTTTCTATTGTTATCCGGAATACAAGAAACAATTTCACTTCCGGTACAACCAGCGATGAAGCTGGAAATTTCTCCTTTGCCCGCATTCCTTCTGGAGGGCCTTATTCCTTTATTTTTTCTGCAGTAGGCTACGAGAGCCAAACCCTGTCTGGATATAATATTAAAGAGGAGGTCACTCTTTCTTTAATGATCAAGATGAGAGACACTATTACTATGCTGAACCAGGTGGTTGTGGTTGGTTACGGCACGCAAAAAAGAAAGGATCTTACCGGATCTGTAGCCTCAGTTGATGGTGATAAAATAAAGGACCTTGCCTTAACCCGCGTGGACCAGGCTTTACTGGGAAAAATGGCCGGTGTTCAGGTAAAACCAAGTTCAGGAGAACCCGGCGCACCGCCACAAATAAGGATAAGAGGAGTAGGTAGTATTTCCGCAGCAAGCGATCCTTTATATGTTGTAGATGGAATGCCTCTTTCAAGTATTCAAATGCTTAACCCCAATGATATTGAGACCATTGATGTTCTGAAAGACGCTTCGGCGACGGCTATTTATGGTTCCCGCGGTTCAAATGGCGTTGTTCTCATTGCAACAAAAAGAGGAAAGACTGGCAAGCCAGTCATTAGTTTTGATACCTATACGGGATATCAAAAAATTGCCAAAGTTCCGGAATATCAAACGGCACTGGAAGAAGCACAACATTATTTTGATGGCATACGAAACAGGAACCTGGATGAAGGAAATGATGTATCCGGAGATCCATTAAAATGGAAACAAGCTGTTCCTATTACCGTATTGCAGGTTCTGAAAGGAGAAACACCTACCATGCCGGGTACCACGCTTGATTTCAAAGACCATGTGTATGAAGTTCTGCAAACAGCGCCACAGCAACAATATCAATTAACAGCAAGAGGAGGCACTGATAATGTAAAATATTCTTTGAGCGGCGAATATCTTACACAGGACGGAATCGTGATCAATACAAATTATAAAAGATACTCAGCACGTGCCAATGTAGATATAAAAGTGTCCAATCGTTTATTGGTTAAAATGAATCTGAATCCATTTTATACTGATAAAACAAATATAGGCGGGCAGGGAGCAGATGAAATTGGTAGTAATGGTAGCAGGGGCTCGGATATAATTTATAATGCGATTCAAATTCCTATGTATTATAGTTTATTGAATCCTGATGGATCTTATTTCGCATTTGGAGATGGATTAGATGCCGTGGTTTCTACCCAGAATCCTTTGGCGCTTGCAAGGGAAGTTCAGGGAAGGCAAAAAGCAATGGGCTTTTTAGGAAATATAAATGCTGAATACACAATCATTGATAATCTAAAATTGAATGTGCTGGTTGGGGTAAACATGCTTAATATAAAAGGCATGAATTTTAAACCCAGGTTACCGGCATTTAATAATAACCCCGCAATCGGAACCGATAATGCATCTTTAACCGGAAACTGGTTAACAGAAACTACGCTGAACTACAGCAAGGTTTTTAATAGGCATTCCCTTGCTGCATTAGCAGGGTTTACCAGCCAGGAGGAAACCTTTGAATCAAATTATCTTACCAGTGACCGCTTTCCCAACAATCTTGTACCCACTTTAAGTGCAGTAAGTGGTATTATTACTGCGGGTTCATCAAATAGCTATAAATGGGCTTTGATATCCTACCTGGGTCGGGTAAACTACAATTTTGATGGGAAATATTATTTGACTGCTTCTATCCGTACGGATGGTTCTTCCCGTTTTGGCAGCGAAAATAAATACGGGGTTTTTCCTTCAGCGGCAGTGGCCTGGAGAGTTTCTGATGAAAATTTTTTGAAAAACGTTCAGTTTGTTAATGACCTGAAATTAAGAGCCAGTTATGGTGAAACCGGAAATAACAATATTGGTAATTACGAACAGTACGCTACGATTAACTATGAAAAATATACTTTAGGAGGAGCTGCCGTTGGCGGTTATGCTCCCGGAAGGCTGGCTAATCCTTCGCTTACCTGGGAAAAGCAAAAGTCATTTAATGGTGGTTTGGATGTAAGGTTGCTCAAAAGCAGGCTTTCCATTTCTGTGGATCATTTCCAGGCCAGGAATACAGATCTGTTATTGAATGTAAATGTTCCCGCCATTCTCGGGTTTAACACCGCATTAAAAAATATTGGGGAAGTTAAAAATACCGGTTGGGAGTTTGTAGTGAGCACAGTAAATTTCAAAAACAAGTTTCAGTGGACAACCGACTTTAACCTGTCTACTATAAAAGGTGAGGTCATTAAGCTCGGTCCTTCAGGTGATCCGATCATCAATGGAGGAAATATTACAATGATCGGCCAGCCGGTGGGGATGTTTTTTGGATGGATCTCTGATGGCATTTTTCAGAATGCAGCAGAGCTGGCCCAGGGCCCCATTTTCAATCCGGGTGCACGGGATAAATCAAGAGTGGGCGATGTAAGATTCAGGGATATCAGTGGTCCCGATGGAAAACCGGATGGCGTTATTAATAGCTTTGATAAAACAATAATCGGTTCCCCCTATCCTGATTTTTATTACGGTATGACCAACCGCTTTGCTTATGATAATTTTAGCCTGAGCATCAGTCTGCAGGGCACGGAAGGAAATAAAGTTATTGCGTTGGAGCGGGGTCAGTCTGCAAATAATCGCGGTAGATTCAGACAATTATCTATCATGAATGATTACTGGAAATCGGAGCAGGAGCCTGGCAATGGTTGGGCGCCAAGACCTAATGATACACCAACCGGAAACTGGAGAGGTACTTATAGTACGCTATGGCTTGATGACGCATCCTATCTGCGGATCAATAATATTACGTTAGCATATGTATTGCCTGAAAAATGGATCAGCAAAGCGAAACTGAATTTTGCCCGTTTTTATATAAGTGCCAATAATCCATTTCTTATCACCGATTATGTTGGGTTCAACCCGGATATAAGCCGAAACAGTAATCCGCTTACTCCCGGCAATGCAAACTATGACTATCCACTTTCCAAGAGTATAGTTTTCGGACTTAACCTTTCCTTCTAAAAAAATGAATCAAACTAAAATTATGATCATCATGAAAAAAATATTTTACATAGGAGTAACAGCCTTCCTGGTTGTAATGACCTCCTGTAAAAAAAGCTTTATAGAGCTGCAACCTATATCAACAGTAAGTACAGATGCTTTATATAAAACAGATAAAGATTTTAAAGATGCGGCCGTCGGCATTTACGGTCTTTACCAGGTTCAATATGAGAATATGTGGCTTTTTGGAGACATGCGCGGAGACGACTCCTGGGATGAACTGGTAAAGAATACCGCAGCCTTCATGGACAACTTCACCATTAATAATGATGACCCTGTTATCAGGACCACCTGGTTGAATTATTACAATATAATTAACCGCGCCAACAGCCTGATCACGAATATTGAAGGGGCGGATGTAAATGTTGTAAAAAACAGGGATATCTATGCCGGGGAGGCAAAGTTTCTCCGTGCCCTTGCCTATTTTGACCTGGTAAGGATCTATGGAGATGTTCCTATGGTTACTTCGCTTTTAACTATAGAGCAGGGTTATAAAACACCGCGTGAAAAAGTTTCAAAGATCTATGAGGAAGTAATCATAAAAGATTTGCTCTACGCCGAAACTGTATTGCCGGCGAAATTTACAGGTTCAGACATGGGCCGGGTTACAAAAGGTGCAGCGAAGTCTTTGTTGGGTAAAGTATATTTAACCATAAAGGATTTTGCAAAAGCAGAAGCCAAATTGACGGAAGTAACTACTTTGGGTTATTCGCTTTTACCTAAGTACACTGACTTGTTTGACTATACCAAGGATGAACACCATAGTGAATATATTTTTGATATAGAATATGAACAAGGATTAGGAGAAGGAAATTGCTTTACTACCAATTTCAGCCCAAAGGATCCGGCAACTGCTGCATTTTATGGGGTGACCGGAGGTCAGAACGGAAACAATAATCCTCCCCGTTCATTGTTTGCCATATTCCCTCCCGGTGACCAGAGAAAAGATATTACCGCAGCGGATGGATTTACAGATAATAACGGCGTGTTTCATCCATTACTGCCAACTTCTAATGATGTGCAGACCTACACAAAAAAATACATGGTTAAGCTATTGGCCAGTTGCGATAGCAGGGCTAACTGGAAAGTAATTCGCTATGCTGATGTATTATTAATGCTGGCCGAAGCAATGAATGAAAATGGCAAAACTGTAGAAGCATTAAATTATTTAAATTTAGTAAGAGTGAGAGCCGGCTTGCTGGGCTATTCAGGATTAACACAAGCCGAAGCCAGGGATAATATTTACCTTGAAAGAAGACTGGAATTATCTTTTGAAGGACACAGGTGGTTTGACCTGGTAAGAACAGGACGTGCATTATCGGTAATGGCTCCATTAGGTATGAAACCTTATATGACTGTATTTCCATTACCGTTGAGCCAGATTCAATTGATCAACGACAAAGCTATTTTTGCGCAAAATGAAGGATATGATTAATGTCTTATTTTAAAAAAAAGTAATAAAAAAATATTAAACGTTATGAAACTTAAATCCTGGATACTTTCCATATCAGCCATCCTGATTTTGACGCTGTCCATTGCATGGTCGCCTTTACCAAAAAATGTATATGGCCAGCAAATAAAATCACCACCAATCACCAAGCGATATTTATATGTTGCCACGCCGGGCATACGTGACTACCTGGGTTATGGTGGCCACGGCATTCTTGTATTTGATATCAACAACAACCATCGTTTTGTAAAAAGGATAAAGACGCAGGGACTCCATAAAGATGGAACACCTTCCAATGTGAAAGGAGTGGCTGTAAGCGTTCAGCTGAATAGTATTTATGTAAGTACACTTGAATCTCTGCAGCGGATAGACCTGGCAACAGAAAAAGTTATTTGGGAAAAACAATTTGAAGGAGGCTGCGACCGCATGTCTATTTCTCCTGATGGAAAAATCATGTATCTCCCTTCCCTGGAAAAAGATTTCTGGAATGTAGTTGATTGTGAATCGGGTGATATCATTAAGAAAATACAAGTGGTAAGAAGAGCACATAACACGGTTTACGGGCCTTCGGGAAACCGGGTTTATATGGCGGATATTGCCTCTCCCTTATTGTTTGTTGCTGATCCAAAGACACATACTATAGTTGAAAAAGTGGGGCCCTTCAGTAATTTCATCCGGCCTTTTACCATCAACGCCGCGGAAACCCTGATATTTGCCACCGTAGATAGCTTGCTTGGTTTTGAAGTGGGCGATCTGAAAACAGGTAAGGTATTAGATAAAATAGTAGTAGAAGGATGGAACAAAGGACCTGTAAGAAGACATGGTAATCCAAGCCATGGTATTGGCCTCACTCCAGATGAAAAAGAACTTTGGGTAGCCGATGGACATAATATGCGCATGCATATTTTCAGTGCCAAAGCTCCGTACCAGCAATTAAGCACCATTCCTTTGCAGGACATGCCGGGATGGGTCACGTTTACAGTCGATGGAAAATATGCCTACCCTTCAAGCGGTGAAGTGATCGATGTAAAAACAAGGAAGATCCTGCTAACACTGAAAGATGAATTCAATAACAGTGTTTCCAGTGAAAAGGTAGTGGAAGTGCAGTTGAACGGAAACAAAGCCGTAATAGCAGGAGACCAGTTTGGCATTGGCCGTGCAGGCAAAAAATAATCTATCTAAACAATATTAAATGAAACTAACATTTTGCATGTCATTCCTTTTTTTATCTGCCATTATTTTTGGTTCTTGTTCAGATGATTCTTCAAAGAAAACTAATGATGAAACAACGTCCCAATGGTTTGAAGCGGGGGAATGGTCAAAGGGATTGAAACTAAAACCGCATGAGTCCATTGACCAGGAAGAGTTCAAAAAACAATACGAAGCCAATAAGGAAGGATGGGATACCGCATTTGCCTATTTACAAAGAAGTGACCTGGCATCCATTGCTCCCGGCAGATATGAAATAGACGGTGAAAATGTATTTGCGATCATAACAGAAGGCCCGCCGAAGGAATTTGATTCAACCCGTTTTGAAGCACATCATAATTACATTGACATACATTATGTGCTTAATGGGAAAGAAAAGATCGGGAAGGCGCCCCTGAATGCGACAACTCTTATCACGGAGTATGATAGTGCAAAAGATATTGCTTTCTATACTGCCGATGGGAAATACTATGAGTCTTCCCCTGACAAATTTTTTATCATGTTTATCAATGATGCGCATCGTCCCGGTATAAAAGCGGACGAATCCGGCTTGCTGAAAAAATTGGTAATCAAAGTAAGAAAGGCGGGTTAATAGAAAGGGTTTAAACCAGGCCGTTGTCTTGCTGAATAAAAAACTCTTTGATTCGCCAGGTAAATTATTTACCACTTTTATTATTTGAATATATGAAAGTAGTTTTTCTGGATACCAAAACGATAGATGAAATTCCCAATATGAATTTATTGGAACAATTTGGTGAGGTAAGGTATTATCAAACAACAAAGCCGGATCAAACATTGGAGAGGGTAAAGGATGCTGATATCATTATCTCAAATAAAGTGGTGATAGACCGGAATACCATTGAGCAGGCAAAGCGATTAAAATTAATTTGTATTGCTGCTACAGGAACCAACAACGTGGATAAAATAGCGGCGGATGAAAGAGGGATCGTTGTAAAAAACGTGGCCGATTATTCAACCAACAGTGTAGCCCAGGGCACATTTGCCATGCTATTGCATTTACTCACTCATTTATCTTACTTCGATCAATATGTTAAGGAAGGAAAATATTCACAGAGTGAAATTTTTACCGATTTTGGAAGAACATTCCGGGAATTGACCGGGAAACGTTTTGGTATTATTGGCTTAGGACATATCGGGAGAAAAGTAGCCAGGATCGCCAGGGCATTCGGTTCCGAAGTCGTTTATTATTCTGCTTCCGGAAAAACTTATGATCAGCCTTACCTGCAGCTTGAATTAGATGAGTTTTTAAAAACTTCTGATATTGTTTCCATACATGCACCGCTTAATGAATACACGAAAGATCTTTTAAACTATGAGCGGTTGAAGCTGATGAAAAGATCAACCATCCTTATCAATGCCGGAAGAGGTGGTATTGTGAACGAAGCAGATTTGGTTACTGCTTTAAATGAAGACTTGATTGCGGCTGCAGGAATTGATGTATACGAAAAAGAACCTATTCCATCAACGCATCCTTATTTGCAGGTAAAGAATAAAGAAAAGATCTTGCTCACCCCCCATATTACCTGGGCCAGTATAGAAGCCCGCACTTTATTAATGTAGAAAGTGATTCAAAATATACAGGAGTTTATAAAAGAAAAGGAATCAATAATAAAACAATGAAAACAAGAGCGGCTGTATT
>JBPPMM010000248.1:0-30801 GCA_051306075.1 Chitinophagaceae bacterium
AAAACAGAATATATAGCAATTATTAATAATTATCTTAGAGAAGTAGCTTTAGCAAATACCCAAGGCTATGATTATCCTGTATTTACTGCAACTGATGTCTATAAAGCATTTGCTCTTCAGGTAGGAGAAAAACAAAATACTAGCAACAGTGTTCAAGAAAAACCAGGTGTATTAAATTCACCTAAAAAAGTAGTTACTGAAAAGGATGAAAAGGTAGAGAAAACACTTAAGATAGCTAAAGTAAGAGAAAGAAAAGCACTAAGTTTGAAAGATAAAATAAATGAAGCTAATGCAAAAGAAGTATTTGCATCACTTAGAAAGACTGGATTAATAAATGATAGTAATATAAAACAAATAGGTTTTATTATTACTAAGAATAAAGGAAATGACGTTCTAATCACTCAAGGTATTGTTGAATTTTTAACAAACAAAGGTGTAGCAGAAGAAACAATAATAGAAAACTGTAATTTATAATGGCTTGTAATTTACCATCATTAACAAACGGAAACGAAGATTCTATTCTAGGGAGAGAATTAGAATTATTAGTGGGCACAGAGAAGGCTAAAGAATATTTAGCCTATTTTGCTACACCTGAACTTATAGAAATATTTGGAGATTATCATGCTGAGCATCTCAATGATAATGTTTCTGAATTATTTAAAGGTCGGGTGTCTGTAGAAACTGGAGAGCCACAACTATTTCTAGATAGAACGCTAGATAAACATTTTTTTCTAGACCGATATAATGAAAGAGTTTATTACCCATATGAAAGAGTTGGTTTAAATGGGATATTTACTACTAGTGAAACTAAAGAACTTACTGAAAGTTTGGCTTTAGTATTTGCTAAAGCTAATAATTTAAATTTAGACTTAGATACTTTAAAATTTGAGGCATCAAAAGTTCCAATTCAGGACTTAATTAAAGAACAATTATCTGCCCTTTCTAAGAGATTAAATAAATCTGATGAAATTGAAGATATATCTAAGGCTATAAAAGTAGAAAATAGTTTAAAGCATATTGATGAATGGATTAATTTAGTTAAACAATACTTTCAAAGTAATAAAATAACTCTTGTGGAATCTGAAGAAGAAGAATCAGAGAGACAACAGAGTGAAGAAACTGAAATGAAAGGTTCTGGAGCTAGAGTAGAATCCTTTTTAAAGTCACATAGAACTAATATGTTATCTAATGTGAAGATGTTTTTATCTTTAATAGAAGATACTCGTAAAAATTCTTTTGGTCTTTATAAGTTTGTTCCTTTTGATAATATCTATACTACTTTATTCAAAGAACTATCAGATTTACAATCTATAAAACTACCTACAAAAATTGAGAACTCTACACAAGCATATGAGAATCTATATGATGTATATGTGAATAGAATAAAAGACTTAGTAGGGGTTAAACCATTCTTAAAAAATCTTGTTTCAAAATTACAAGACCCAGCAATAGCAACTGATGCATTTAAAAATCAGTTTGTATCTTCTTTTTATTTGTTTAAAAAGAATTTCTTAGGAAGTGAATTTTCTATTGATGAAAATGGGAATATAACTTATGAGATTAAAAACTTATCTGAAGTTGGTTCAAGACAAAGTAATATACTTACTGCATGGTATGACAACTTTATGAAGTTATATTCAAGAGATACGCTTACAGAGAATGTAACGAAGTTAAAAGAATATACTCAATTACTTAATACAAAAGATAAATCATTCCAACCAAAAAATCTTGACCAAATACTTAGAGATGTTCAACGACATTTAGCTGGAATAGGAATATATACTGACCCATCATTAGCTGGATTAAAATATTATTTAAATAATAATTCTTCAATAGAGACTGATTTTGAAGAAAAGATGGATAAAATATCCACCTTATTGAATGATAGACTATATAAAAGAATATTAGTACCATATCTTGATGAGGCTAAAAGAAGTAGTTTATTTGACTTTAATATATTTAAGACTCAAAGTGGAGAATTAGGTAAACTTGCTAAAGCAGAGGCTTTCTTTATGGAAGAAACTTCTGATGCTTCTATATTTACTATGGGTAAAACTAAATGGACTTACTCTAATCCTTCCTTCCTAGATTTAAAAATAGGGGAGTGGAAGAGAGACCCCAATGCTTTACTAGAGCACTATAAGTCTCAAAAGTTTAATAAAGGGTCTAGAGTAATGCAGTATCTACTTGGGATGTCTAAGTCAAATGGTTATAAATTTAATAAAAAACTATCCTTACAAAGACTATCTCAATTAGAAATTGGAGTATTTAATTCATTACAGGAGGAATATGATGCTACTAATGCAGTAGATAATGATGACATATCTTATACTGATTCATTAGTTGATTATATACATAAAATACTTGGTGTATATGGTTCTTCAAGTAATAAATCCTGGTGGAAAACTGCCTTAGCTGCTGATAAAAGCACAGAGTATCAAATACACTATGGTGTAGATTTGATGCAAACTAATGCAAGATATGAGAATGGAAATTATACTATAGATGATGAACCATTAGAGGTATTACTAAATTATTTTCTAGATGAATATGCTAGGATGAATGAAGTATCTTCAAATATAGTGAATTCTTTAGTTGATTCAAGTATTGAATTACTTCCAAATTACCATTTAGATAATAGAAATGGATTAAGGTCTCAGTTATTTCCTGAGATATCTCCAGTATTTGAGAATGGAATGCTACAAAGTGTACCAGATTCTCCTTTAAGCTTTAATTTATTTAATGAGGCTGGACATCCTGAATTTGAAACTTTATCTAATGCCCAAAAAGCAGAACTAAAAGAAAAATATATTAAACCTAAAATTCTTCAAAAGATAATAGATTTTAATGAGATTCTTTTAAGAGAGAATATAGTTGCATATAACACAGATGGAGTATTAGTAAATAATAGTGTAGATAACAGTATCTTTGATTTTTATAAAGAAGGCACAGATGCTAATGTAGCAAAAGCTGCTTTTAAGGTAGCTGGTGATATTATAGTTAATGGTATCATCTCTCAAGTTGAATATGCTAAAATGTTTACAGGAGATTTAGCCTACTATAAGAATATGATTGACTACAGGAAAAGGGTTCCTGCTACATATACTGATGGTTTATATCTAAATGTATATAATGAAGAGGATTTAACTTTTAATATTTCTGTAATAGAAAGTTTAGAAATAGATGACCCATCTTATGAGTATTTAAAAGAATACACTTCTGCAGATGTTGCTAACCAATACAAAAGGAAAGACCCTAAATCAAAACGAGGCCCAGTAGATAGTACTGATGCTCAAGCATGGATTACTCCTAAACGATGGAGATTCTTAATGGAAAAAATGGGTAAATGGACTTCTGAACATGATGCTGTTTGGGAAGAAATGAATAAAAAGATACCACAATTTACAGAGGCTCAAAGAAAAATTGTAGCTCAGCCATTAAAAGGGGTATATTTTGATGTAACAAGTGGTCGTCCAGTATTTTTAAAATACTCGCAGGCAGTATTAGTACCTAATTTGGTTAGGAATCTTCCTACTTTAAGTAAGATTCTTACTAAAATGCAAAATCAAAACATAGATGAACTTATTACATCAGGTGGTATTAAGGTAGGAATGCCTATCCCTAATAGAATCCATGATGATAATGGTAACTTATTAGAGGATTTTAAATTAAATGTACTTCCTTTAAATAATAGATTCTGGAAATTACAACAAGATTTACCAACTAAAGGAATAAAACTTACAGATGTTGGTTCACAAATTCAAAAAAATATATTCCAAGCTTTAGTATTTAATTTAGAAGATAAATTTACTTTAGAGAATGGAAAAGATTATACAGGAGATGCAATGATTGATTATTTAAATCAATTATCTACTTCTATATTATATAAAAATAAAGCAAATGTCTATAAAGAGTTAGGTATTAATCCTACAACTGGTAAAATAGATAATGAAGAAGCTCTATATGAAAGAATAATTAAGCAATTAGAAGCAAGACGTGATGTTCCTAAAAATTTAATCAATGGATTAAAAATGGGATTATCCCCCTATGGTATTCCAGGAGCCACTGAGATATTTCAAAATGTATTTAGTTCTATTATCAATAATGATTTAAATAAAATCAAAACTAATGGTGGAGGTTTTATTCAGATGGCTGATTTTGGTTTAACTAAAGGAGAAGCTTCTTCAAAAGGGGTTAAGTTTACTCCTTGGTTTTTAGAAGGTAAAGATGAAAGAGCTACTATGCCTCAGTTTACTATAGATAAACAAACGGGTAGAAAAAAATTAACACCATCAGGTATATTTGTTCCAGGAAATTTAATTAGTAAGTATATTCCTAACTATCAAAAATATAGTTCTGCAGAATTATTTGGTACTTACAATGAAAAAACTGGTAGATATCTTGGTGGAATGATTGATATGGAAATCCTAGAAAATATAATAGGATATCGTATTCCAAATCAAGGTCTAGTATCTAATGATGCATTCAGAGTAGTAGGAATATTACCAGAAGGTATGGGAGATACTGTTGTAGCTTATGCAGGTATAACCAAGAAAACAGGGTCAGATTTTGACATTGATAAAATGTATTTAATGACTCCTAGTGTTATTTTTGATGAGGTTGAAAATAAACTTAGATATGAAAAACCAAAATTAAGAGGAAAATTAGAGACTAGTGAGGAAGTACTAGTCCATATGTTACAAGGGAAATTTATAGAAACAGAAGAACTACCTTTAGATGAACAATCTATGGGTGTCCTGCGAAATAAATTAATTGAAGCCTATAAAAATATTCTATTGCAAGGAGACCCATCTATAATGGATAAAGTTTTCCGACCATTAGATATGGACTTTATGCAGACAGATATTGATAACCTTAATACAAAACAAGAAGAAGGTTCCTTTGATAATTTTGATGCTATTGATGATATTGAAACCAAACTTAAATTCAAAACTAGTAAAGCTGGTTTAGGAGTAGCTGTAAATAATACTATGGATTTTGTTCGTAGTGCTATGGGTGATATGAAACTTAAGGCCAACTTAGGCTGGGGTAATATTGAGAATGGTCTTAATGTATTAGATAGAGAAAAATCAGAAGAATTATCAGATGCAGATTTAAATGCATATATAAAAGATTACAATGGTCGAGTAGAAGAAAAAAAACAAATAAAAGATATTAAAGAATTTAAAAGGCTAAATGCCTCCATTGGTATTGGTGATAGTTTTATGGCATTAACTAATGCGTTTGTTGATGTTGCAAATAATCCTTTTATTGTTGAAGGTAACTGGGTTAATCAAACTAATAATTTAGGTATGATGCTATTAAGAGCTGGTGTACATCCATTTAAGGTTAATGCATTATTAAATCAACCTATTGTAAAAAATTATGTAAACTTTATAAATAATGTGGAGTCTAAAACAGTTGAAAGTGCTAGATATCCTATTATGTCTTTTAAGATAAGAAAAATAGCAGAAAGCCTTCCTAGAGATGAAGAGAGTGAGAATATAACTATAAGTGGTATAACATTATCTCCTAGGGAAGTATTCTACGCTCTAATAGAACCATTACAAAATATAGAGTATAAGTATAAAGTAGCAAATACAGAAGAAACTGCTGATGAGTTTAAAGAATATACAAAATTTCAAGAAAAAATAAACGCATTTAAAAAAGATATATTTTACAAAATTAGTGATATCTTTAATGTTAGAAATGATATTAATGAGCCTCTTATAAAAGCTCAGCTACAAAAAGTAACTGAACAATTGACTACAGTATTAGAAGACTCTTTATTTGTAGAACCAATTAAGTTTAAATCAATAGATTTAGCCACTTTAAGAAGACAAAATAGACCAGGTGCTATGGACTTAGCTGTTCAAGAAGCAGTATTGGGACAATACATAAAATGGACTCAGTTAGCAAGACATTTATCTAAAAGTGTAACAGCATCTAGAACAGATGGTGAAGGTAAAGGTAAAAATATAGGAAGTTTAATTACCTCTATTAATAGAATTAGGGAGGTAATGGCTGATAAAACTATTATAGGATTTGAAACAAAATATTCTAGAAATGGAAAAAGAACAGCCTTAGGAACTAGTTTAGATTTAACTCTAGTTAATATGGAAGACCTTATGATTAATAATCCTAAGTATTTCACTCCATATAGAAAAAGTGTTATCCAAACATTTAATAACATATCTAATTCAACCAAAAATAGTTTATTGGTAGATGATAACCTTGCTAATAGTTTATTAAGAAATTATACTACTTATTTACTATCTGGTTTTCCACCATTTCAATTATCTGACACAGAAAAAGAAAGTGTAATAAAGGATACTCCTGCTATGGTTAAGGAGTTACAGGACATATATAAAGACAATGCCTTTTTAAATGAGCTATTTTTAAAAGAAGCAGGTAATATTATTGAGAATGGTAAGCCAGTAGCTAAGATTTTCCAACTAGGAGTATCAAATGCTAAAAAATCTGTAACTATAAAAGATGGTATAACTGATGGATTTAGAGATTTATTAGAAACAGAGCCAGAAAAGGCAGAGAAACTTATACAATATGCATTTTTATCTTCAGGAGGAGTAAAAACTATTAATGACTTTTTTGAATACATTCCTTATGAGTGGTTTAATAGAAATAGATTTAATCAGTATTTACATGATTTTATAAATAGAGACTCTCATGAAGAGGCTAAAGATAGAAATTCTGCAATGGATGTTAGCTTTGCATTTCAGTATATGAGACATAATTTAGAAAACTCTCTTGTTGTCCCCAGAAATGATTTTTATATTTCTACAGATGAAAGAACTGGTACAAAAAAAGTTAGTGTAAATAGATTAGAGGGGATGAAAGGATTTTCTTATAGAAATTTATTTCAAACTACAAGAAGTGATAGTAATCATCCTCCTTTTATTAAAGTAGTAGAGCCTATATTTGATGGTACTGGTATAAAAACAGGTGCTATAACTTTATATTTTTATAAATTAGCAGTTCAAAACGGTAAGGCTATATATGCAAGGACTACTCCTTTAGGTTTAAATAGAAAATCAGGAGGTATAGCATTGGAA
Organism: Chitinophagaceae bacterium; assembly: GCA_051306075.1. Lineage (GTDB taxonomy): Bacteria > Bacteroidota > Bacteroidia > Chitinophagales > Chitinophagaceae > Terrimonas_B. The sequence continues at coordinate 7,074 of JBPPMM010000248.1, forward strand.
TATGATATTACTAAAGATGGTATATTAGACCCAATGGTGCTTAGTGCATTCCAAGAAAATAATAATCCAAAAGAAATTCCATATCCTAGAAAAGAATTACTTGATTATATTAAAAATAACCCAGATAAGTTAGATTATAGTACTGGTGCTTTTGGTGGTATAAATGTAAATGATTCTCACTCATTAGAAGAGGTTAAAAAATTAACTCCTACTCCAGAAACTACTACTAAAAAAGTAGTAGAGACTATTAAAGAGGCAGTATCTAAACCTACTAAAAAAATAGTTGAAAAAAAGGTACCAGAAAATTTGGATATCTCAGAAAAAGAGGGAATAAATGGATTATTTGATTCTAATCCTGAATTGGCTAGTATAGGTACTCAACAACAATATTCTCAATATTTAGATAGTATATTTCCTGATAGTAAAGTAAAGGATATTGTATACCATGGTACAAAAGTAGAATTTGATAAATTTGATAAATCTAAATTAGGAAGTAATTTAGGATGGATATCCTCAGATACTAAAAAAGGATTTTATTTTGGTACATTTAAAGAAGCCAAAGGTTATGGGCATGTTTCTAGTGAAGGGAAAAATAAACAAAGAATAATATCTGTTATTTTAAATATAGAAAATCCTAAAATTGTTACTTCTGAAGAATATATAAATATTGCAAATAAATATGCGGATGATAAAAATGTTGCAAGAAGACCAGAGCCAAGAAATTTTGAATCTAAACTTGTTAATCCTTTAATTGATTTAGCATTAAAAAATAATAATGATGGGTTAATATTAGAAGATGTATTTGACTATTCTAGAGGAAATCAACAATTAGTATTTGAACCAGAACAAATACATATATTAGGAAGTAAACAAGATATAGAAGGATTTAAAAAATATACCTCTGAAAATTTGGATATGTCAGAAAAAAGTAATACCTTTGTAGAGGATGACAAAATTAATATGGATTTTTATGGGGTTACATTTACACAACCATATAAAGAAGATGCAAGTTTAGAGTCTTTAGGAGCATATAATCCAAAAGAGGGAATTAGAGTAAGACCTAATATTGAAATTCAAGAGTTCATGGACTATATAACTGGTAAGACTGATTCACCAACTAGTAGACAAAAACAAATTGTATTTGATAATCTAGTTGAGAATTTTGGTTATAGTATGGAAGAGATTGAAAAGATATTTAATACTGCTGCTGATGTAAAAGCCTTTATTATTTATCATGAGATTTCCCACCTAGAGCATAAAGATAATGTCGATATAGTTCCTACATATGAAAAATTGTGGGCATCATATTTTGAGGAAAAAGGAATGACTGAAGAAAAAGCTACTGAGAGGTTTCAAGCAGAAAGAATATTTCTTCCTGAAGTAATAATTTATGAAACTAGAGCTACTATGGATGCATTTAATATGATTAAGTTAGTTCAAGATAAATATCAAAAACATTTAGTAGAATTACAAGAATTAGAAACAGGAGAATTTGGGCATAATATAGGAGAAGTAAGTACAGATACTCAACAACCAAGATGGGGAATGACTCCTCAATCGTTTAAAGAGTACATACAAGATTTGGGAGATAGTAATCAATTAGGATTTGATTTTGGGAATAATCCTTGTAAATAATTAAATTATGGCGTGTAGCATAGAAATAAAAACAAATAATTTTTTAAAGGAAGAGGAAGTTATTGATAAAGATAACAATATATTAAAACCTTCCCTTATACAACACTATATAGATACATTAAGTAGGATGGCTTATTATAAGTATGGAGTAGGGTCACTTAATACCTCTTTATACCATATTTTAGATAATAAGTTAATACCTGATAGTGCTTTCTTTGAGTTGCTTGATGAATCTACCTTTTCTTCAGAAGTAGAAAAAATATTTAGAAGTGACAAAGGAGTAAAAGATACTATTGGTACAAAAGAGACTAATGTATTTGAAGAACAAGAGGAAGAAGAAGAAGAGGAATTAGATGCTTATTTAAAATCATCTGTTGATTTAACTAAATTATCTAATAAGGTTGACTATGCATTAGGTAGAGTACAACAAAGTTTAATTGAAAATATTAAGAGGTTAAGAAAGATTACATATAATCCTTATGTTAAAGAAGAAATTAAAAAAAGTTCTTCAGAAAAAATTGAAGTTTTAACTAAACTATTAAAAGAATTAAAAAATAGTAAAGATGGTATCACTGCAAAAGGAATAATTTCCTTTGTGGAAAGAATGACCAGTACTGTTGATTATATTGATTCAAAATTAGTTAATTTAGATTTTAATAGCAGCAAAAATACAAAATTATTAATAAATAGTTATGATAACTTTTTATCTTCTTTTTCAGTAGTAAAAGATGTACAAGAACTTATTACTGCGTTTAAAAGAAATCCAGACCAGACATATCTAACTAAAGAGGAGTTAAACAAATTAACTCTTGATTTAAAAAAAGCTACTGGGTCATATGAAAATACAATGTCTAGTTTATTAGAGATAAAAAAAGAATATTTAAGGTCTCAATTAAATGATGTAAAATATTTTCCTAGAGTAATAGCAAAACATAGAAGCTTATTAAGAAATGAATGGGAGAAGATTGGAAAGCCAGGAGATAGAGAAGCGTATGTAAATAAGCATTTAACTCCAGGAGGAAAAAACTGGGCAGATATACTACAAGATGTTGAAGATGCAGTAGATAATCTACTTAATAATCCAGTATTTGATATAAATGCTGCTGATAATTGGTTTACTTCTCCTTCTAATATAAGTAATGAGTTGTTTCAAATATTCCATACTCAGTTAATTGAGATAGATAATAAAAGATTGCTTACTGAAAGGGAAGCAGACCTTATTGCATTTAAAATATTTGAGGATTTAAGAAAAGAAAAAGGTACTATTGATGTTCAAAAACTATATGAAAATATTATAGAGTTTGATAAAAATGGTAGAATGTTTCTTAAAGGAGAATTTAAATCAGATTTTCTTATTGAAGTTACTGAAAAGATAAAACAAATTAAAAAGGATGGTAAACTAGCTGAAAATGCAAAATTAGAAGAAGCTATTGTTATACGTGATAAATATGGTATCCGTTCTGAAGAATACTTATTAGCACAGCATGCAGTAGAAAAAGTAAGTAAAGCCTGGAAAGCGGAGGTTGAACGTATAGAAGATGCTAATTTAGAAAGAATAGATGAAAATACTGTACTCCCAGCAGCTAAATGGAGAAATAGTTTAGCTGGATTATCTGTAGCAGAGAAAGCTGCATTAGAATACTATAAGGGGATAATAGATAAGGGTGCAAAATCTAACTCTAAAGAGAGTCTAAGAATATATTCCTATGGTGCGTTATTTTATGATACTCCTTATATAACAAAATCATCTCTAGAAAGATATTATGAGGGAGATATTAAAGGTGGTATTGTAGAAAAATGGAATTATCTTAGAGAGACAAGAGCAGATGATATTGAATATACTAGTGACCAAGTCGATTTAGCAGGAGAGCAAGTAAGGGATTTAAGATTACATTACAGAAATAGAAAACCAGACTTTAAACATTCTACTAAATCTAGAGATTTGGCAACAATGTTCCGTCTAGAGAGTAAAAATGTTAATATTTATAATCTTAGAAGGGAAAAAGAAGCTGATTTTAGTTTTTTAATTGATATTGCTAAACATCAAAAATTATATACAAAAAATGGTAATTTATTACAACGTGCGTTTGGTCAAAATAATTTAAATATTAGTACCAATTTAAATAATAATATAGCCCAAAGTTTAAAAAATATGATGGACTATAGATTTTATGATATATCTCATAAAAGTAATCAAAAATGGGGGAAAGTTGATGCAAATAAGGCAACTAATTATATCAATGGAGCCACTGCATTTATGGCTTTATCCTTTAATTTTGCATCAGGAACAGCTAACGTTGTAAATGCTAATGCTCAAATGTTCCTAGAAACTGTTCTTAAAGGACATACTTTTACTGCTAGTAATGTAGCTAAAGCTAATAAGATTTATTTTACTCCTAGTGTATTTAATGATACTCTAAAAGATAATCTTAGAGGGATAAATAGAGGATTTGTTAACCAATTATCTGAAATCTTTAATACTAAAGGATTATATGCATTAAGTGAATCTAACTTTTTACAAGCAAATTTAGCAAAAAAAGGTTTAGATTTAAAATCTTTACAGGTATTTCAAGACTCTGGTGAACACTGGATTCAAGGAGTCCTTATGATGGCTCTTTTAGATAATATAAAAGTATTAAACAGTAATGGTAATTTTATAAATGAAGAGGGAAAAGAAGTTAAAACTAAAAAAGATGCCGCTTCTCTACTTGATATGCATAAAGTAGACCCAAAATCAGGGCTATTAAATTTAGATTCTAGTGTAGTTTATACCACTCATTCTCCTTCTGTAAAATATGATGAAGGAGGAAAGGAATTGATAGATAAATTACTTAGAAAAAAAATAGATGATAGTATAGGTAACTATACACAGACTCAACAAGCAGACGGTTATAGACACTATATGTTTAAAATAGGGATGTTATTCCGTAAATACTTAGTTCCTATGGGACAAGCTAGATTAAGAGGTATAGAAACAGCAGGAATAGCAAAAGATAAGTTAAGAGAAGACCAGACTAGGTTTAGTCATGCTTTACAAGAATACGAGGAAGGTACTTATGTTACTCTTATACGTTATGGATGGAATGCTATGAAAACATTTAAGAAAGAACTTCTTACTAGAGAAAATTGGAATGATTTATCTGAGTATGAAAAACATAATATAAAAAGAGCTCTAGCAGAATTAATGACTACTTTTGTGATACTACCTAATGCTATTAGATTAATGGCAATGGGTGCGGCTACAGATGACGACCATGATGATGAATGGTATTTCTTAATGTACCAAACACGAAGAAATATAACAGAATTACAGTCATACATTAATCCTATGGAGATGTTTAAAATGTTAAAATCTCCTATTCCTTCTATGAAATTTTTAGAGGGAGGAATAAATACCTTATATCAATCTTATCCAGGAAATTGGTTTGAGGAAGATGCACGAGGTAAAAATATTTGGTTGAAAAATGTTAATCAATTTAATCCATTGAGACAATTTGATAAGGACTTTGAGAAAACTTTTAACTTCCAAAACAGATAAACTTTTTCAGAGAAAGGTCTAAAAAAAAGCTATATAGGTATCCAATCTATATAGCTTTTCTTATTTTAACTATTTAATTAACTTCATAATAACGTTGTAATGTAATTGGTCTTATTTGTATAATACTATACATCATAGAACTTCCATTAGTACTTGTATATTTTACTTCTCTTTTTTGAATTCTTTTGACACAAAACCAATCATGCATTTCATGATATTTGTCAATATATGATGCTGGAATATCAATGAAAAACTGTTTTTTACTAGTAATTTTATGTCTTATTGCACCAAATCCTTTTAAGATTGCTAATCTTCTGCTTTTAACATTATATTTTTCTCTTTCAATGTCTTCATTTGTTATATATGATGTTTCATGAAATTGCTTTACAATATAATAAAAGCCACTAAGACTAGCTAGTTGACAATTTCCTGTTGGTGAATTTACTATATTTATATTAATAGCGCCCCAACCCTTAGTACTTTGTCCCTTTTTTTCTCCAGAAAGTATTTTATTTAATTGTGGATAAGAAATTGTTATAATAGATGTATTATTACTTGTACTAGTAGATACTTTACACGCTTTAAGTATTTCTATTGTTTCTTTTGTAAATTTATAATGTGCCATAATTCCATGATGGTTTAGGTGTTATTTCTTTTAATTGTTCTGATGCTATAAAATTTGATAATAATTGTGGTCTAAATGATATTATTAATGTATCTAAATTTTCCATTAAATATTCTTTTATAAAGTCATTCTCTGGATTTGGATAAGTACATATATCCATAATTGATTGTCTAAATAATTTATCCCATTTTAATATAGTAGGATAAGGACTTCCCATTTCCTTCTGAGGAATAAAGTATTCATTTATTATATGAAGATATATCATTTCCAATGCAAACACCTTTTTTTCTTGCTCACAGAAGTTTTTATATATTTTACTATTCCAAAAAGTTCCTTTATCTGTTTGAACTGAAACTCTTTTATAAGGAGAAAGTTTAGACCCTACTGCAGCTAATATATCATAATTGTCATACTTAAGAGCTCCCAATGGTTCATATGGTTTAGCTATATAAGATGCATTACTAAAATATTTAGTTGCTAATTTCTGTCCACAAGATAGAAGGACATGCTGTTTTTTCCTAGTTATATATGATTTATAAAAATAAGGTTTTAGATTGGCAACCTGAGTTGTTATTTTAAACCATGTTCCCATATCATAAAATCTCATTCTTGTTATATACCATAAAAAAGCATAATTAACAGCTGGTGTAGCTACTCTTAATGTACTAGATGCAAAATTATATTTCAAAAATAGCATTAAATATGCATTAGTAGCCTCTATTATAACATATTTAGTACCATTTTGTTGAGTATATAGTGTAACATCTTTTTCAAGAGTCATTCCACCTATTGCTTTTATGTTTAATTTTTCAAATAGCTCCTTCTTTTTATCGGGGGCTACTATAATTTCTATAGAATCTACTCTAGCTTCTGAGTCTATATCTTGTTTATAAGGATAATCTCCTACTATTAACATGTCATTTTTTTATTTAATTTTATTTGTTTATTCTCTATCTCCAAATAGCCAGTATATAAATATACATACTATAAAAATCATTCCTATTAATTCTGGTGTTGGTGTCATCTCTATTTATTTAGTAGTTAAAATTCTTTTCCACAATCAGGGCAGTATGCAAATCCTTCTGTCATAATATACCTATTATGTTTGTCAATATCATTACAGTCATTTATATTTGCTTTATGGGAGGCTTCTGCAAAAGAATCCATAGCAATAGTAACTTCTGTAAATCTATTGCTGTCACTATTGTAAATATTTTCATGGTTTTCTCTTAAAAAAGTACCTGAATCTAATTTTACGTTTTTCATATCTATTTATTTAGTAGTTGTTTAAACACATAAAAAGGATAAATCCAATAACAACTATGATTATTACTATAAACTCCCATAACGGAAATTTACCTCCTTCATAATGTCTTGTTTTATACATAAATTCAGCCCATTCTCCATATCTTGCTACGTGGTCAGAATAAGTTGGGTTTTCTATTTTATCAAATTCTTCTGCTGTCATATCTCTATTTATTTAATAGTTATAAGCTTGATGAATTAAATCCATCTTCTCTACCTGTTTCATATGCCTCACCTAGTTCCTCAGAATGTTGTAGTATAAGTTTATTTATTACTTTCATACACTCTTCATATTCTACATAAGAACCTTTTTTATTTTCAAACATACCATCACCATTTCCACAACTATATCTTTTTATTACCATTTTTTATTTATTTAATAATTAAAATAATTTAGGGGGCCGTAACAGACCCCCCAAACTACACAATTCCTAACTTACTTAAACAATTGTCAACACCTTGACAATAAATCATATTTAAATCATTGATATTCTCAAAGATTTTGTTAAACCAAACTACTTCTTGAGTGTCTTGTGTTAAAAATATGAATACATTTCCAATGGTGTGATTTTGCCTTAATCGTCCTACTCTTTGAATAAAATCCTTATCAGTACTATAGTATGACATAATAATACAATTATCAATATTTGGAAGGTTTGCACCTTGTTTTAGTTTTTTAAAACTACCAATTAAATTAATATCATTATTTTCAAACTTGTATCTGATTAAGGAATTTTTATCATCTGAGTTTCTAGATGAGACTACATTTGGGGTAACCTTCAAAAGAGCGTCAAGACTATTCCCAAAGAGAATTGTCCTGCTATGTAATTTTTCAATTAACTTTTTGGTTTCTATTACCTTGGACTGAAGATTATATAGGACAGTGCTTCTTTTGTGGGAAGTTATCCTAATCTTTAAATCTTTTTGTTCTTGGTCTTCAATAAACCATGCCTTTTTGTGTTTCTTATCCCAATAGTCATAAGCTTCTTGTTCAGTTTGTTGGAATCGTTTATGCGAGTTACCTGCTGGTACTGTTTTATTTTTATCATCTAACTTATGATTGATTATATAGATGTCTAGCTCTCTGGAGGTACCTTCCTGAATGCCTTGGTCTAGGCCATAAGTATAACAAATTGGAGCTATCTCGTTTAGTAGCTGGCCCTTGGTAAACCGTCCAACCATTGTAACATACTCTACAGTACTGTTAATAGTTGCGGATAGGCCTATCAGTGCCATAAACTTGTTATTCTTAAAAAATAAAGAGTATGCAGGACTCATCGCATCATGAATTTCATCCGCTATAACTAGTCCAAAAGATTTTCCTTTCCATTTATATGTGGTCTGATAACAATGAAATTCTAAATTGTAATCAGCAAGCACATTTCTATTGAAAAGTTTATTGTATTTTTCTATATCCACCATTATGTCATGACGTCTGTCTTTGACCTCAGCGAGGAATAGATGTGTAATACTGTAATCTTGTGGCATTGTATATAGCGCGTGAAGGCCTATAAAGGTCTTCCCTAGGCCTGTGATAATCTCACAAGTACCTTTTTTATTAAATAGTAACCAAGCAGATAAAGCATCTTCTTGAATCCTATTCTTTTGTACATTTATCATCACTAGATTTTTTAGTGAAAAAAATATAGAACATCATGTTACACATCACATGACCTGCATGTGATAGCTTACTTTCCTTATCATATTCCTCTCCATTAAACAATGCAACCATATGCCGCATTGCTGATTCTAGTATCTCTTTCCTATCTAGTCCTTTTTTCCAATTATCTGGTGCATACTTTTCTGCACCAAACATTAGAACACTAACTAGTGGCTCAATTGAGGGCCAGTGAACCAGACCCCATTTAAGTTTACCTTGATTATATCTATCAGCTTTCATTCTTCTTCTGTTGATAGAATTTCTAATCCTTCACTCTTTTTTTCATTTAGATAGCTGCTATAAATATTACTACTGTCTCCACTTAAAGCTATTTTTTCTGCTTCTTCTTTAGAGTCAGTTTCAATATTATGAAATTCATGTTCATAACCTTCTACCCATCGTCTTGTTTCTATTCTATATCTCATATTGTTAATATATTACCATTACTCATAGTATCTATATGCCCAAATTTACCATCTGTTACTACAGAACCATTACTAAAAATAGTATCTTGTATAGATAATTTCATTGTTCCAGCATTCATAATATTTTTGTTATTATGTATATGTCCAAAACACATTAATTTTGGTTTTAATACTAACATTCTTTTCATTAATGCACTACATCCACAATTTTCTACATAATTATCATAATCATGAGAATAATCTAATATTCCTTTAGGTGGACCGTGAACTACTACAATATCAGTATCTTCAGGTATAGTTTTCCATAATTTATCTAGTTTATCTCTAGCTCTCATAAAAGACCAACTACCAAAAGTTGGTGTAAAAGGAGACCCCCATATTTTTAAACCATTAACAATAATTTCTTCATTTTCTAAATAATCTATGCCATATGAATTAATAATTTTTTCAGTAACTAATCTAGATTCAATAGATGAATCATGATTACCTGCTATCATTATTTTTACACTAGCATTTAATTTTGAAAACCATTCCAAGAAATTTAATACTTCTGGTTCATTTATAATAGGAGTTCTTGGATTACTACAATCTCCTGAAAATATTGCTATATCGATATCCTCTGGCTCTTTTAAAAAACCATGATATGTATGTGTATCAGAAATGTGCCAAATACGTAATTTATTTATTTTATTTTCCATTTTTATATGCCATATTTTCATTTTTTCATAATCTGTCTAGTTATTTGTTCTTTTACTTGTTGATAACTAATTGGTGTATAATTATGACAATCCACACCTACATCCATAGATGATGGTGGATGTTGAATTATACCTTTATTACTTAATCCACCATGAACATGTCCAAATAAAGACCAAGAACCCCTATGGGCTGCATTCCATGTAATCATTGGATAATGACACATGACTATATGTTGTTCTTTATAAGTTATTTCTTCATCTGGAACAAATATTTCAGCAATATCATAAATTCCTCCCCAATGTTCTCTAATATATTCTTTACCTAATGCATCTTTCTCATGATTACCTATAACTAAAAATTTAGTTCCATTTAGTTTATGTAATAAATCATTAAGTACTTTAGGTACAGCTGTAAGAGATACATCACCTAAATGAAATATTATTGCATCTTTTGGAACTACTTTGTTCCAATTTTCTACAATAGTTTTATTCATTTCGTGGCTATTAGCAAAAGGTCTATCACAATATTTTATTATATTAGAATGAAAAAAATGGGTATCTGATGTAAAAAATAATTTATCTTTATCTAATTCTAAGTCTTTTAATTTCATTTTTTCATTTTTTTATATTATCCACATTTAGAACTTCCACAATCTAGACAAGAATGGCATCCTTCTTGAAATACTACATTAGAACTTCCACATTCGCTACAAGTAACGGTTGCTTTAGCTCCATCTGGAATATATTTCTTTAAAGTTCTACTAATAGCTTTATTAAAAGAAACTACTGTTCCATCTGCTTTATTTAATTGTTCAACAATAAACTTAATATCAGCTCCATGACGAAGTGCAGTACTAATCATTCTAGTCAGTGCAACTTCTTCATCTGTTATATTAAATTCTAATTGAGTACCATTAAATTCATATCTTCCTTTAGTAAGTTTACATAGCTCACCAGAAGACTGATTTTTAAATTGTTCTCCACCCATACAAAATGCTTCATAGGGTTTATCATCAAATAAACCAACTACAACTGTAAATCTTTCACCTTTAGAGGTTACATGATGTACATCAGCAGTTAAACATTTAGGTCTTTTAGGAGCATCCTTATATTCAAATTTTGCTTCAGAAGGATTAGAAACTAATACTCCACTTCTAGAACCATCTCTATAAACAGTAATACCTTTAAGTCCTAATTCCCAAGATTTTAAGTAAATCTCAGAAACTGTTTCTTCAGATACATCATTTGGAAGGTTAATAGTACTAGAAATACTATGTGAAATATATTTTTGTATTAAAGCTTGTATCTCTACACGTTTAATCCAATCTATATCATTAGCAGTACTTCCATACCAAGGAGATTCTTTAAACCATTTCTCTAGTTCTTCTTTAGTAACAGCATCTTGACTTCCATCAAATAAATAATCTCCTTTCCATTCATTAATCCAATCTTTAAATTTAGGATGGACTACTGCAAATTCCTGCCAAGTATCTCCATTATCATCTGTAAAATCAACTCTTACATCTGTATCATTTGGATTTACTTTTTTTCTTCTCATATAAAATCCTTGAAATAAAGGTTCTATACCAGAAGTAGTTTGTGCTAATAAGCTAACTGTTCCTGTAGGAGCAACGGTACTCCAAGAAACATTTCTTCTTCCATAATAGAAGAGACGTTTAGCTTGTTTAGGAAATTCCTTAATAATGAAATCATAGAAAGGATTATTACCTACTAATTCAGCATCTTCATTAAATGAAAACTCTAAATTAGGGTCCCAACCTTTAAATGTACCTCTTAATAAGGATAAATCTGTTGTACAATCTAATTCAGATTTTAATTTTACACGCATTATAGCCTCTATAATTTTTAAACCTTCCTTAGAGTCATATTTAACTCCAAGTGCTGCTAAAGTGTCTCCTAATGCTGTAAAACCTAATCCTGTCCTTCTAGAAGATAATGCTGTCTTTCTAACTTTATGCCAAAGTTGATACTCTGCATTCTTAATATCCCAGTCTTCTGGGTCATTATGTATTTTATCTAATATTCTATCAATATGTTGAAGCTCTAAATCAATTAAATCATCAGAGATTCTCATTGCTTCATAGTTTATCTTATAAAATAAATCAAAATCAAATTTAGCTTTATCTGTAAAAGGATTTTTTATAAATCCAAATAAATTTAATGCAATTAATCTACAAGCATCATAAGCTTGCATACCAATTTCACTACATGGATTTGTTGTTATTTGTCTAAATTGTTCATATAAACCATCAGGACTGTACTCAACCATAGCATTCCAGAACATAAGTCCTGGTTCTGCTACACTATGTGCAGACTTAATGATTTCATACCAATATTTTTTAGCTTATACAACTTTATATTGAATACCTTCTGTACCTATTAATTTATTTTATACTTTATCATATCCATTAAAAATAATATCTTTTTGAATATCATCAAATTTTAAAGTACATGGAAATCTTAATATATAATCTGTATCATTAACAACAGCTTCCATAAATTCATTATTCAGTTTAACTGAAATATTAGCTCCTGTAATCTGTGTTAAATCTCGTTTAGCCTTAATAAAGTCTAAAACATCTGGATGGTTTATATCTGTTGATATCATTAATGCACCTCTACGTCCATTTTGTGCTACTTCTCTAGTTGTATTACTAAATCTGTGCATAAAGCTCATAGCTCCTGTACTTGATTTAGCTGCATTTGATGTAGGTGTGCCTGCGGGTCTTAGTGTAGATATATCAATTCCTACACCACCGCGTCTTTTCATTAATTGTGCTAATTGTTGGTCTTTCTCAAAGATTCCTCCATAAGAATCTACTGGTTGACCTACAACAAAACAATTAGATAAACTTCCTATACTATCTACCCCTAATTGAGCCATTATTGACCCTTGTGGAATGATATATTTGAAATTTTTGAAATAGTTAAAAATTTTATCTTCTGTTAAAGCAACTCTAGTTGCACCATATGTACTTAATCGGTCTATAACCTTAGTGTCTGTTTCATAAAATAAAGAAGATTCTTTTATAACATATTCTCTTTCGACGGAAGCAAAGCTCTTTGCGAGCCTTTTATGCATATCGTCAGGGGTTATTTCCCCTTTATATTGGTACTTTCCTTGCCATACTGAAGCGGCAAGGTCATCACCATTAAAATAATTTATCAATTCACTCATTCACTCATTCTTGTTTTTTAAACAATTTCATTCCTCGTTACCATAATATTATTTTTCTATTTTGGTGTAATTTGATAAGATAAATGTTTCTTCTAACTTATTGGGAACGCCAGATAATTCAGCGCTTTCATCAAGTCTAACATTTAACTCTTCTTCTATTTGTCTTTTTAATTTTTTGTCTTTAAATAATATTTGGTTAACTTTTAATAAAAAACTTGTTGCACCCATGTTACCTTTATAAACATGATTGTAAAATTCCAAAACTAACTCTTTAGCATCTGTTCCAAATTTTGAAAACTTGCCTTCCTTAAAACTATTATACTCATGCATATAAATTTCAGGGAATTTAAATATATATAAAACGGAATCACCTATGTCTATTAATTTCACAAATAATTCATTTTTTATAAGTTTATGCTCATAAGCTGTAAATTCTGGATTTTTAAAAGAAAAGTCATGCAAAACTGCAAGACAATTCTCGTGTCCTTCTATATTTATATAGGTATCTTTTATAAACTGCCAATATTTTTTATCAAAATTAACCATTTCTGATAATAGAGGTAACAAATATGTTTTTGATTTGTTACTCATATTATAAAAAATTAATTTACTGTTATAAAACTATCATCTAATACTAGTCGACCCTTATTATCACATACGGCTCTACTTTTATCAAATATTTTATTATCCCAATGCCATTTTATATCATCAATTAGTTCAAAAAGTCCTTTAATATGACGCCCATTAAGAGAATATCCCTTTTTGGCTGCGATGTGCCATTTTTCTGGTACTTCATAAATAACTGGTGTCTTTTCATACCTAGATATGTAAAGAAATTGAAATGGTAATAGGGTGTATCCTTCTAATTTAAGCTCTTTACAGATATGTTCAAAAGCTAGTGTATAAACTGCTTCCTGTAAATCATATCTTAACTTAATGAAGGATGAGGTGAAAAATTCAGGCTCATCTCTACCTGTTTTTAAATCAATTGGTCTAACAGTCTTATCCTTATGATTTATTTCTAAAAAATCTAAAATACCTCGTATTATAAACCCATCATAATCAAATTTAACTGGGTATTGGTATAACATTACTCTTGTATTTGATTCTTTAAACAAATATTTTGAATATTGATGGGTTAAAAGTATATTTACCATCTCTTCAGCTCTAGCATAGTCATCAGTTCCTACTATTACTTTATCTTTAGAGTTGTAATATGCATTTAAATAATCCCAAAATTGTTTATTACTGAACTTACCATTTAAAGTAGTTTCATTTACAATATTTGACCAAAATGAATTCTTTTTTACTATTTGTAATACTTCTTCTTTTGTGGGTACTTGGTTACTAGTTTCTAATATTACATTTATTAATTTACCTAGAGTAGCAGAAGGTTTTTCTCCATCATACATGTAGTATAGTTGGTTAAAATGACTACTATCCACTAATTTTGTATATAACAAATCATCTACCAATGAACCAACGCGTACTCTTTCATTGTCAATATCTGACCTTCTGATAAGAGCTTGTGGACCATTTTTATAAAAATCTGATATCCTACTATAACTTAATTTTAATTCTCTAGGAGGTGAAGCACCAAATAAATTATCTAATTGTTTGGAATTGTCATCTTCCATTATGTAATAATAACTGCACTATCAATATATAAATCTGTAACTACAGTATCCAATTCTCTACATTTTGATAATTGGGCTTCAAGTACTGTATCATTTTTACTTATGATGAGTTTAGTTTCTAAATATTCCAACTTTTCTTCTACAAATATTCTCATTTGATTGAAAAGTTTTAACTTAATAAGAGATAAAAACCTATTAAATTCTATTTCTGAAAATACAAATTTAGCTAAATTAATAATTAAATCTATTATTTTATTTTCTTTCTTCATTTTAAAAAATTTTAATGTATACTCCTGGATTTTCTTTATCTACAGAATACCATTGTTCTTTTCGCAAATTGCTAGTGGTAGGTAATCTACCATCTATTGTCATAGGAATAGGAAACATATATTCTATGTTATCATCTTCTATAAAGTCATGAGCTACAAATAAGTCCTGTATTAGTTCTACACTATTACTAAAATCAAATTTTCTTTTACTGTCTCTAACTTGATGAAAACCTATAAATAATGGGTTTTCTTTTCCTAGTTTCATTGTTTTAATTTCCTCTTTAAATTTTTCTAATTTATTTGGACGCGTTTTATCAACATAACCTTTTACAGTTTTCTTGCTAGAACTAAATGTTTGTATACCTAAAGCTCTTAAATATCGGCCAACAGCAGGGGAGGCAAAAATACCTCCCTTTGCTTTGACTTTACTATTTTTTAAACTAGGTACATTTCCTGGTATAAAAATCATATGAACGGTGTTTCTTCAGAATATGGTCTTCCAAATTGTTCAATAAGGTAATTATTTACCTTTTTAAATATATCTGTACTCCAATATTCCTTATTTTTTACACAATCATTAATACTATTTTCCTCAATAAATACTTCATTATATTTTTGATTAACAAGAGGTGCAAATTTAGCTGCCTCTCCAATAAAAACAAAAGCTTTACCAGACATAATGTCATCATAAGACGATATTATTTCTGAAATAAATTTTTCCCAATGTTTTACATGTGCTTGATTGTCATCTTCTAAACATGTTAATGCAGTATTTAAATATAAAACCCCATTTCTAGCGGATTCTTTTAGACTTACATCAAAATCTAAAATTGGTTTACCGCCATATAGGTTTGTCTCAACTGCCCTTCTAAAAAGGTCCATTTCTGGAGTCAATAAATAGGGCATTACAGAACTTCTATTACCTAATCCAATACCACTTTCTTTTTCAGTAGTAGTAGGGAACTCAGTAACAAAGATACAATTACAAAAATCTAAATCACATTCAGAAAAAGCTCTGAATATATGCGCTCTTTTTTTTGGTCTTATCTCTATATCCTCGTCTTCATAACTAAGATATAAAAAAGACATTAGTTGTTGCATATATTCCCCCCTAAGAAATTTATCATGTAATATATGATACCAAGAATTTAGTAAAAGATGATAATTAATTTCTAAATTCATTATCTCTTCTTTACCTTTTTGTCTTACTAACATAATTAAACGGTATCTCTTGCTACTATAGCATTTTGTTCTTCTTCAGCTTGTCTTTCTTCTTGTATTCTTCTATGTAATGCTTCTAAACCAGGTGTAGTAGCACCTGATGCTCTTGCTGTATTAATAGCACCATCAAGAACATCTTCTGGTCTTGGAACTCTAGCTGCTGTTCTCCAAAGAACAGGAGGAGCAGGTACTTCTCTTCCTCTTACTGGGTCAAACCCAAAAGTGGGTGTATCATGAAAATATGGTGAAGGTCTTCCCTCTCTATCTCTTCTGATTCCAAGTAAATCCTCAGCTCTTGTCTCTTGTAACATAGCTTTAATATCAACAGTTAAGTAACTAAAATCATCCCCTTCTAAACTATATAAATTATCTCTTAAAAGAATTTTATCTTCGTTACCATAAAAGTCCTTATCTTGTATAAGAGCTCTATTATGACTTCTTCTTAATTGCATATATCTATTAATAATTTCATACATACCTGCATATTTATCACCAAACTGTGTTAAATATCGATAAACAAAATCTCCTATACTATATGATTTAAGTTCACCAGATAGAACTTTACCAGCCATTCTTTTTGCACCATCTAATAATGATGCACAAATGATAGCAAAATATATTATCTTATTAGCATCATATGTTGGAGTATGAATTCTAAATTCAATTGTTTCTTTGTTACCAAATAACAATGGAATCATATTCACCCAACGATATCTAGATTTCACATACCATTTATTGGTACCTCCTGGGTCAGAAGGATGTGATATTACATTATCTAAATTGTTTTTATAATCACCATAATTATGGCCCATTGATAAAAACTCAAATACATGTTTAAAATTTTCAATAACTTGTTTTCTATTAGAAATATCAATATTATTGTCAATTAAGGTCATTAATTCTACAGCTGGAAGTGGAGCAGTATAATCTTTCTTCTTTAGGCCAAATCCTCCTCTAGTGTAAAATGGAAACATACTATACATTTCTTCTTGTACACCACAAAGTATTTTAGTTAAAGCTATAAAAAATTCTTCTGTTCTAGGAACTCCCCCCACATGAATATGCAGAGCACAATCAAATGTGTAAACAGTTCTCTTATTTAATTCCATACAGGAATCTATAATAGTTTGAATCCCATTTTTTCCTTCTAAAGGAATAGTAACGTACTCTATACCATCAATACTTCCATCTCGCAATGGAATTAGACCTAGTTTATTACATATTCGTTGTGGAACCATACCTTTAGTAGTTTCAAATTCAAAACCATAAGTGTATGAGCCCAATACTTGAGGAAATTTTGTTATTCCATTATTATATTTTTCAGGTTTATATTTAGTATTATATACTTTTTTAACCTTTTTAATCTCAGAGGCAGAATTATAAGGAAGAGCAGCTTTTACATCTCTATTAACTGCTTTGATTTTAGAAAATTCTTTAACAGGTAAATATGTTTTTAAATAAAATTCTCCATCAACTAATCTTTCTTCCCAATTAGTCTTTACAAATATATCTTCAGAAATACATAAAAATTTTTCTGTTTTATAATTTGCAAGAATACTATCTGATAATAAGTGGTCTTTAGGCCAGCTCCAGCTACCTAAAATAGGTTTGTCGTCTTTGTCTATTCCTATTATACCATTTTCTACTTGAATCGATGATTTCAAAACATATCTTTTTTTGTTATAATCATAAGTAATAGCTCCTTTACTAAGTCTATAATGTTTTCTATCAATAAGAAAGCAAACATCATTACTATCGTTTATAATAGTGGGGTCAGCAACTAAGTACTGACTCCCGTCTATTTCTTTAAATTTTTCTTTCATAAATTAATCTATCTGAATTAATTTTGTTATTATATCACATGCTAACGCGGCTTTGGTACTACCACTTTTGTAATTATTTAATTGTGTTAACATAGTAGGATAATCACCGTCTCCATTAGCAAAGTAACAAAGAAGAATTGTATCAATACGATTCTCTACTTCATCACTTATTTTCAATACTTTAGTTCCTTCCCTTTTTAAGCTTTCAATAACTGTATTTAGAGAAGCTAATTCTCTTAATAAGTCTTTTTCAGCCAAAGTTGTGTAGCCATTTACTTGTAATGATTTCTCAAGAAAAGCAGCAGCTCTACCTAAAGTTGTAATAGAGGCTTTATTTTTACTATATTCTTCAGGTTCCATACCAGGAATATAACTTATGTCTTTTATTTGGCCAGCAGTAAATCTATATAATTTATTACTACCTAAAAAAGAATAAGTATTATTTGCTAAAGTTCCAGCGTAATAAGCTCCAGGTGTTCTTTTAGTACTTGATTCCTCCAAATCTATGATTGGATGTGCAGCTGCTATACTTAAAGCAACTAAATCAAATCTATTTTTACCATTTGCACTATCAGCGCTTGTAGCCTGCCAATCAGCATAAGTTTTCATTCTAATCCCATCATACATATAGTATAAATAAGATACAGCATTATTTACTCCTCTTTTCAGCTCAATTGGTTGACAATAAGGGACTGACTCTAAAATTGGTTTATCAAGATGAAAATCTCCCTCATACCAATACATTCCTGCTAATCTTTTGACAGTTTCTGTGGATGGCTTTTGAGTAAATCCTACATGATGAAAACCAAATCCATTGATATATATAAATATACCATTAGCTAGATGTCCATTTCTCCAGTATCTTAATTGTTTACACATAGTAAGACCACTATTTAAATTATTATCAGGGTCATAATCAAATTTCTCTGCTAATAATCCTTTATCAATAGGAATTTCTAAATTTAATTGTAATTGTGACGATGAACCCATTCTGCCAGTGATTGGCACTGCGGAATATGCGTTCTGTCTATTCCTCTCCACCCAATTGGCTCGAACATTTCCATGCCCGTGAAAGTTATCTAGACCATCGTCTTCAGTCCCTCCACGACCATAATCTCTAACATAGACTTCAGCTCTATAGTTTTTACTTCTATCAATTTTGGTTTTTTTAGCTTTTGATATATCACCATCAACTACTTCATACACAACATTACATGTAAATTCACCAATTTCTTTTTCAGTTCCTCCTATAACGTAAAGAGAGGGGAGGAGAGAGGAAACATATAAACTATTTTTATTTTCTTTCCAATAGTATAATGGTCTTTCTTCTCCTACTTCTTTATCATAGTTAGTCTTTGCAGATGCGCCATGAAAGAAAAACATTTTATTAGGTTGAGAGACATCTTGCCAAATTAAAGCAGCTGCTCCATTATATTCAGATAAAACTTTGTAATCTCCATCTGTAAATAATCTTTCTAATAATATTTCACTATCAATTTTAGTAACAGTTCTATGAACAACTGTTTTTTTCTTTTTGCCATTAGTTTCAACCTCTGTTTCTTCTGTAACTAGTTTAGTTACTGAAAGATTCTTTGTATTGGCTAAAGCTGTATGGTTTAATAAAGTTCCGTTATGAACACCTACAAACTTGTATACTAATTCATTTGTTTTTGGTAATTTGTATTCACCAAATCCAAATGGGTGAGCGTTTTCTTCAGTATGCTGCCCAAAGGTAGCTTTTCTGGTATGCCCAATTATTCCAGTAGTATGTTTAGGGTGTTCTAATTGATAAAAAGCAACAAAGTCTCGATAGATTTTTAAACTATCTACTCCTCTTAATATATCACCATCTATTGATACTCCACAAGAATGTTCTCCTCGTTCTTCATTTAATATCCCTAAGATATTAAACTTGTCTAAATTTACTGGGTTTTCTTTATTTCCTAAATGGCCTAATAATCCGCACATACTTTTGTTTTTATAATTTTAGAAATGTTTTTAATAAGCTCAAACGCCATTTTTTTATCATTTTTGTTAATAACTTTTTGAATTTCTGGTCCATACTCAGATTCTCCAATTTCACTTATCATTTCTGTGGAAACTAAATTAGCTGCTGTATGAACTCCTTCAAATACCCAATCAATAAGCTTATTGTTAAATATCCAAAAATTAGATAAGGTTCGATACTCTACTCCAAAAGGCTGTAATCTATAAGCGCCAGCTTTTCCGTACATGGCACGTCTACGAATATCATGGTCTTTTAATATAGAAGGCAATCCTAATGTTATATCTAATGCTCTAATTAAAGAAACTGAATCTTCTTCAGTAGGATTGTCATATCCAACATGGACATGACCTCCACAAGTTCTTAATCTTTCATTAGTAACAATTATACCAGGATTTTGTTCCATAGTATAAGCATTATAATCAGGGTCACAACCAAATCTCATTGCTTGTTCGCTTCTTAAGTATTTTAAATCAAATTCTGCAGCTGCAGATTTATTTAAAGTACATCCAAATTGATTTGCAGCTACTGTTAAAAAGTCTACCATATAACCTAAATTATCTTGTAATTCTAAACTAGTTGATGCAGGTGGAATATTAAATTCTACCATAACATTATCTTCTTGAACTGCAAATCCTTTTCTTTCAATCTTTCTTGGTTTCTCTTTAGTTCCACCAATTAATCCTTCTGCAGACATAAAGCCGTCCTCATTAAAGAGGAATACTTCAGGGTCTGCTCCTATAGTGATATTATTTATCATCTTTCTAACAGTTGTAAAGTTAAATCACATAATACGACTTCACTGGGTTTTGGTACATCATACATAAAACAATATGAATTACCAGCTCTAAATTTAACACTTTCTATTTCAAGAAAATCTCTATTGGCTTTAAATACATCCCCATCTATTTGAGTATAGGAATTACTATTGTTAAATGTACTAAATGCCAATATATCAAAAGAAGGTCTTGGTGAAGGAATAATCAAATGATTATGATTACTTTTAACATCAAATTCTAATACTGTATTATCAGGCATAATAAAACTAGTTGAATGTATAATATTCATATGATTAGAAATATTAAACAATAATTTAGCCTTATTAAAAATTGCTAATAATAGAGCACCATTACCAAATCCAATGAATTTAGCATAATTTAATGATACATTTCTTATACTACTATAAATGTTAGTTAATTGTTTTACATTTTTATTTGCATTGAAATTAACGTACACTCCGTCTGTAGGCATAGCAAATAAATCAGAATCAATGTTTCCATCTATAATAACAAAATTTGGTTTAATTCTTCTTGAATTAGCTTCAAACTCTGCATAGCTATAAGTTTTTTCTATTGTGTACCTATGTGATAAAAGGGCGAGGACATCTTTATCCTCACCCACCACAATAATTGGCATTTTTTCAGTTGTCATGCTGTTTGTAAATTAAATTTATTTTTTAAAATTTTAGGTATTTCCTCAATATATTTTTCCTGAGTTATATCACCAAATGATGGTGCTGAATTAATCTCAATAATAATAAATTTAGGAGCTTTTCTTTTTTTATCCTCTTCTGTATTTGCAGATTGAATTCTTAAATCAACTGCTCCTACATCAAGTCCAACTGCTTTAAGAGCTTTAACACTCTCTTTAACAACTGAATTCCAATTAATTGGTTTATCAAATAATGGATTTTCTTCCATAACCCAAACACAATGTGCATCATTACGATACCATTTGTCTTCTTCAGGTGTATCAGATTTTAACATCTTTCTACATGAATAGAAACAGCCATCTGCTGTAACATGAAGACGGTATTCTCTTGTATAGTTATAATACTTTTCAAATATATAACCTTTTAGATTTTTACCTTTTAACCAAGTGGTTAATTCTTCAATAGTATCATGTTTTGTATTTCCCTTATTTCTACTTCCAAAAAGACTTTTAGAAATAATAGGAAATGGCAATTCAGATAAAGCAATATGTTCTGTAGTATTTAATTTTGGATAAGCTACAAAACCATCCGCATCTACTATATGCCACCAATCTGCAGTAGCTACTTCTTTCTCTGTAAATGCAGTTTTCATCCGCAATTTATTACAAGAAGTTTTAATAGCCTCTACACTATTTACTTCAATTCGTTTTGAATCGTCTTTATTAAATTCAGTTTGAGAACCTAATCTCACAATTGATTTAAAAGGTAATAAAGGTAATACTTTTTCTCTCAATATTGAATGAGATGGATGTCTACTTCTTATTCTTGGTCTAAATAATGTATATTTTGGCTTTGTCATAATTAACACATTTCACTTGTTGATAATCTTCTTACGCTTCTGGTTTCTAAATAATCTTTCCAATCTCCCATATCTACACAGTTTTCTTTAAGAAATGGTTCACTTCTAGTACCATTATAAAAATATGTATAAACTTCTCCAAATGGAGATTGTATTTTTTCACGATTATAGTGGTTACTTTCATTTTTACCTCTATATCCTTCTAAAGTATCTAAACGTTTTAGACATGTTGCATCTACTTCATATACTTCCATAATTACTGAAGTATTACCATTTTTTAAAAGACCTGGAAAACTTCCTAAATCTAATAAATTATATAAAGGGTCTGTTTCATATTGCCCTAAATATTTTTGGTCTTTAATTATAGGATGATTATGTAATCCTTTTCTAAGTGAACCGTATACGGCCACTTTAATATTTTTTGCTAAATTTTTTACCATTTTTATTTTTTTATTAATTTTAATGCTTCCTCTAATCCTTTTTCCAATGCTTTTTCGTAAGATAAATTTTCACCTATTTCCTGTGGAAAATATTTAATTCTACCACCACCACCGATTTTTGGATAAATATAGAACCACCATTCAATTTCGCTTGATTTATATTTAAAAGAATATTGTGGTTCTATATGAATATTATGTTTTTCTCTTAACCATTTTTGAAGTAACGATTGTGTTGGGGTAAAAACTATACAATCTTTCCATTCATTTGGTTTTAATTTTTTACCATTTATAACCTTACCATTTTTAACATAACCACCACAAATAGTATTATCATCTGTCCAATCAAATCCTTTCTCTTTAGCTAATATAGCTGTTTCAAGTGTTATTAATTGTTCTTTCATAATTAATAAGGTATTGATAGTTCGTTGTCCCAAATCTTTTTAGATTCTACTGCACCATATTCTTTTACTAAGTCACTAAAATCTTTACATTTTCTTGAGTCTTGAATAGCAATATTATAAAGGTTAAATTCAGATGCTACACTTTTAGCAAATAATTGTCCCCAATTTTGTTCTTTATCAAAATCATTATCATATAACAAATATATATCTTCAAATCTAAAATGTAATTCTTTCATAACTATTCTTTTAGGATGTACCGATTCTGATTGTAATGATACAGAGGGTATTCCTAATACATCAGTTATAGACATTACATCTTTAAGAGATTTTGTTATTATAAGGATTTCTCCTTTTGGCGGTAATTGATTCCACCCTTGCCATATAGAGTCATTGTGATTATTAATCCATTTAAAATCTTTATTAAATGGTTGATATATCTTATATGTTTCTTGCCCATCTTTATATTCAATGAATGCATAAGCATATTTATCAGTTTTAATAATAGCTCCATTAATAAAATAGTATTCAATAGGAGTAACATTATATTGTATTAATG
>JBPPMM010000283.1:0-7275 GCA_051306075.1 Chitinophagaceae bacterium
GGGACATCCTTTGTAACCACCGATCCGGCGGCAACTACCGCGTGATCACCTACTATACAGCCTGCGGTGATAATGGAGTTAGCACCCAGCCATACATCATTTCCAATCCTGGTCTCATAATAATTCTTTCCTTGTTGCCGGATAGGTACATCTAAACGGTCAAAGCGGTGGTTGCGTGAATAGATTTTTACATCCGGGCCCATAATCACGTGACTGCCAAGATGCACGTTTGCCTGTACCATACAGCGGGTCCCCAATTCGGAGAAGTCTCCCACGGTCGCGTTCGGGGATATTTCGGCGCCACTTTTAACACGGGGCTTCTTTCCACAATTCTGTAAGAAGCCCTGTACAAGTTTGCTGCGGATCCATGGAAAGAATAGGGCATAGGGGCGATAGTCCTCAGGTGTATTCTTAAATAAAACGAGATAAATAAGGTAGGCTAATTTCTTACTCATTGTGCTTTAAGTGAAAAATTAACAGAAATAGCGAAACGAAATTGATCCCCATATTGCGGATTAAATAATTCTCAAAAAGGCAAACCCAGCCCAGCATGAATATAAGAAGAAACATATTGAGATCCTTGTTCAAAACAGCTGCCCTGATATTCAAGAAGAAAAATCCGCAGAGAAACAAAAGTCCCAGTAAGCCATAATCGAGTGCATAACCCAAATACTGGTTATGAGAATCATATGCCTGAACGTAGGATGCCTTCATTCCTCTCTCCTGATATCTCTGCTTCAACAAATCGCGTGACTCACCCGTTCCGTGACCAAATACCGGCTTCTCCTTAATGAGATCTATGCTAATGAGCCATCTGGACATTCTTGAATCTGCCAGAACATCTTTATTAATATTCTTTTTTGCAACATTCTCTCTCAACTCCCAAAATGTTCCATAGACCATCTTGTTATATACATATGTTGATTTTATTACCGGATGTATCAGGAAAAAAAATACAATAGCAGCCACAAGCAATAATATTGCCCTTTTAATTGAAAGGACTGAAAACAAACTAATCAATAAAATTAGAATACTTAAAAAGTAAATGCTTCTGGAATTTAGAAACACAATACCTGCAAGCAGAATACAGGTGAAACATATTTTAAGACCTTTTGGGAGTAGTAATTTACTCCACAACAATACACACGCAAACAAACAATAACTCCCTAAATAAACCGGATGCATCTCTTTTAACGGCTTCACGAATGCTATGCCCGTGAAATCATAGCTAAAAACTTGATGTGCCGGCAGCCCTGCGTGTATAAAGGCTACAATATTTAATGTAATCAAATATAAGATAGCCAGGCAACACCCGAATACCAGCCCAATACCTGTCCATTTAATAACAGATTGTAGCTCAATATCTCTTCGTAGTAATAGAAATGGCACGGTTATATAAAACAGATTTTTTTGCAACTGCAGACTGACTTCCTCAAGTGATGACCCATAAAAGCTCCCTATGATCATTGGTATATAAAGGGCTATAGTGGTTCCGAGATACATAAAGGGTTTCCCAAGTGGTTTAGTAGACAATCCGTTGATGAAAAAAGAAATAGCCGAAACTACAAGTAACACGATTATGCCCAAATTACTCAGGGTAGTTTTTAATGGAAGCAGAAAGCTCGACCAGAAAAACAGGAAAATCGTTACTTTGGAGACCAAATCCCGATAGTTCATGGGATAGCGTATTGGGGTTTATAAAACATCAACGCTATGGCCAGGCCAATAAAAAGGCCTGCAATACCTGATCCGAAAACGTGTCCACTCAAATTTGCTGCAATTACCAGGAACAATAAAAAGATTATTACGGATTTGGCATATACGTATCCAAGTATTCCATTTAATTTTAAGGCATTAAGCATCCAGTATGAAATTACCAACAACAATGTCAAAAATCCTATTATTCCAGAAGCAAACAAAAGAGAAAAGAAATCTACTTCAGCTGAATGGCCTGACAGATCTAAATGGTGTTGCTGACCAAAACCTACTAACTTTCCAATCCAGGAATAATCTGAAATATAGACTTCCCATCCCGCTTTCACAAAATTGTTTCTATTAGACACCAAAATTGTAAGAAAATCGTTGTCGTTTCTGGCCATTGATTGCTCAATTCTATTAATAATGCCCGATTTTGTAACCCATATATAAAATGACAATGAAAGAATGGGAATTCCAATTATGAATGCCGCCAGGATCCATGACGCCCATTTCTTAGGAATACGAACACGAAGTGCACTTATTACCGGAATAAGAAAAATGATAAATACCCCGGCTAAAACAGTCTTAGAGGTAATTAAAAATGCAAAGACCATAAATATTCCAAAGAAAATTAGAAATCTTTTTACCTCGGATTTCTGATAGAAATAAGTGGCGATAATGAACCCAATCGCCAACACCAGAATTGTTAGCTCATTCCCCGCGTAAATAAATCCTCTGGTACCTACTTCACTGGCGTAGCCATGATTGTAAAATGCCATTCCAAAACCCAGTAATCCAAGCGTTAAATTAATCGCAAGGAAGAGAAACGATCTCCTAACCACCTTTTCAATTTTATACTGATATTGCTGTATGTGGGCACTTGTAAAAAGTGCTTTGAAATAGAAAAAACTTAATGGCACACTAAGCCATTTTGTCGCGTAAACAAAATCGTTGAAAAAGGCGCTCTTATCCCCCGTTTTAAAAAATCCTGAAAGGGAACCAAGCTGAAAAACAATCAATAAGAGCAAAATGAATTCGAAATCCCGACCCACACTTAATCGAAGAAGGAATAGCAAAAGCAAGATGGATTTGAATATCTGACTGATTGGAAGTTTAACAAGTTCCATTGAAAAGAATCCGTTTATCATATCAATCAGGACAACATAACTTAGCATAGTCAGTATCAAGCTGTCCAAATGGATTATCTTTACCCTCAAGCCATATTAAGTTTAAAACGAATGTAAAATTACAGATAATAGTGTGTAGTAGCATTCTATCCGACTTATAACTCACCTTGTTATGCATATTTTTCTTATTTCCAACATGTATCCAAGTACAAAAGATCAATTATTTGGAATATTTGTTCGGAATTTTAAGATTGAAATGGAGAAGCAAGGGGTCATATTTAGTAAGACGGCCTTAATTCATGGTAGAACTGTCTCGGCTTTACGAAAACTTGCTGTTTATATTTCGCATTATTCAAAGGCCGCCATCCATTTCTTCTCGTTTCAATATGACATAATATACCTGCATTATTTAAGCCACCACCTACCGCTACTATTAATGATGGTTTTGTTCAACCGGCATCCGATAGTAGTGAATGTACACGGTTCTGATATTATTAATATTCCTCAAAACGGGATGCGCCACTTCTTATCAGGAATTATCTTAAGAAAAATTGCGTTGTTGGTCGTACCAACTACATACTTCAGGAATTTGGTGGCGGCTAAATACCCATTTATTGCATTTGACAAGATTATTGTTTCCCCCTCAGGTGGCATTGACAGCAGATCATTTTATAAAAAGAAGCGACAGGAAAGACATGAAAGGATCGTAATTGGTTTTGTTTCCCGGTTTATAGAGGAAAAAGGATGGCGTACCTTTCTGCAGGCTGCTGTATTACTAAAAAAAAGAGGTATTCCGTTTCAATGCCTAATTGCCGGTAAAGGTCCGGATGAACAGTCGTTAAAGGCATTTATAATGGAGCATGACCTCAGTGCATCTACACATTTTCTCGGATTTGTTCCACAAGAACAATTGGTAGAAGTCTATAATCAACTAGATATATATGTGTTCCCCACATATCGGGTTGCCGAAAGTTTAGGGCTGACTGGAGTTGAGGCAATGAGTTGTGGAGTCCCTGTTATAGGTTGCAACTTTGCAGGACCAGCGACCTATATTGAGGAAGGATATAACGGTTATTTTTTTCCTCCGAAAGAACCAGAGGTACTTTCTGAAAAAATATGTGAATTTTATTCCCTGAGCCCCGAGAAAAAATTAGAATTATCCCGCAATGCTCTTAAAACTGCTGCTTCCTTTGATCGAACTACCATTGCTAAGAACCTAATTCAAAA
The DNA here is from genome assembly GCA_051306075.1 of Chitinophagaceae bacterium. Lineage (GTDB taxonomy): Bacteria > Bacteroidota > Bacteroidia > Chitinophagales > Chitinophagaceae > Terrimonas_B. The sequence goes on from JBPPMM010000283.1 coordinate 4,053, forward strand.
TCTAAAAAAATTAATAAAATAAAAATCGAAGATTCCTGTTCTGATTCTGTTGGCGATTAAGCAGCCAGTGATTCCTATATTCCTCAAAAGTCGCTAATCAGAAAAAGCCTCATCTATAAATGCAAGGGCATTTTCTCTTACTTCCCTTAATTTTTCACGAGTTTCAGAATAGTCAAGCGACTGAGATATGCTGGAAAAATCGGATTCCTTATAAATAATGCGATCTAGCAAACCCAACGAGCTTAGGAGGCCCTCCTGACGATTCGCTTTATGCGTGGCCGGAATGCAAACAAAGGGTTTTTCAAAGATTACAGAGAAACACGTGCCGTGAAAGGAATCTGTGATAACGAAACCTGCGTTGGCATACAACTCAATAAATTCTCCAGGGCCTGCTGTTCTGATATGTTTATCAACATAATCCATGGGTACCAGCATCTTATCAATAGCGATTACTGGCATGTCGAATTTCTCAGAATAAAATTTTATAGCCTTTCTAAGCAGCTGTGTTCTGGGAACAGAGTAAACCAGTATATAATCGTTTCTCTTTTGCTCTTTATAGGGGCTTAATTGAGTAAGCCAATCCGAGCCCGACAACAAAAGTGTGGGATCCACTACCTGTGTGATGGTTCTATCGGGGAACAAAGACTGAAGATAATTCTTGCCCTCTATTTCACGAACGGAAATCCTGTGAAAGTCTTTTAATAACAGCCTGAGATAGGATGTTTGCTGATCTGAAAATTCATAGTTCCCCATACTGGAAGCATAGGATATTTTTTTTGCGTCCGCCTCCCCAAATGAAAGAAAGTATATCGGGTCGATACTATTGGTCGGGCTAATGATATTAGGATTCCATATTTGATCGCTTCCACATACATAAACGTCATATTGCCCTTTTACATATTGCTCCAATTGGTTTGCTGTAAGTTCTTGAGAAAGGTTAAAATTTAGCTTGATAAAATCCCTGAATTTTTTTATCAGAACTGAACGGTTACGAATGTTTAGCAGATCGTGCATTAGCATTTTAATCCCTCTGAAAGAAGGTTTAAACCTAATTAAATCCAGATGGCTTTTTAGATAAGGGTTTTTATAATCAATTGTATGAACCTCACCGTACTTAGACAATGCTATTACAGTCGCGTAAGCTTGTAAGATGGCTCCATAATTTGTTGCTTTATGGACGGTAATCAGTGCTATATTCATAAAAGTTCGATTTGGCTGTAAATTTCCTCCAAAGGCCTTCTGGAAGAACTGCATACTATATTTTGTTCATCCGGGTAGCCTACTGCGATCATCATAATTACAGTATGGTTTTTCCTTATTTTAACAGCATTTCTAAAAGCCATATCCATACGCGGCGGTTGGCTCCAGTTCAATGGACAAGATGCCAGTCCAAGGGAGTGAAATGCATACATAAGTGACATAGAAAACAGCCCGCCGTCAATCCAGTGCTGATAGTGCTCGGCCCCTGCAAAAAATGCCTTCAGATCTGTTGTAATTATCAAGAGGTTAGGCACCTTTTCACCAAAGGGTCGGTTGCCGTTTTGATAGTAAAGTGCTTTCTTTATAATTTGCGGGTCGCTGCTATGATAAACATGCCACGCATGGCGATTGCAGACCGAAGGAGTTTTCATAGCCAGTTTAACAGCCCTTTTAATCACTTCCTCGCTAACCGTACCCAACCGGTATTCTCTTAAAGAATATCTTGAAAAAAAGAATGATTCAGGATCCGTCAATTCTCCGCTACGGTAAAAATCAATAGACAACGGTATAGCTCCGTGTATATCCGTTGAATCAAAAGACATTGTCGCGAGTTGTTTAAGCATATCTTTGGACCTTTGTTTTTCAACATTCTCCGGTAACTCTAAAAATTTAGTCAGGACCTGTTTAGCGGCCTTATCATGATAGCCTTGAATATCCGAGTTGTTGGCAACTTTTAGCCTATGAAAAACCCGTTCTGCATTTTTCCACCCGGATTTCGGGTTCCTGTTCTTGTAACTCAAACTTTTCTCAAGCCCGTGATAGGCCATCATTAAGTTATAGTTTCTTAATTCTATGTCCTCAAGATCCTCACGCCATCCTCCATACCTCAGGAATCTAAAGAAATCATAGACAAACCCGATAAAACCATTTGTAGTTCTGTAAATGCCTCTTAAAAAATGCCTTATACGTATTTTTAACTTTCTCATGATTTAATTACTGAAAAACCTTTTTTCTGGCATAGTACCTATATAAAAAGGCAAGAAGTATATAGCTTAACAATGTAGAAACAGCTGCTCCAATAGCACCGTGCCAAATTATAAAAATGAGATTTGAAATAACGTTAAATAAGGCTACCCCCCCCATTAACCTCACTTTTAATCTCATATGCTCGCTCGTAAGCAATGTCGCACCATAACTGTAAGCCAGAAATGAAAAGGGGATTGTAACTGCCAAAACATTCAGTAATATTATGGATGGTTCATATTCCTTTCCAAATAAAAGCGGTATAAAATACCAAGACAGTAAAATAACTCCCGCCAATATGCAGCTTCCTGAAACCAGCATTGCAAGATTTCCTTTCTTATAAGTACTGTAAAAGCGGTCTTTGTCATGATTAGACCAACGGTGATATTTAGGTATCAAATATTTACTGAATAAAATAGTGGGAATAGTCATAATCGCCGATAGAATGGTGAAAGCAACATTATAGTATCCCGCTTCCGTGTCCCCTGAGATATACTTTACCATAATAATATCACTCTGTATATAAATAAAAGCGAATAATCCCGCAAATCCAAAAGGCCACGCTTCTTTAAATACCTCTTTTACAGCAGGGCTTTCCTGATTCTCCTGAAATGTATTAGTATGACCTATAAGACGAAATTTTCCACGCATTAAATCCACAAGTTGTACAGCGGCGATAGACGTAAAAAAAAAGCCTACCAGAGCATATATCCATCCGATATTAATAATACTAAGTTGAATCTCTAATACATAATAACCTATTACTATTATTAAAAGCCGGGAAGAATTGGGTAACATCTGCCATAAGGTTAAAAGGGCATATCGTTCTTCCAATTGAAGTTTAGAACTAACCAGCTGAACGGAAATATATCCGTAAACGTAAAAAAGCAAAAGTAAGAGCAATTGGCTGGTTAATGGGTCATTTTTGTGAACAAAAGTCAAGCCTATAACTACAAGGGTGATAAGTAACAGGGTAATAGCCACAAAAAACAAGGAGGGT
>JBPPMM010000317.1:0-3946 GCA_051306075.1 Chitinophagaceae bacterium
CTCCGGCAGTTTGGTGTAGAACCATTAGATGCTTAAAATTTATTTTTCAGCAATGAGTCTGCTTTTTCCAGGCCGTTCAATATAGCCTCTTTTACTTTCGACACTTTTATTTTTTCCGATGCCAGGTATTGAATCCTTTCTTCTGTATTATTAACAGCGGAGTCCATATTAAATTCCTGCATCCATTTGTTCATAGCCATCTCCGCATAGCTCAATTGTTTTTGAAGGCTGTCCAATTTTATTTTGAGTGGTATTGATGCCTTTCTGGCTTTTGATGGTAAGTTTTCAATGGAATCCAGCAAGCGACGGGTAGTTTGCTCTGCTCTTGTAAGACGACCCATTTTTGACATACCAATTATGTGATCATCGTCCACATCTTTCAAAAGGCTGTCAGCTGCTGTTTTCGGTTCCCGGGAGTTATATTCTTTTTCTTTATTCTCTGTGCTATTACAGGCTGCCACGCTGATTAATAAAAATGCGGCTAGCGTTACTTGAATTGCCTTCATAATGTTCTTTATTTTTCTTAGCTTTTAAATGGTTCTTACATGAATTACGACTAACAAAGGTAAATTCATTACCGGTATCAATAATACCCGCTATATCCATAACTTGTATTTTTGTGAGCCAAAATAATAAAATAGAGTAGGCTTCCGATCTTTAAAACGATTTGTTTTTATGAGCAGACTTGGAAATTACATTACAGGGAAATGGATTGAGGGCGACGGGGAAGGTCAAATCTTGTATAATGCTTTTTCCGGTGATGCAATTGCCGTGGCTTCAACAAGCGGATTGGATTTCAAATCTATTATTGATTACGGTAGAGAAAGGGGCAATCCGGCTTTGCGTAAAATGACTTTTCGGGAGAGGGGTAATATGCTTAAAGCACTTGCGCTTCATTTAAAAGAGCATCTAGAAAAATTTTATGCAATCAGTTATCAAACCGGCGCTACCCGGTCAGATAGCTGGGTTGATATTGAAGGCGGCATCGGAAATTTGTTTGCCAATGCATCCCTGCGAAGAAAATTTCCGGATGAAACTTTTTGCTTAGATGGAGAATCCCATAATCTCAGCAAGAACAATACTTTTATGGGCACTCATATTCTGGTACCAAAAGAAGGAGTAGCCATTCATATTAATGCTTTCAACTTCCCGGTATGGGGAATGCTGGAAAAAATAGCAGTGAATTTACTGGCTGGAGTTCCCGCCATAGTGAAACCGGCAACTGTTACCTCCTATTTAACCGAAGCTGTTGTACGGGAAATTATTGCTTCACAAATTTTACCGGAAGGTGCTTTGCAATTGCTATGCGGCGGAGCAGGAGATCTGTTGGATCATGTAAACTCGCAGGATGTCATTTCTTTTACCGGTTCCGCTTCTACCGGGCTGATGTTGAAATCAAGAGCCAGCATTTTAAAAGAATCGGTTCCTTTTAATATGGAAGCTGATTCCCTTAATTGTATCGTTTTGGGTGAAGATGTTGTACCTGGTCAATCAGAATGGGATATTTTTATTAAAGAAGTAAGAAAAGAAATGACTTCAAAAGCTGGTCAGAAATGTACAGCAATACGTAGAATTTTTGTACCTGAAAATAAAATGGAAGATGTATGGAAGGCGGTTGCTCATTCACTTTCTCAAACTGCCATAGGCAATCCTCTCAACGAAAAAGTGAAAATGGGTTCACTGGCCGGTCTTCATCAACGATCAGAAGTAAGAGGACAAGTACAGAAGTTGCTTGCATCCTCTCAAATCGTTTATGGATCGCTTGATAGTGTTGAAGTAATAGATGCAGACGCAGATAAAGGGGCTTTTATTTCACCCTTGTTATTGATCAACGAAAAGCCGTTTGCAAGTACGGAAGTACACGAAGTGGAAGCATTTGGCCCGGTAAGTACCATCATGCCCTATAAAAATATGGATGAAGCCATAGAACTGAGCAAAAAAGGAAAGGGTTCTTTATGTTCCTCTATAGTTACAGCCAGTGATAAAAAGGCAAAACAATATGTGCTGGGAGCCGGCACGCATCACGGGAGAATCTTAATTCTGAATGCTGATTGCGCCAGGGAAAGTACGGGTCATGGTTCACCTTTACCACTCCTTGTTCATGGTGGCCCAGGGCGGGCCGGTGGTGGTGAGGAAATGGGAGGTATCCGCGGAGTAAAGCATTACATGCAGCGGGTAGCTATCCAGGGTTCACCAACTACCATAACGTCGATCACTAATGTATATCAAACCCATGCTAAAGGCAAGGAGCCGGGCAAGCACCCTTTTCAAAAATATTTTGAAGAATTGGAGATTGGTGATCAACTGGTAACTGAAAAACGAGTCATTACTTCTGAAGATATTGACCGGTTTGCCGACCTGAGCGGAGACCATTTTTATGCACATATCAAATCCACTAATTTTACGGATACAATGTTTGAGCGCCAGGTGGCACACGGGTATTTTATTATGAGTGTCGCTGCCGGTTTATTTGTTGACAGCTATCAAAAGAATCCTGTACTGCTAAATTATGGTATCGACGAATTGAGATTTACCAAACCCATATACCCGGATGCGGAAATTTATATAAGATTTACCTGTAAAGAAAAATTATCGCAGGATGCCGGGGAGGAGGATGATATACCAAAGGGAATTGTAAAATGGCTGGTGGAGATTTTTGATGATGAGGATGAGCCTTTGGCCGGTATTGCAACTATATTAACAATGGTAAAACGAAAAGGATAATCTATATGCATACGGAAATAAAAGAAGGTAATGTAAAAACAGAATTTCATAATGGCATCACAAGCATTGAATTTTCCCATCCGAAAAGCAATTCATTGCCCGGAAGAATTTTGGAAGAATTGGCTCATGCCATACACGGTGCGGGAAATGATGAGCATACAAAAGTGGTGATCCTGAGGTCAGGTGGTGAAAAAACATTTTGTGCCGGAGCTTCGTTTGATGAATTGAAAGCCATTCAGAATAAAGAGCAGGGGTTGCAGTTTTTTAGTGGGTTTGCCCATGTTATTAATGCCATGCGCACTTGTCCAAAATTTATTATAGGTCGGATACAGGGAAAATGCACGGGTGGTGGTGTAGGACTTGCGGCTGCAGTAGACTATGCTATCGCTTTGGATTCAGTGGAAATAAAATTGAGTGAACTCGCCATTGGTATCGGGCCCTTTGTTGTAGGCCCCGCAATAGAAAGAAAGATGGGATTATCCGCATTTACGCAATTAAGTATTGATGCAGGTATGTGGCGAAATGCTGATTGGGCAAGACGAAAAGGTTTATTTGCAGAATTGCATCCCGATGCAGAAAGAATGGATGAATCCATTCGTCGCCTGGCGGATACGCTAATGCATTACAATGCTGATGCTATGGCAGAAATGAAAAAAATATTCTGGCATGGAACAGAACATTGGGATAAATTATTAATAGAAAGGGCTGCTATTAGCGGCAGTCTTGCACTTAGTTCATTTACCAAAAAGGCAATTGAAAAGTTTAAGTCAAAGCCTAAGATTTGACCGCGAAAAAAACAATGCCTACAAGTGTAATCCAATTTACTAAAACAAATTTTTCCTCTCTTTGTGATCTTCTTTCAAAAAAAGACCGTCGTTTAAAAACTATTATTGAGCAATATGGCTATCCGCCGATGTGGGCAAGACCTGCCACTTTTTCTACCCTTATTCATATTATACTTGAACAGCAGGTATCTCTGGCCTCGGCACTTGCCGCCTTTGTCAGGCTAAAGGAAAAATTAATTATCATTACTCCGAAAAAAATTCTTCAGCTTACTGATGAAGAAATGAAGGCCTGTTATTTTAGCAGGCAAAAAACTGGATATGCAAGAAACCTTGCAGAAGCACTAATTTCAAAACAGCTGAGCTTGGAAAAATTTTCTGTTTTACCTGATGAGGAAATAAGGAAAGAATTAAAACGTATAAAAGGTATTGGAGACTGG
>JBPPMM010000333.1:0-19948 GCA_051306075.1 Chitinophagaceae bacterium
ATTTTCAATTTTTCAAATTAATATAAATGGAAAAGCAAACAACAGGTGTTGGACGTCGTAAAGAAGCTGTGACGAGGGTATTCCTTTCTAAAGGAGATGGCAAGATCACGGTAAACGATAAAGACTATAAACAATATTTCTCACTGGTTTATTTGCAAAACCAGGTGGAACGTCCGTTAAAAACCATTGATGCTGTTGGTAAGTTTGATATAAAGATCAACGCTACCGGCGGCGGGATAAAAGGGCAAGCTGAAGCAGCCATGCTGGGAATATCCAGGATACTGGTTGAACTTAACCCTGAATTTCGCCCGGCACTGAAAGCGGCCGGCTTGTTAAAACGAGACCCTCGTTCGGTAGAACGTAAGAAGTTTGGTCACAAAAAAGCAAGGAAGAGCTTCCAGTTTAGCAAACGTTAAGCTTATATACCTGTCTTAAGGCAGGTCAAAAAAGCTTCATAAGTTTTTAAAAAGTATATTTTAAAATTTTCAAATCAGATAAATGGAAAATAATACATCCCTTCAACAGCAGCTTCTCGACGCCGGTGTTCATTTTGGACACCTGAAAAAGAAGTGGAACCCCAAGATGTTACCTTACATCTTTGCTGAAAAGAAAGGTATTCATATCATCGACCTGAACAGAACGGTGGAATGCCTGCAGGAAACCGCTTCCGTTATGAAACAGATTGCACGTAGCGGTAAAAAGATCCTTTTTGTTGGAACAAAAAAGCAAGCTAAGGATATCGTAAGCGAATGTGCTAAAAGGGTAAACATGCCTTTTGTAACGGAGCGTTGGTTAGGAGGAATGTTAACCAACTTCAACACGGTTCGTAAGAGTGTGAAGAAAATGCAGAGCATTGAGAAAATGCTGGGTGATGGTTCATTTGATAACATTACAAAAAAAGAACGGCTGACATTGAGCCGCGACAGGGATAAGATGGATAAAGTATTAGGTGGCATTGCCCAACTGGGTCGTGTACCGGCAGCTTTATTTATTGTGGATATTGGCCATGAGCATATTGCTTTGGCCGAAGCAAAACGATTGGGTGTTACTACTTTCGGTTTGGTAGATACCAATTGCGATCCGAACAAAGTTGATTTTGCAATTCCAGCCAACGATGATGCAACTAAATCCATCGCTATTTTGGCTAATTTCCTTACTGCAGCCATAGCTGAAGGATTGGCAGAACGCCAGGCTGCCAAGGATGATGATACGGATGAAACCATCGATGACGATAAAGAAAAAAGTGCAGCCCGGCTTGAAGCAGAAGCACAGTCGGAGGCAGGCCGGGGACGTGGTGGCCGTGGAGGAAGAGGTGGTAATGCAGGAGGTCCGGGTCAGGGTGGTCCCGGAGGCCCCGGTGGACCAAGGCGCAGGACCAGTGGAGGCGGTGCAGCAGGCGGTCGTGGACCTGGTGGTGGCAGGAGATAATAAATCCGGCTTCCCCATAGGTTTAATATCCCTCCAATTAATAAACTTAACAAGCATAAGCATTTTTTTATTACTGTATTTCCATATACAATAATCATAAAAGATGATATGGATATTTAAGGGAATTATTGGGAGAAGGAATTTTCAAATAATTTAATTTTCAAATCTTCAAAATAATAACATGAGCACAGTAACTATAAGTGCACAGGATATAAATAAACTTCGGCAGGCAACCGGTGCTGGTATGATGGATTGCCGTAAAGCGTTGACAGAAACCAATGGTGATTTTGAAGCAGCAATTGACTGGCTGCGTAAACAAGGTCAAAAAGTGGCTGCCAAAAGAAGTGATCGTGAAGCGAAAGAAGGAGTTGTGATTGCACAAACAACCCCTGATAAAAAGACCGGTTTAGTGGTTTGCGTTAGTTGTGAGACCGATTTTGTTTCAAAGAATGCAGATTTCGTTGCGTTCGTTCAAAGCATAGCTGATGCAGCTATTTCAAATAATGTAAAGAGCGTTGAAGAATTGAATGAAGTGTCGGTTAACGGGGCTAAAGTTTCCGATCTTATTAATGATAAACTGGCTGCCATTGGTGAAAAAATTGGCATTACCCGTTTAGAAAGAGTTGAAGCGCCTTTTGTAGCTTCCTATATCCACGGGGCAAATCGTATTGGTGTATTGGTTGGCTTAAGTAAAGAAGCAGCCGAAGTGGGTAAAGACCTTGCTATGCAAATAGCAGCTTTGAATCCTGTTGCTGTTGATGCGGCAAGCGTCCCTGCTGAGGTAATAGCCCGCGAAAAGGATATTATCATGGAATTAATGAGACAGGATCCAAAAATGACGGGCAAACCGGATGAAATGCTTTCCAAGATTGCCGAAGGAAAACTCGGGGCTTTCTTTAAAGAACAGACCCTGACAGCCCAGGCTTTCGTTAAAGATGGTGGTAAAACGGTTGCTGATTACCTGAAAGAATCCGGGGATGTAAAGGTGATGGAATTTAAAAGAGTCGCTTTGGGATAAACATCAAATTATATATATATTTAAAGCGTCTTTTTTGAGACGCTTTTTTTGTGCTTTAAAATTATAGTTCTGCTTCAAGTTTACTGATTTATGCCTTGAAAAATCTAATAAAGGTTTGCAAGACCGTAATAAGATAGTTTAATCGTCAGGCTGTTAGTCTTTATAACTGGCGCCGTTTATATAGATTTTGATAATTTTTCCGCTTCATTTTTCAAATTAAAATTCCAAATTAAAGTACCCGGATTTTACTTGAATAGGGCATTGCAAAATTGATATATCTACTTACATTTGGTTAACCCTTTTTCCAAACTATAAATAAGAATGTCATGAAAAAATGGATATGTTTCTTTTGTGTCATTGCCGGCCTTGTGATGGCAAGCCCTGTCTCAGCACAGGGGTTATTAAAGAAATTTAAGGACAAGGTTAATAATGTTGTTGATAAAAAAGTTGACAATGAAATTGACAAAAAAGCCGGTATTCCTCCCGAAGGTTCGCAAGGCGGGAATGGCAATAGTGGCAGTAATGGCAACAATTCTTCAGGAAAGCCATCCAATAAGGGCGGTGGGGGATTAACCAATACAGAACCGCCAGACGTAAAGTTGCAGATGACTGAAGCCGAAACAGCCCATGGTTCAAAAAACTACAGCGATGCCCGCTATTCCTTACAGCAGGCTTTGATGGGGGTTGAAATTCAACTGGGAAGGCAAATCCTTAAATCGCTACCCACTACAGTTGTTTCAGTGCCGGCCGATACCCTGCAGGATAAAGTAATGAGCACCCAATGGGGATGGAATAACCTAAGTATTCAAAGAGCTTACAGGAAGGATGATAAACAGTTAACGATCACTATTGGTAACAATAATTTGTATTCCGGGATGATGAATATTTATTTTGCCAATGCGGGTATGATGGAAGCCAATGCAGAAAAGCAAAATTTTAAGCAAGTGAAGGTTAAGGGCAATAAAGCGGTTATCCAGTATGAAGATGATAAGGGTTATACACTGATCATGCAAATGGGTCAAACCTCGATGATCGTTTGGGAATGCATCAACTTTGCCAGCGAGCAGGAGGTAATGACTGCGGCCAATACTTTTGACATTGACGGAATTAAAAAGATGCTGGGTGAACAGTAAAACAAAAATGAAATTCAAATAAAATATTTAATTATGAAACAGTTTTTCTTCATATCAGCGATTGTTTTATTCCAGGCTAACCTTCAGGCCCAGGATTTTACAAAGGACATGGCTACGGCAAAATCGGCATATAATGCAGGCAAGCTTGAAGAAACCCATTTTGCATTGCAGCAGGCCATGCAGGAAATTGACCTGATAGTTGGCAAGGAGGTTTTGAAATTATTACCTCCTAAAATGGACTCTCTTACTATTAATACTAAAGAGGATAACGTATCAACCAATATCGGCTTTGTTGGCGCTACTATTCACCGCAGTTATGGTAACTTCAATAAAAAGGCTGATTTATCCATAATCAGTAATTCTCCCATGGTAGCTATGATCAATACGTTTTTAAATACTCCCTTATTGGGAGGAATGATGAACGATGCCAATACCAAAACCGTTAAGGTACACGGTTATAAAGCCAGGTTGGAGAAAAAATCAGGAAGTGCGGATGATAAAAATGATTATGAATTACAGGTGCCGCTAGGAAGTGCACTAATTACATTTACCGTTGATGATTGCAGCGATAAAGAAATTCTGGCTATGGCAAACACTATCCCCTTACCTCAAATTGCTAAATTGATTCAGTAAGATTTTCAATTAATAAAATTTTCTTAACCGGGTCTTTTCCTACTTTTTGTTTGTGAGTGGGACCCGGTTTGTTTTTTTAAAGAATCTTTAAAATCAATTATTTATTAGCGATGCAAGAAGAAAATATTTGGTTTGAGGCCAATAAGGAAAATTGGAACCAACGAACCAGGGTGCACAAGGATTCCGATTTTTATGATAGGAAAGGATTTAAAAACGGCAATGATGTATTAACCCCTATTGAATTGAATGAACTTGGTAATGTTAGAAACAAATCCATGCTTCACTTGCAATGTCATTTTGGAATGGATAGTTTGAACTGGGCCAGGTTAGGAGCTCATGTAACTGGAGTTGATCTTTCTGATGTAGCCATTAAAGAGGCAAAAAAGTTGAATGAAGAAATGGGAATGGATGCGAAATTCATTTGTTGTAATGTTTATGACCTGCACCCAAAAAATATTTCAAGTTCAAAAGTTTCTGCGGATCTAAAAGCTGCCAGTTTCGATATCATTTTCACTTCTTATGGAACAATTGGCTGGCTTCCTGACCTGGAGAAATGGGCGGAGATCCTCGCTTATTATTTAAAACCTGGCGGACTGTTTTATATTGCCGATTTTCATCCGGTGGTTTGGATGTTTGATGAAGAGTTTACCCGGATCAAATATTATTACGACAACAGGGAGGTCATTGTAACCGAAAATGAAGGAACCTATACCGACCGGGATGCCAATATAAAAGGGAAAGAGTATGGATGGAACCACAGCATAAGCGAAGTATTAAATGCATTATTAAAACAAGGCTTACAGCTCCGCCAGTTCAATGAGTTTATGTATTCGCCCTATCCTTGTTTCAGAAATATGACAGAAGCAGAAAAAGGTAAATGGCATATTAAAGGAATGGAAGGGAAAATACCTATGGTTTATTCATTGAAAGCAACTAAGGCTTAATTTCTGCATAGTATATTTCAAATCTGCTGGTGATACATCGCCATCAGTTTACAATAATTTCTTTCTTCCATTCTTTACCTTTTCTCTCTTGTTTTTTCAGATGAATTTTGAAATGTCAGCTACCTGACAAACTACGAAATTGGTTTAAAGTTCAAGCTGGAATTCATGAAACCTTGTATGCTTTAACAGATCTGAAGTGAACACGCCGAAGTATTAAAAGAGGCAATGGAAAATGTAATGGAATCTGGCGGTGCGCCAATGAGCCCGGCGATTGCACGTAAGGCTTTGCTCCTCTTGAGCAATACACCTGTATCCAGGATTGACGAACCCTCCAATGCATTATTGCCTGAAACGGTTACGGAGAGGGAACTTGAAATATAAAATTTACTATTAATGGCTGGGACGCCAAACGAATTGCTTCTGAACTTGACCTGAGCGTTTTAACGGTCCGCAAACATATCTCCAATATATATCAGAAATTACATGTAAATTCTAAAGCACAGATCATTTCACTTGCCCATAAAAATAAATGGGTGTAGGGCAAAACCTTGCTATTTTTTCTACCAGTCAATGAATAAATTGTGATTGTAATTCCTGTTGGATGCTTTACAACAGACCATTCTAATTCCCCTATCTTCGCAGCGCAAAAAAATAGTCAATGTTACCTAAGTACAAACGCATCCTGCTCAAACTTTCCGGCGAATCTTTAATGGGGGATAAGAATTTTGGAATGGACACCACCGTTATATCGCAATACGCCCAGGACATCAAATCAATCACTGAATTAGGTGTGCAGGTAGCCGTAGTAATTGGCGGTGGAAATATTTACAGGGGAATGAATGAAGCTGAAACCGGCATAGAAAGAGCCCATGGCGACTATATGGGAATGCTGGCCACCGTTATTAACGGAATGGCTTTACAGGCAGGATTGGAGAAAGTTGGCGTTTTTACACGGTTGCAGAGTGCGATTAAGATGGAGCAAATTGCGGAACCTTATATCCGGCGGAGAGCCATCCGGCATGTTGAAAAAGGCCGCGTTGTTATTTTTGGCGCCGGCACAGGGAATCCGTATTTCACTACAGATACCGCAGGTTCCCTAAGAGCTATCGAAATAAAAGCGGACGTCATTCTGAAAGGAACCCGGGTGGATGGAATTTATACCGCCGATCCCGAAAAGGATCCGACTGCTACAAAGTATAATACAATTACTTTCCAGGAATGTTTGTCGAAAAATCTGCGTGTTATGGATATGACGGCTTTTACACTCTGCATGGAAAACGATTTGCCCATCATAGTTTTTGATATGCATAAAGAGGGCAATCTGCGACGTGTGGTAACCGGGGAAAAGGTTGGTACGCTTGTAAGGTCTGAAAACGCACAATAATTACATCTAAGCTCCGTCTCTCCGCCTGGATTTTTATTTTTTTATAAAAGAATGGAGATCACCTCTTTCTAATTTTTCTTATTCACTTTCCATCTGGAGCTATGGTCTCAAACCCCGCTGCGTAGCGCTGATAGATTGATTTTCGTTGAATGGAAACAACAAATATTTTTGATGTTTCCGGGAAAGTAATTTTTATATTTAAATATACCGTCTATATTGTGTATTCTTTCCCACTCATGTGAAAAACAATTAACCGCTATCTTGTTAATTTTTTTTAGTTTCAGGCAAACTTAATCACTAATTATGCTGGCCGCCAGTCTTACGCTCTCTGTTTTTGAGATTATATTGTTGTTGTTTGGAGCCATCATCCTTGGCGTTACTATTCATTTTTTTATTGCCAGCAACAAAAGTTTGAAAGCTTCCACCGCGGAAATGGAAAAACCAAACCTGGCCCATGATGAATGGAAGCTCCGGTATTTTAATGATATGGAAATGCGTGACAAGGAGATAATGGCGCTGAAAGAAAGTTTGATGGAAGCAGAAGAAAATGCCAGAATCTATTCTTTGGAAGCTAAAGAAATGTTCAAGCAAAAAAGAGCATTGGAAATTGAGATGGCTTCTATACAGCATGCGCCGCCACAGCCAGAACAAAAAGAAAGATCGAATGATGATTATCTTGAGCAGCTTCGCCAGGCACAAAACAGCCTGGTAGAACAAAATCAGAAGATCAACCAGCTTTTGGGCAATATTGATTTCATAAAAGAAAAGGAAGAACTACAGAGAGAAATATTGCGAAGCAATGAAGAGTTGTCAAACCAGGTCAGCAATATGAGAGCGCAATTAACCGATAAAGAAAAAGAGTTAAGCCGCGTCAGGCAAAAAGAACAGCTGACAAATGAAATGAAATCCATGCTTGATAGTACATACCATGAGTTTAATACTCTCCAGGGTAAGATGCATAAGCTGGAATCGCAATTAAATGCTTCCAGGATGATCAACATAGAATATGAAGATCTGAAAGAGGCCCATTCAAGAATGAGCAGGGATTTTGAGGAACAAAAGTTGAAAATGATCTCTCTGACTAATGACCACCAGCAGCTTCAAATGCAATTAACCGAAGTGGAAGATAAATTAAGGGAAGCCAATTTTCAAAGACAACAATTGCAGAAACGGACAGCCTACCTGGAGGAGTTGAACAGCGATCTGCAAGTGGTTTCCGATACAAATAAAAAGCTGGAGAGCCAGTTAAGAAGAGTGGGGGAATTGGAGAGTATGTTGAATGTGGTTTCTGAAGAAAGAGATCTGCTGATGCGTAAAGGTGAATGACCAATGGTATACTAAATAGATTCATCATATCCGATCTTTTGCCATTTTTTATGGCCCCTGTTACAATTCCTTTCGGCAACCATCCCCAAAGCCTTTAACTTTATAGTCAAAAAAACAGGATATGCTGGAGGATATTTCGGGTTTACGAAAATCATATTCACAAAAAACATTGTCAGAAAGCTCAGTTGAGCCCGATCCCATCAGGCAATTTGAAATGTGGTGGCAGGAGGCCGTCGACTCAGAGATTGATGAGGTAAATGCCATGACTCTGGCTACAGCGTCAGCAGATGGTATTCCCTCAGCAAGGATCGTTCTATTAAAAGGGCTTTCAGAAAAAGGGTATATTTTTTTCACCAATTACGATAGTTATAAGGGAAAACAATTGCAGGAGAAGCCTAAAGCCTGTCTTGTCTTTTTTTGGAAGGAACTGGAACGCCAGGTAAGGATAACCGGTATTGTTAAAAAAACAAGCGATAAGGAAAGCGACATATATTTTCATTCCAGGCCCATAGCCAGCCAGTTGGGAGCTTCCATATCTCCACAAAGCTCGGTTATTGAAAACCGTGAATGGCTTGAAAAAAGATTTGATGATCTGGAAAAACAAAATACAACGGGGATTTTTCAGCGCCCATCAAACTGGGGTGGGTTTATTATAAGACCTGTAATTATGGAATTCTGGCAGGGCCGCCCTTCCCGGTTGCATGACAGGATCGAATATTCGTTATTGGAAAGTGGAGGATGGAAAATAGTGCGATTAGCTCCCTGATCGAAATACTATAAATCTATACATCTAAAGTAAAGATGCAGCGGCGTATCCTCCGAATTCAACCGCCTGCCAGTTTAGTCTTTTTTCTTTTCTTCAGTTTTTTTTGCAGGAGTCGCCTTCTTTGCGGGACGGCTTTTACCAAATGAACTTTTAAAACGTTTTCCTTTTGCTGTTTTTTTATCTCCTCTGCCCATAATATATTTTTGAATATTTAATGTGCGAAGGTAGGTTGTTTAAAATTAAAAAGCTCCGGCCTTTCAGAAGAAACCGGAGCAATAAAAACTTAAAGGAATACTTACATTTTTGCAGCCAATTCTTTACCGGCTTTAAATTTAGCAACTTTTCGTGCTTTAATTTTAATAACGGCGCCTGTTTGAGGATTGCGTCCGTTACGGGCAGCTCTTTTCGATACGGAAAAAGTACCAAACCCTACCAACGTAACTTTTCCTCCGCCTTTCAGGGTTTTGGTTACGGCTTCAATAAATGAATCCAGTGCCGCGTTTGCCTGGGTCTTGGTGATCTCAGCATCATCCGCAAGTTTTGCAATTAATTCTGCTTTGTTCATAGTCTGTTTTTTAAATGATTTAGTAACGGGGGCAAATTTATAGGCTTTTTAAGAGCAGCAAAAAAAATCTTTCTTTTTTTCAAAATTATTAACCGGCCTGAATCCGCCCGGGATAAGGATTCCAAAGGATGAATCTACGCTGTTTAAAAAATTCCGATTCTTTTTTCAGGCCGTAAGGCCTGCCAGTAAAGGGTTTCAGGCTATATGTTTTGAAAAGCAAGCGGGAATTGGGTTTGCCGGTAAAATTACGGTTGGTATCGTGAGAAAAGTTAATTAATTCTTTTACACACTTAATTCACAATAAGTAATACAGAACGGAAGGAAATAAAGCGTTCACCCCATTTGTCAGACACTTTTTTTGCCATGACCTCAGCAAATTTTTCAATATATGTATTGTAAAGGATCTTGTTATCTGCATAATATTGGATGGCGTAAGTAGGGCCGCAAGTTTCATCCACCTCCAGAAGCTGCAATATGTTTGCTTTAGTAAAACAACCTGTTGCTATAATTTCCGGAATATGAACTGCCTTTATCCAATCAAGCCATTGCATAGCAATATTGCTGTCCACTTGTGTAGTTACGTTATATATAATTCCTTTGTTTTCCTCTGAATGGCTTGTTGATTCTTTGTCCATATAATTTCATTAGAAATAAGGGATCATTATCAAATTCATAATATTACAATTTTAAAATCCGCCCTTCATTCAATCTTTAAGTTCCAAATACACCGGGCAATGATCTGAATGTTTAACATCAGGAAAGATTTCAGCATCCTTTAATTTCTTTTTCAGGATTTCCGTCGCATTTATATAATCTATCCGCCACCCTTTATTTTGCAACCTGACGGAAGGAAAGCGTTGACTCCACCAGCTATATCGGTTGGGTTCAGTATGAAATTCCCGAAACGTATCTATCCAGCCATTATCAAAAAAGGTTGTCATCCATTCTCTTTCCTCCGGTAAAAATCCTGAGGATTTCTTATTGCCCTTAGGATCGTGAATATCGATCTCTTTATGCGCTATGTTATAATCGCCGCAAACAATGAGTTTGGGATATTTCTTTTTCAGATTATTGAGATAAGCATAAAATTCTTCCAGCCAGGCATATTTAAATGTCTGCCTTTCATCACCACTTGTGCCCGAAGGAAAATAGGCGTTGATCAAACGAATATCTCCGAAATCCATTTGAATAACACGGCCTTCATCATCGCTTACTTTATGACCAGTGCCATAGTCAACATGATCTGGTTTTATTTTTGTAAAAACCGCCACACCGCTGTATCCTTTTTTTTGTGCACTGAACCAATAATCCTGGTATCCTAAATTATTAAACAAGGTATGGTCTACATTTTCCTTTGCAGCTTTCGTTTCCTGTACGCAGATCACATCAGCCGGATTTGTTTTCAGCCAATCGATCAGGCCTTTATTTATGGCGGCCCTTATTCCATTGACATTGTAAGAAATAATACGCATAAAAAATCATTAGATTATCATGAAATGAGCTATAATAATGCTGATCACCAACCGTGATGATTATCTGGCGAATTCCATTTGTCTAGAAACAATAAAAAAAAATTCAAATGAAAAAAATATAGATAAGGACTTCCGGTTGAAGCCAGGCGTTCATCATATCAAAGTACCACATAAAATTATATCCGTCAAAATCCGGACATATTATCAATCAAAAGCTTTATTGCGAATGTTATATTTTTAGTGTAAATAAACCAGAAGAAAATGAGTACTGGAAAAAGAATTATTCCGGCTAAAGAGCATGTGTTTCTTGACGGTCCCAAAAGCAGGGGTTATGAACTTTTATTTGCCTTCAAGGTTTTTACGGAGTTTATTAAAGGATTCAGGACTTTACATTTTGCCGGCCCCTGCATTACGGTGTTTGGTTCTGCCAGATTTAAGGAAGATCATATTTATTATCAACAAGCGGTAGAGTTTGGTAAACGGATAGCCCAACTTGGGTTTGTAACGATGACTGGCGGCGGCCCGGGAATTATGGAAGCAGCTAATAAAGGAGCTTTTGAAAACGGTGGGCAATCCATAGGTTGCAATATCCAGCTTCCTTTTGAGCAACAAGCCAATCCTTATTTACATACTTCTATAACCTTTGAACATTTTTTTGTTCGCAAAACATTGTTGATTAAATATTCCTATGCCTTTATCATTATGCCAGGCGGGTTTGGAACGATGGATGAATTTTTTGAAACACTTACGCTGGTGCAAACCAAAACGCTGACTCAATTTCCTATTGTATTATTTGGCAAAGATTATTACAAGGAATTAATGGAAGCAATGAATGATATGGCACTGCAGGGTACTATTTCAAAGGAGGATATGAAGCTTGTGCTGATTACTGATGACCATCAGGAAGCAATGGAGCATATACGAAACTATATTACCAGTAATTATAAAATAAAACCACGAAAACGATCCCTGGTCTTCTTTGAAAAGAGGTAAAGCAATTGTATCCGTCTATTGCAATATTTTGATCAAATTTTCAGTATTTGGGAATATTAATCTGGTTAATAATCCCGGTTTGACGATAAACTGCACATCCCTATTCCATTACCGGCCGCAGCCACCTTTCCATTTCTTCTGTATTCATGCCCTTTCGGTTGACATAGTCTTCAAACTGGTCCTTTTGTATTTTACCTATTCCAAAATACTGGCTCCGGGGATGACTAAAATACCATCCGCATACTGAGGAAGCCGGATACATGGCCAATGATTCAGTAAGATGGATGCCTGTTGTTTCTTCTCCACCCAATAATTGAAAGAGTTTATACTTTTCAGTATGGTCAGGACAAGCAGGGTAGCCCGGTGCAGGACGAATGCTTTTGTATTCTTCTTTTATTAATTGTTCATTAGTGAGATCTTCTTCTTTTTCATATCCCCAATATTCTTTTCTTACCAATTTGTGCAGCAGTTCAGCAAAAGCTTCTGCAAACCGGTCGGTCAATGCCTGTAGCATGATCTTATTATAATCATCCATGGCTGCTTCAAATTTTTTGATATGGGTTTCTATTCCCTTCATAGTGACAGAAAAGGCTCCGATATAATCGGACTCTTGTCCATCGGAAGATAGACCGGTGCCTGGTTTTATAAAATCAGCAAGACTTAAATTAGGCTGTCCCGCTGCTTTTTTTATTTGTTGCCTGAGAAATTCCAATTTGATCCCCGGTTTGTTTACGTCGTCATCCGATTGATCACATTTTACCAATACCGTATCAGCCGCAATGCTAATTGCTTTCCAAAAACCAATCACAGCTTTTGCTGTCAACCATTTTTCAGCTATTATTTTATCAATCATAAGATTGGCATCATTGTACAATTTGGTAGCTTCCTTACCCACTATTTCATCGCTTAATATTTGCGGAAACTTACCATGCATTTCCCATGCAATAAAAAAGGGGTGCCAGTCAATATACTTCCTGATTTCTGCCAGGTCATATTCATTGAAAATTTTAGTGCCGGTAAATGATGGAGCAGGTGGTCTGTAATTTGTCCAATCAATTTTTGCCGGATTTTTTTGCGCATCCCGAAAGGTTAAATATTGTTTTGTTGTTTTTTTATTGGCAAAATCTTCTTTCAGTGTATTATACTCACTGCTGATCTTTTTCAAAAAGGATGGTTTTTGCTCATTGTTAAGCAAAGAGCCGGCAACCGTTACACTTCTTGATGCATCCAATACATGCACCACACCATTATCATACTGAGGCGCAATTTTAACAGCGGTATGCATCCGGGAAGTAGTAGCACCCCCAATCAATAAAGGTTGATTCATGCCTCTCCTTTTCATTTCGTGGGCCACATGCACCATTTCATCCAGGGAGGGTGTAATCAGTCCGCTCAGGCCAATGATATCCGCATTCTCTCTTATAGCAGTATCCAGTATTTTATCAGTAGGTACCATTACCCCAAGATCAATAATATCATAACCATTACAACCCAACACTACACCTACAATATTTTTTCCTATATCATGAACATCCCCCTTTACAGTAGCGAGCAAAATTTTTGCAGCACCGGCTCCTTCCTCATTTACCGTACCGGCTGCAAGATGTGCCTGGCGACGACCTTCTTTTTCTGCTTCAATATGCGGAGTTAACACGGCAACACTTTTTTTCATTACCCGTGCACTCTTTACTACCTGCGGCAGAAACATTTTGCCTGCACCAAATAAATCACCAACCACATTCATCCCGTCCATTAAAGGACCTTCAATAACATCCAAAGGCCGGGGATATTTTAACCTCGCTTCTTCCGTATCAATTTCTATATAATCGGTGATACCATTTACCAGGGAATGTTTCAGGCGTTCTTCTACCGGTGTGTTTCTCCAGGTCTCATCTTTTATTGTTTCTTTTCCCCTGGCTTTTACTGTTTCTGCAAACTGGATCAACTTTTCTGTGGCTTCGTTATTATCATTAGTGCGATTGAGTATTACATCCTCGCACATTTGCCTCAATTTCGGTTCTATTTCATCATAGATCACCAACTGTCCTGCATTTACAATGCCCATATCCAAGCCTGCTTTGATGGCATAATACAGAAAAACAGCATGCATAGCTTCTCTCACGTGATCGTTACCACGAAAAGAAAAGGACATATTGCTAACTCCGCCACTCACTTTGGTCAGCGGCATCAGTCTTTTTATTTCTTTTGTTGCTTCTATAAAATCAACTGCATAATTATTATGCTCCTCCATGCCGGTGGCGATAGCAAAAATATTAGGGTCAAAAATGATATCCTGCGGTTCATAGCCAACCTTTTCAGTTAATATTTTATATGCTCTTTGACATATTTCTACTTTACGTTCCTTGGTATCAGCTTGTCCCTGTTCATCAAAAGCCATCACGATAACCGATGCTCCATACGACTGGCAGATAATAGCCTGTTCTATAAACTTTTCTTCTCCTTCTTTCATGGAGATAGAATTAACAATGCATTTTCCCTGTACACATTTAAGACCTGCCTCGATGATCTGGAATTTAGAGCTGTCGAGCATAATCGGAATCCTGGCAATGTCGGGTTCGCTTTGAATCAGGTTGACGAAAGTAGTCATGGCCTGCACGCCATCTAATAAGGCATCATCCATGTTTATATCCAATACCTGTGCACCGTTTTCCACCTGCTGCCGCGCAACGCTTAATGCTTCTTCATATTTATTTTCACGAATAAGACGGGCAAATTTTTTAGAACCTGTTACGTTGGTACGTTCGCCAACGTTTACAAAGTTTGTTTCAGGACGTACCACCAGGGGCTCAAGACCCGAAAGGCGTAAATAGGGTTTTATCTTGTTCATTTGTATATTTTTTGAACCACTAAGTCACGAAAACACCAAGCGGCACAAAGATTTAAAGTATAATCCTTTTTATTCCATCCTTCATTAACGGAACATGAAAATTCAGTAAAAACCCAAGTCTTTTACCTGTCAATTTAAGATAACTTAGAAGCTGTGCTTCCCAAACCGGGTGATAATTTTCCTGAGCTTTAAGCTCCAGGACCAATAGCTCATCAATTAACAGATCAAGACGCAAACCGTCATCAATATGAAGCGAATGATAGATTATTGGAACCTCTTTCTGCTTTTCAAACTTTATTTCTCTTTTGTTCAATTCATAATAAAAGCATTTTGCATAAATACTTTCCAATAGTCCTGGCCCCAATTCTTTATGAATGTTAATCGCGATGTCAACGACATGTTTTGCAAGAAACTCTTCCTTATCTGAAAGTGGTTTGAACATACTTTGTGTGTCTTCCTGTCTTAATACCTTTGTGGTTTTCTTAATAAGTTGTTTCTAACAAAGGCAATGGCCTTGGCTTTAAATTTTTTACATTCTCTGCAATATGCCTGATATGATCCGGCGTAGTACCGCAACATCCACCTACAATATTTACAAATCCTTCTTTTGCCCACTCTTTTAAATAGTGCGCTGTTTCTTCTGGTTCTTCATCATATTCACCCATAGCATTGGGTAAACCTGCATTCGGGTAGGAGGAAACATAACAGGATGCTATTTGTGAAAGCTCTTCAATATGGGGCCGCATTTCCTTTGCACCTAATGCACAATTAAGTCCAATGCTTA
This sequence comes from Chitinophagaceae bacterium, assembly GCA_051306075.1. Taxonomy (GTDB): domain Bacteria; phylum Bacteroidota; class Bacteroidia; order Chitinophagales; family Chitinophagaceae; genus Terrimonas_B. The sequence goes on from JBPPMM010000333.1 coordinate 15,295, forward strand.
AAGGCTTTGCATGCATAACAGATGTGTAGAAAGCTTCAAGTGTTTGTCCACTCAGCGTTCTGCCTGATGCATCGGTGATGGTTCCGCTGATCATGATCTCCCTGGCAGGTATTCCGGGGTTATCCCTATAAAATTTCTTAATAGCATAAATGGCGGCCTTTGCATTCAATGTATCAAAAATGGTTTCGATCAGCAATAAGTCAACGCCACCATCAATTAGTCCTTTAACCTGTTCGTAATACGTATTAACCACTTCATCAAATGTAACGGCCCGAAAGCCCGGATTATTTACATCTGGAGAAAGCGATAGTGTTTTGTTAAGAGGACCAATGGCTCCTGCAATAAATGCTTTTTCCCTGCCCTTTGCAGCCGTTGATGAAAAGAATTCATCAATGGCTTGCCTGGCACAGCGGGCTGAAGCCACATTGAGTTCATACGCCAAAGATTGCATATCATAATCTGCTTGTGCAATAAATGTGCTGCTGAATGTATTGGTTTCAATAATATCGGCTCCGGCAGCCAGGTATTCTTTATGAATGCCGGTTATGATCTGTGACTTCGTGATGCTTAGCAGGTCATTATTGCCTTTCAGGTCTTTGTGCCAATCCTTAAACCGGTCACCACGATAATCCGATTCGGAAAGTTTATGACGCTGTATCATGGTTCCCATAGCGCCATCAATGACCAGTATGCGTGTTTCCAGTTCTTTCCTGATATCCATAAATCTATTTTTTTGCTTATTCAGGAAATATTTACTACGGCAAATTGCTGAGCAGGATTACAGAATGATGAAGAGTGCGACGCAACAGGCAATGATCCGTGTTACCTCAGTTGGTTACATCAATCTTATTTGAACTTATAACGTTGGGAAACTTAAAGGGGAGTTTCTTGGCGTTTATTAGTTCAGTTTTTTCCTTAGTTTCTACTCAGGAGCAGGCCGTACAATAAACAAATCCACCTGTTAGGGCGTAAAGCTAATACAAGTAAGCTTAATAAAAAAGCAGGAAGTCTATCTGTGCATTCCAATCTGTCGCAAAAATAACCCCACCCCCTTTGAAGACCTTTTATTCGAAATCGCTGAGGCCCCTCTGGTGGAGGGGATAGTTAGGCTGAAAATTGCAGATGCGAGGAAGCTATACCTGCGATAAATTAGAATGCACCCACCCTATCTGTGCGATACATAACTTTCCACAGGCAGGCGATTTTGCATGCTGCGGGCTAATGTCATTTCATCAGCATATTCCAGTTCCCCACCAAAGGCAATGCCCCGGGCGATAGTGGTAATGCGGATACCGGATGGCCGACTCTCCTGCCCCTGGAGCTTTTTTTGTATGTAATAAATGGTAGTGTCGCCCTGGATATTTGGGTTGAGTGCGAAAATCAATTCTTCGGTATTTTCTTTTTGAATCCGGTTGAGCAGGGATTCAATATTGAGTTGATCGGGTCCTACACCATCTAATGGAGAAATGATGCCTCCCAAAATATGGTAGGTGCCATTAAACTGCTGGGTACTTTCTATTGCGATCACATCCCGTATAGATTCCACCACGCAAATGGTTTCCTGTTTTCGCATAGAGTTGGCACATATAGAGCAGATATCCGCATCGGCTACATTGAAACAGCGGTTGCAGAATTTTATTTCGCTCCTCATTTTAGAAATTATGTCCCCGAAATGCTGCACCTCATTTACATTTTGTTTTAGCAAATGAAGTACCATGCGCAGAGCAGTTTTTTTTCCAATACCGGGTAATCTGGAAAATTCGTTGACCGCATTTTCTAATAAAGAAGATGAAAATTGCATGGAACAAAGATAGCCATGCTCATTCATTTTAAGACCCCGGAATGAAGAGTAATTCTTCAAAAAAGGGATAAAAAAATTTTATGATTTGATATGAAAAAATAAGGCCGTTTACTAAAACCTGCTACCGGGCCGGTTATTATTTGGTCTGCCAGGATTTGTAGAATTGTTTTGAGTTTGAGTACTTTTTTCTACTGGCGGCGCCAAAACATCTATATCAAAGGGAACATCCATTCCCGGTTTTATATTAATTGATCTTTGAATAGGATGCACCAACTCCGGTTGTTTTCGAACACCAAAAAATTCTCCGGCATCCCAAACTCCATTTTTATTGCTGTCGAATAAGATGCGCAAATTATATTCACCGGGGGGAAATAAAGCTTGTGAAAATGTAGCTGAATTGAGCGGGAATGATTTTTTTACTGAATTATTTTGAACAAAAAGTAAAACCGGGTTCTTTGCAAGATCAAGATTACGGAACCGTAGACTTAGTTTGCCATAATCAGATGCCTGTTTGGTTGTAAAACTAATAGTGTCCGCTTTTAATAATTGCTGCCCCAGGGTATCGGTGGCAAAATCTTTTTCCATTATTAGATGGTGCAAAATATTTTGGGGCCATGCATAAGTCAAAGTTATCTTTCTCCGGGTGCTGTCCATTTCCCAGGTATATCCGGTTACGGGAACGTAGGCAGTATCCCTGGCAAAATGAATTGTTGATGAATCAAATTCCTTTACCGGGTTTTCAAATGTCATGATCAACGGTTCCAGCAAATCCTGCTGGTTGCCGGAGAGATTGGTTGAAAACTTTAGCCGCTTATCCGCAGCTTTTTTATTATCCCGGCCTGCAGAGGGAGTATTGGGTATTAAAGATGTTTCTTTAGAATTGTAAGCATACAATGTGACAGGTTTGGTATCTGCAGCAATATCTACTGCAGAATCGGCAAAAGCAAATAACTGCGTTTTATTTAAATAACGATAGCTGCCGCTCTCATCCTTCAATGCATATAAATAAAATGTACCGGGAGGCAGATTTTTGAAGCTAAAATTTCCGTTACCATCAGTTTTGGCTATATACCTCGGTTTTTGTTTTACCAGTGCAGAATCAATATTTGTAGTATGTAACAGAATGGTCAGTGTAGAATCTGTTTCCCCTGTTTCTGCAAGTAATACATTACCTCTGAGCCCAAGGGAATCAAAATAGGAACCCGTTGTGAACGTATAGGAAAAATTATTTAAGATATTACCTTCATTTACGTCTTTAATGGTTTTGCCAAAGTCTAAAGTATATGTGGTATTGGATTCAAGAGTATCTCTTAGTTTTATCGTAACCGTATTTAACTTCCTGTTTACGGATGGGATATTGGCTGGGACAGGGGAAACGATCAATTCTTTCTGATAATTCTCCGCATCTACGTATTCATCAAAAGAAAGAGTAATGGTTTTGCCGGTAAAATTGCGGGTTGAATCCTGCGGGGTGGCTCTCCTCAAAACGGGAGGCAATGTATCCCTGGGACCACCTTCTGGTGGAATAATAGTGGCGCAACCCGGGCCGGTAACCATACTTGTAGCTGCAATAAAACAACCAGCAATAATTGATATAAAAGATTTCAATTGCATAAACAGGGTGCAAACTTAAGTTGTTTAGGCTATTTCGCTTTATAGCCTTATCCTGTATTCAACCAAAATCGTGTTAATCATTTATTTGCTGCGCTATTCAGGGTATTCTGTTTCTTCCTCTAACTCATGAAGAGCAATAGCCAGGTTGTTGGTCTTTACAAAATTGCACCAATGGCAATCTTCCTTACCACATCCTGTATAAAAATCGCGGGCCTGAATTTTATTCCAGGTAGAAACTATTTGTTCAGTAACAGTAGTAATATCAGCCGCAGTGATGAAAACTTTTTCCTTGCGGTAGTTTTTCTTTTTATCAGGTTCAATAAAATCAAATTCAGTACTGATCACTTGCCAGTCTTTTGCAGCATAATTGTCAACAAGAATTTTGTAAAAAACAGCCTGGCGCCAGTAATCCCCGCCATTGGGATCTTTTTCATTCGGTGCTTTTAATTTGGTAAAGGCCTTATCCGGATCACCAGTTTTATAATCCACAACGATTACTTGCTTACCATCAAATTCCAGCTTGTCTAATTTTCCTTTCAGCGGTACATCCTTCACCACTATATTCCGGATGTTGCGCTCTATGGCAACAATTTTATTAAAGCTGTTGATGTATTTGTCATAATAATTACCCAATACATCGTGACCGTATTCCAATCTTCTTTCAAATTGTTCTTTCGTAAAACTTTCACGATGGCGATGCATATACCATTCAAAATCGGTAATGAATTCTTCTTTACCAGGGAAATGATTTTGTCCACCGTCCTGCATTTTCCTGAATAATTGCTCCAAAGCATAATGAACGGAGGAACCAAACTCAGTGGCTTCATTTTTTGGAGAAGGAATGCGAACCAGGTTTTTAAAATAAAATTCCAGCGGGCATTTGAGATAATTGTTAAGCGCCGTTACATTCATTGAAAATTTTTCAAGAAGGCGGCTTATAAAATCTTCCTCCATTTTTTCAATTTCCGGCGATGCGGCGGAAAATTGTAAAGATGAAAATGTAAACAGATTCTCATCACTGACTTCACCCGTTCTGGTTCTTAATGCAGGATTGAGATCCTGTATTTCTGCAATAAACATAGAAGGTTCCAGTTCCCTGCCATCATTTTTATATTTACTATAAGATATATACAGGTGCTGTTCCGCTCTTGTCAGCGCAACATAAAACAGGCGACGCAACTCTTCATCATCTCTTTGCTTAGTCTGCGAGGTAAACATGTTGTCGGGTAAACTATAACC
>JBPPMM010000274.1:0-2698 GCA_051306075.1 Chitinophagaceae bacterium
CCGGAAGACATGGTCTTTTTAATTGCTACGAAGCTTTTATACATATCATCGATTCCATGTTCAACCAACATGCCAAGTGGCTAAAGGTAACATTAGAGTTGCCCTGGCGAAGAAAAATTGCTTCCCTAAATATACTTTTAGCTTCTCATGTTTGGCGGCAGGATCATAATGGTTTTACCCACCAGGATCCCGGCTTCCTCGATGTAGTCATGAATAAAAAAGCATCGGTAGTGCGTGTTTATCTGCCGCCCGATGCCAACTGCCTGTTATCTGTAATGGATCATTGTTTCCGCAGCAGGCAATATGTAAATGTGGTAGTGGCTGGCAAACATCCTGCGCCGCAATGGCTCAATATGGATGAAGCGGTTATTCACTGTACGAAAGGAATTGGAATATGGACATGGGCAGGCAATGATAAAGATATTGAACCGGATGTAGTGATGGCTTGTGCCGGCGATGTGCCCACGCTGGAAACACTAGCGGCTGTTTCCATACTTCGTGAAAAATTACCGGATCTGAAAATACGTGTAGTGAATGTGGTTGATTTGATGAAACTGCAACCTGAGTCTGAGCATCCCCATGGATTGAATGATAAAGATTTTGATGCATTATTTACAAAACACAAACCGGTGATCTTTGCCTTTCATGGTTATCCCTGGTTGATTCACCGCCTTACTTACCGCAGAACAAATCATGTTAACATTCATGTAAGAGGATACAAGGAAGAAGGCACCATTACTACTGCCTTTGATATGACCGTGCTGAATGATCTTGACCGATTTCATCTTGTACAGGATGTGCTGGATAGGTTGCCACAATTAAACAATAAGACTGCCTACCTGAAACAGGAAATGCAGGACAAGTTGATTGAGCATAAAAATTATATCAGGAAAGAAGGGATGGATATGCCGGAAATCAGAAACTGGAAATGGAAAAATTGAGAATCGTGAAAAAACAATTATTAATAGATACAGTAGGGCAATTGTTAGCAGGCAATAAGGGTTTGCTGGCAATGGATGAAAGCAATAGCACCTGCAACAAACGTTTTGCTTCATTAGGTATTCCGCAAACAACAGAAGCCAGGCGAAGTTTTAGAGAATGGATTATTACAACACCGGGTCTCAATGAAAGTATAAGTGGCGCCATCCTGTTTGACGAAACCATTCGGCAGCAAACAGAAGATGCTGTTCCATTTATAAAGCTGTTAGAGAAAGCAGGAATAATACCCGGGATAAAAGTTGACATGGGTGCAAAACCAATGGCTGGTTTTCCCAATGAAAAAATTACCGAAGGATTGGATGGACTTCGGAGCCGCCTTGAAGAATATGCGACGCTGGGCGCAGGGTTTGCGAAATGGCGGGCAGTGATTACTATAGGTGATGGCATTCCTTCAGACGCATGTATCGATGCGAATGTAAATGCGCTTGCACGTTATGCTGCCTTATGCCAGGAAGCAGGAATAGGACCGGTTGTAGAACCCGAAGTGGTAATGGACGGCAACCATACTTTAGAGCAAACTTTTGAAGTGACCGAAAAAGTATTAAGAGCGCTGTTTAACCAACTCTATCTTCAAAAAATATTATTGGAAGGCATACTGCTTAAACCTAACATGATAATGGCAGGAAAGGACGCAACCACAAAAAATAGCAAAGAAGAAATAGTTCATGCAACTGTTGATTGCTTGTTACGATCTGTGCCTGCATCGGTTCCGGGCATTGCATTTTTATCGGGTGGACAATCACCACAAGAAGCATCGGAGCATTTGAATGCAATGAATAAAAAATTCAAATCAAAACTTCCCTGGGTGCTTACCTTTTCTTTTTCCCGTGCCATCGAACATCCAGCCATAGACATCTGGAAAGGGCAGGAAGAAAACGTAGCAAAAGCACAACAGTCATTATACCACCGGGCGAAACTAAATGCTGCTGCAAGGCTTGGAGAATATGATGTTTCGATGGAAAACAATTTGAAACCCCAAAGAGAAACATAGTAAAATAAAAAAAAGAATGTTATTAATCCCCGATAATTGACGAGCAGATGAATAATTTAAAACCAGTAATTTTTTTAATTCCACTTTTAGCTTTGCTTTTGGCAGGTATATTATATTACTCTTTATTAAAAAAAGCAACTGATAAAAAAGCTTTCAATAAACTTGTTTTAATCATAACTATAATTTCATTCCTGCTAAATTTTGCCTGGGAATTAATCCAGGTTCCTCTTTTTGTACCATCATTTTATAGTATAGACCATATAGCATTTTGTGCTTTAGCCTCTGTTGCCGATGCGATTATGGTTCTGCTCCTCTACTTTGGTTTTGCTCTAATATTTAGAAATCTGCTTTGGATAGAACATTTAAAATGGAAGCGTATCGTCATTTTGATTTTGACAGGTGGAACAGGCGCAGTGTTAGCAGAAATCCGGCATCTATCCTTAAGGACCTGGGCTTATTCCGATTCAATGCCCATCATTCCTGTCATTAATGTTGGTATTTCTCCGGTATTGCAATTTATGATCCTGCCTTTGTTAATCTATCTTTTAAGTTTTTATTACTTAAAAATTATGAGAAAAAATCAGATAACCCGATGAATATAATGAAAAATAATATAACAATAAGTTTATGAAAACAAGCAATATCAATGTACACGACATGCTATCAGTTTGGAGTGTAGAAGAGGTGGAAAAACACATTAGCGAAGTG
>JBPPMM010000339.1:0-2466 GCA_051306075.1 Chitinophagaceae bacterium
TTGAAGCATCAAACCATGCTGATGACCGGATATTCAGCCGGGTTAAGGATTAGCGAAATAGTTTCCCTGAAAATAAAAGACATCGATTCCGACAGAATGCTTATTTACATCAGGCAGGCTAAGGGGAAAAAAGACAGGCAGGTAAGCTTATCCGTAAAATTATTAGAGCAGCTAAGAAAATACTATAAAGAATATAAACCCGGCAATTACCTGTTTGAAGGGGCGGATGGTGGAGCCTATTCAGTAAGAAGCCTGCAGCAGGTATACCAGCAGGCCAAATTTCTAAGTAAAAATAACAAAAGCGGGGGTGTACACAGTTTACGCCACAGCTACGCCACACATTTGCTTGAGGGAGGAACGGATATCCGGATCATCCAGGAATTATTGGGGCATAACGATTTAAAAACAACTGAACGTTATACACATGTGAGTAAAAAGCAGCTGGGCAAAGTGCAAAGTCCGTTAGACAAACTGGATTGGTAGAGTAGCGCTTTTTATGTTGCACCCGTAGCGCTATTCCGGGTTGCAAATGAGGGCATACCCGAAATAATAATCTTGATAATGAATAGAATAAGTGGAACTAGTAGCGTATATTTAGACGTTAGCTGCAAGCCTATAGGGGGAGGCATTCGTTTTTTTGGGGACACAACGCAGAGGAGGGGCTTACTGGTTTGACACCTTTTCGTTTGGGTTGGCCTTTTATGACAGGTAACGAAGGACAAATAAGATAAAATTATTAAACACTTATACTATGGCAACAGAACTAACTTACAAGAACAACTATAACAACTTTAAAGAAGATTTTAAAAAGGACACAGGGCTTGACCCAACAAAAAATGTGACTGAATATATTTCTTACTTTAATTCAAGGATGACTGATATGAATTATCAAATGCACAAACAGTTAGCTAATATCTACTTAAACGAGATAGGTCTTTTACCAGATAAAATAGCATTGGCAACTGCTCAATCTTTGAAAGAGTTAATCAGGAATCTCCCGAAGTGACAATGGATTCTTTCCCCAAGTTTGACATTAGTTCATGGAGAATAGCCTTCGCCTCATCGTAACTAAGTCCGACAAGGAAGGCTTTCATGTAGTCATATATTTCCCGACACTTTTCGTTTAGTGGGTCGGCAAAGAAAGATTCCATTATGACAAAAGTACAAAATCCCGGCTAACATAACACGGATGGACTGATACAATAAACATTTTATGTACGAATACATCGAGCCATATCCGACCTACGATAAGATATTGGAGTTGTTTATGACTAATCAGGCCCACCGACTTGATGAAGGGTATATTTACTCAAAATTTGATCAGGAAAAACAAGTCGGGATAAGGTCTGCATTGGCTTCGTTAGAAGAAAAAAAGTGCATAAGAAAAGATTCTCCTACGGGTAATTGGTTTATTTTATTAGATGAAGGTTCATCTATTTATAATAGTGGCAGCTTCCGGGGTTATTTAGAACGTCAAAAAATTTCTTATGAAATAAAAGAACAATTAGATGCAGCCACATTAAAAATGGCTGACTCCGTAGTAAAAACGAACGATTCAGTAGAAACAACTAACAATTCAGTTCGGAATTTGAACGATATTATACTTCCGGCAAACTTTACAGCACAAGAAAAATTTTCTAATCGTTCTTTATGGCTTGCATTTTTTTCTGTTGTATTTATCGGTGTGACAGCTTATCTACAATATCAAGACAAAACTGCCCAACGAGTAGAAGAGTTAAAGCGAGAAGTGAAAGAAACATCGAAAACTCTAAAAGAACTTCAGTCCTCTTTAAAAGAGGTAAACTCTTCAATTCAGAAAATAAAGACGGATACCGTTTTTGTGAAGCAGAAGTAACAGGGCTGCCATCTGACCCATTTACATTTGTTGAATCTGTTTTTTCTTCAGTATCTTTTTTCAACTACCTTTGTGGTAGTTTTTGAACCCCGACATGGTTTCTACCGAGTTGGGGTTTCGTCTTTTAAGGATTACTCCTAATTTATTGTTTTAGTCCTCTCGTGGTACGACCGTATAAGGCCAGCAGCTAACATGGGGCTTTCTGCTATGCTGGCTTGAGAATATGTTCTGGTCTTTTCTTTCGCTATCATCTTCTGCTCCGGCTTGACCTCTACTATCGTCTTTTTGCATAACTTTCAACAATTGTTTTTTTTGCTTGGGCTTTTACTCCGGGCTTGACGTTATAAAATATCAGCACAGCAAGAAAGCCCTAAACGTTAATCAAAAGTAATACTAATTAATAAACATCCAAAATAAATTTGGTAATACAATTAGTAATACCGTACATTTGTTCCCGTAACACTTAAAAACAACCATTCATGGAAGATAAATCAAAACTATCTTAAACCAATGAGCGACTACTTAAAAAAGCGTCAGGAGCATATCCTTGCAGGCCGTCCCTTGAAGGAAAAGAAAAAGCACATCATAAACAAAGTATCTCCAAAGATGAA
>JBPPMM010000025.1:0-16221 GCA_051306075.1 Chitinophagaceae bacterium
CTGACTTTACAAAAAATCCGAAGTCCTTATCTACTCCTGTTTGTATTCCTTCTGATTCCTCCCTGGTAGTAACAAAGCTATACCGGTCGAGCGGCTGTAAATTACGGATTGCTCCCATAACGTTTTGCTCCGACAATAATTCATCACTCCCCTTATACTGCCGGGGATTAAACTGCTCGTATGAAGGGATGCGATCGTTCCAGAAATAAACTTCTTTTGAAAAAAGAAAAACGGAATCCATTAATTGATCCACACTGGCAACAGACGGACCAGAAGCAGGTGGTGGTACCACATTTTCTGCATTGTTTTTTTTACAGGAAAAGGAAAGTAAACTGATAATGGCTAAAAGTCCAATGGTTGTTTTCATGTGAAGCATAGTCAGATATATTGTGATAAAAAATATAAACGTAATCTCATCATGTTGAGTTGCCGGATAAAAACAAAAAGTACAACTTTAACAATTCACGGCATAAATTCAAACATTATGCTACAAATAAAAGAGATTTATTATTTAACAATTACAGTGCGGAATCTAAACAAAAAGTTAAGGACATCTCCTCTTCATTTTTTATATAACAATTAAGATCTTAATTAATATTAACTCGCTCATCTTTATATACCTTTTAGCTGCATGAGTGCATCATACTGAATACTGGATCATCCGGAACTCCAATAAAACCTTCCACAATTATATTTTTGTACCTTGCAGCCCCGCTCATTGAAGGTGGGAAAAACCAACATAATAATCCTGTATGGACAAAAATGACTTACGCAAGCAACAGGCTTTAGATTATCATTCAAAAGGAAGACCAGGAAAAATAGAAGTAATACCAACCAAGGATGCCAAAACTCAAAGGGACCTCTCCCTTGCCTATTCTCCGGGAGTAGCAGAACCTTGCAAAGAAATAGCCTTAAATAAAGAAGATGTTTATAAATATACTGCCAAGGGTAACCTGGTAGGGGTGATCAGCAATGGAACTGCTGTACTGGGCCTTGGAGACATTGGACCAGAGGCTGGCAAGCCAGTTATGGAGGGAAAAGGGGTGTTATTTAAAATTTTTGCCGATATCGACGTTTTCGATATTGAGATTGATGAAAAGGACCCGGTAAAATTTGTTCAGATCGTAAAGGCACTTGAGCCCACATTTGGAGGCATCAACCTCGAAGATATTAAAGCTCCTGAATGTTTCTATATTGAAAAGACTTTAAAGGAAACGATGAGCATACCGGTCATGCATGATGATCAGCATGGTACCGCCATCATTAGTGCAGCCGCTCTTTTGAATGCTTTGGAAATTCAAAAGAAAAAAATTGATAAAGTAAAATTTATAGTTAATGGCGCAGGTGCTGCCGCTATGGCGTGCACTCAATTATATGTGGCCCTCGGTGCAAAGTTCGAGAACTTTATCATGTTTGACCGCAAAGGTTCAATACACAAGGGCAGGGCAGACCTGGATGAACTCAAATCTAAGTTTGCATCTGCTAAAGGTGAAATATCCCTGGAAGAGGCTATGAAGAATGCGGATGTATTTATTGGATTGAGTGCAGGTAATGTTTTAACGAAAGATATGATCAAATCAATGGCAAAAAATCCCATTGTGTTTGCCATGGCCAACCCGGATCCTGAAATAAGTTGGGAAGATGCAACATCAGCCAGGAAGGATGTTATTATGGCGACCGGCAGAAGTGATTACCCCAACCAGGTAAATAATGTATTGGGGTTCCCTTATATTTTCCGCGGCGCTCTTGATGTAAGAGCCACTCAAATTAATGAAGCTATGAAAATGGCCGCTGTAAAAGCTTTGGCTGAACTCGCAAAAAATCCGGTTCCCGATATCGTCAACCTGGCTTATAATGAAAAGACCATTTTTTTTGGCCCTACATATATTATACCCAAACCAGTTGATCCCAGGTTACTATCCACTATTTCACCCGCAGTGGCTAAAGCTGCCATGGAAAGCGGAGTAGCTCAGCATCCAATTACTGATTGGGATGCATACGTCGCCGAACTCAATAACCGGTTGGGGATTGACAACCAGATCATGCGGGCCATTGGAAATAAGGCCCGGCGCAATCCCAAACGAATTGTTTTTGCCGAAGCAGATAATATAAAAATATTGAAAGCGGCTACGGTTGCTTTTGATGAAGGCATCGCTTATCCAATTTTATTGGGCGATGAGACCAGGATCAAAACTATTGCACTGGCAAATAATATAGATATTGAAGGCTTGCCTGTGCTGGATCCACGAAATGATAGTACAGAAGAAAAAAGAATACAATATGCGGAAATATTTTTCCAGAAAAGGAACCGAAGAGGTTTTAATGCACACGAGGCAAAAAAGATAATGACAGACCGCAATCATTTTGGTTGCATGATGGTAGAATGCGGAGATGCTGATGCCATGATATCAGGGCTAACAAAAAATTATCCTGATACAATAAGACCGGCTCTGCATATTATAGGTACCGAAGAGGGTGTAAATAAAATTGCCGGCATGTACCTGATGATGACAAAAAAAGGACCATTATTTTTAGCAGATACAACCGTCAACTTCAATCCTACAGCTGAAGAACTGGCTGAAATAACTTTGCTGGTAGCCAAGCAGGTTCGTTACTTTAATATCATTCCCCGCATCGCGATGCTGAGCTATTCAAATTTTGGAAGTAGCAATTCTCCTGAAGCAAGACTGGTGGCCGAAGCAAGGGAGATAGTAAAGAAAAGGATGCCATCCCTGATAGTAGATGGGGAAATGCAGGCCAATGTGGCATTCAACAAAGAATTGCTAAAAGAAAATTATCCCTTTTCAGAACTGGTAGACAAAGACGTAAACACCCTGGTTTTTCCAAATCTGGCTTCAGGAAATATTACCTACAATATTCTTAAAGAATTGGGTGGCGCCGATGCTATTGGCCCTGTATTACTGGGATTAAAAAAACCGGTTCATGTATTACAACTAGGCAGTTCGGTTGACAGTATTATCAATATGGCATTGATTGCAGTAGTAGATGCCCAAATCAAATGCAAGAATTCACCAACAGAAGAAATTGTTGAAAAATCAATCTGGTGGAAACGTTTTAAAAAAGTAAGCAGGGATTTATAGAATGCATCTATAACAGATAAAAAAACTATTTCAATCCGGATATTTTTGCGGGTATTCAAAACGGGTCCGAAGCCAGACAGGGATTCCATTAGCAAACCGCAAACTTTTCTTATTTTACAGTTTAATTTCCCGAATGAAGATTATAAAAGACTTAGGCCGTTTCTTGTTGATGCTAAAGGGCATGTTTTCCAGGCCAGAAAATGGTAAAATGTATTGGAAGGAATTTATGCACCAATGCAATGATATTGGTATTGGCTCGCTCGGAATTGTCGCTATCATCTCCGTTTTTATAGGTGCTGTGTCCACTTTACAAACGGCATACCAGTTAGTTTCTCCTCTCCTTTCTCCAAGTATCATCGCACAGATTGTCAGAGACACTGTTATATTGGAATTTGCACCAACGCTGACCTGCATTGTACTTGCTGGTGTGGTAGGAAGTAAGATTGCCAGTGAATTGGGCAACATGAGAGTGAGTGAGCAAATTGACGCCCTGGAAATAATGGGTATCAATACAAAATCTTATTTGGTTATGCCGAAAATATTAGCCGGTTTATTAATGATCCCTTTGCTGATAGCTATTGCTATGGCGCTGGGGATCTGGGGAGGCCGGTTAGCAGGCGACCTGACCGGAATTGTACCCGCTGAAACATTTGATAAAGGATTGCGTGAGTCATTTATTCCCTATAACGTATTTTTTGCATTGGCTAAATCATACACTTTTGCATTTCTCATTTGCAGTATATCCTCTTTTTACGGGTACTATGTAGAGGGTGGTGCACTGGAGATTGGTAAGGCAAGCACCAAAGCAGTTGTGGTTAGTTGTATTATGTTATTATTCTCAGATTATATATTATCTGCTCTGTTACTCTAGTTGTTATTATCACCAGGACATGGTCAATTTGTAGCAGGTTGTAAGTTCTTTAGATTTAGAAGTTGAATAATGTTTCAAGCTCGCTTTTTTTTTCAAAAGCATTTACCCAGCCAGGTAAAATGGCATATCGCACTATTCAATTTTTTATTTTCATTTAAAAAGTCATTCTTTTTCGTATTCGGATACAGGCATTGGAATGCTGCCACTACAGAAAATTTGGAGGATACAATATGATAGAGGTAAAAAATTTACGAAAGAGTTTTGGAGATAAAGTTGTAATCAACGATGTAAGTACTACCATGAATTCGGGACAATGTAACCTGATCATTGGTTCAAGCGGAAGCGGAAAAACTGTATTGATGAAGTGTATGGTAGGTTTATTTTCCCCTGATAGCGGTGAGGTATTATACAGTGGTAAAAATTTCACCATGATGAATGGTGAAGAAAAAACAGAGATAAGGAAAGAAATAGGCATGTTGTTCCAGGGGTCAGCTTTGTTTGACAGCCAGACGGTGCAGCAAAATGTAATGTTTCCATTGGATATGTTTACAAAAGATAACTATGGTAAAAAACTCAAAAGGGTAAATGAAGTATTAGACAGGGTGAATTTGGTAGATGCCAATAAAAAATTTCCATCAGAAGTGAGTGGAGGAATGAAGAAACGGGTGGCTCTTGCCAGGGCCATCGTTCTAAATCCAAAATATCTTTTTTGCGATGAGCCCAATTCCGGATTGGATCCCCAAACATCATTAGTAATTGATAAACTGATAAAGGAAATAACATTGGAATATAATATGATCACGGTTATCAACACTCACGATATGAATAGTGTGATGGAGATCGGTAATTATATACTCTATATGTACCAGGGCGATAAAGAATGGGAAGGAACGAATAAAGAGATCATCTTTAGTAAAAATCAACGCCTCAACGATTTTATATTTGCTTCCGACTTTTTACGTGATGCCAAGGAAATGCGTATGCTTGAGGAATCCGGTAAAATTCCTGAGGATAGAAATATGGACGAAATGATGAAGTAATCCAGGCTTCATGGTTGTTCTTCTGTGAATTAAAAATTCTGGCCCATTAATTTAAAGAGCCAGAATTTTTTCCTGATGTACTTGAACCAACCCGGTCAAAAACGATATCGGCTAATCATAAACTCATCACAATCCCTTACTTTTGCCCCATTTAATTAAAGCTTATGAGTATTCTTGTCAATAAAAATTCAAAAGTTTTGGTACAGGGTTTTACCGGAACAGAAGGAACTTTTCATGCCACCCAAATGATCGAGTACGGTACCAACCTGGTGGGAGGAGTTACCCCCGGCAAAGGAGGAAATACACACCTTGACAAACCTGTATTTAATACCGTAGCTGATTGTGTAAAACAAACCGGAGCGGATACAAGCATCATCTTTGTGCCTCCTGCATTTGCAGCCGACGCCATAATGGAAGCTGCAGAAGCGGGGATCAAATTGGTCGTTTGCATTACCGAGGGTATCCCGGTACAGGATATGGTGAAAGTGAAAAACTATTTGTTGGGAAAAGATACAAGATTGATAGGCCCCAATTGTCCCGGAATAATCACTGCCGACGAATGCAAAGTAGGCATCATGCCCGGTTTTGTATTTAAAAAAGGTCGTATTGGTATTGTTTCAAAGTCCGGTACATTAACGTATGAAGCAGCCGACCAGGTTGCCAAGGCAGGACTTGGAATATCTACAGCTATTGGTATCGGTGGCGACCCAATAATTGGTACTCCTACAAAAGAAGCTATCGAGTTATTTATGAATGATCCGGAAACGGACGCTATAGTTATGATTGGTGAAATTGGGGGCGGCATGGAAGCCGAAGATGCCAATTGGATAAAGTCCAGTGGAAATAAAAAGCCGGTCGTTGGATTTATTGCAGGTCAGACAGCACCTCCCGGTCGTCGTATGGGACATGCAGGAGCTATAGTTGGCGGAGCTGATGATACGGCAGCGGCGAAAATGAAGATCATGGAAGAATGCGGCATTCATGTTGTTAGCAGTCCTGCAGATATTGGAAAAAAAATGGCGGAAGTAATGTCCCTTGTTCACTCCTAAAAAAATTTAAAAGATAAATCATTTAATAAAAAAGCATCCTCAGATAGAAGATGCTTTTTTATTAATGTTCATTTTATGGCGAAGATGACAACTTTCTAACGTCTGGTATATCTTTCCAATTCTGATTTGCTACTACTAAATTTAAATTGATCATATAGCCTGCTGTAATTTCTCTGATCCACCGTATTAGCATAAGCTGCTTTAGCAAGTTCCAACTTATTATTCTCCATGCTGAAAAGGCTCAGAATTTGCTGCACCTGGTAAGTAGTTATTCTGTTCGTCTTTACTACCTGCAAAGCAGATCTTAATTTGTTACTCTCCAACCATTCCTTGTTGATAGATTGCAAAACATTTTGAAATTCTCTGTCATTCATACCTTCAGAATATCCTTCGTGGCTATCATAACTGCCCCATTTTCCATTGTGGTCTAAATCACATTCTTCACCGTTATGGCTATGGCTCTTAACCTTCTTTCGTTTTCCTTTCTTATTATAATTTCTGTCATGGCCTTTTTCATTGTTTCTGTCGTGATCCCTATCATAATCTCTGTTGTTCCTGTCATTCCATTCTCTGTTTCGATCATTGCTTCTATCCCAATCTCTGCCCCGGCTATCACCATTTTTCATCCTGTTTTCCTGCATATGGATGCGTCCGTTCTTTTCAACTGTAATTAAAAGGTGCGTTCTTTTCTTTACATTGATCCGGTTGTTATACACCTGTTCGTAATTATTTCCGTTCATTCCAAAAAGACCACGGCGTTTCTCTTTATATATTCTGATATTGTGATAGCCTTCATCAATATCACGCATCATAATGGAATTATCCCTGGATTCATAACGCCGGCCGTCTAATTCCACACGGATATCAGAATTATCAGCCGATTTAATGGTAAGCATACCTGATGGCTTTTCAGCTGCAAGTACAGCGCTGCTCAACACTAGTGAAGTGAAGATGGTAAAAAATGTTTTCATACTTTTTGTTTTTAAATTAGTAATGTTCCAACCCCAGAATAATTTCAAAGTATATGCCATGGAATTAATATTCACGGAACAAAACGTTAAAGAGAATTTGTATCAACGATCGGGCACCATAATATAGGACCAAAACCCTCATCCAGCAAGCACTGCAAGACAATGTTATTTCGTGTATTCGCTCAGTTAAACAGCACATTTTTCCTCAAACCTTCCTTCCATTACCAAGGCCTTATGTTAAAGAAAATAAACAGTTCTTTAGGTCATTAAACCTTTGCTTATTCTAATAATCTATGCCCGGAATTTTTTATTTTTGAGGCAATCTGCTTTTATAGAATTTTAAAATGTTTTTTTCCGGTGAAAGAATTTTTCTTTTATAAAATTTGTGTGCTTATGTAATCGCTGCACCTGCTGCATCTAAAGCTATACGTAAGATTCTTTAACTTGTCGCCGAATACAACAACACAATTATGCAATTCTTGAAACACTTCTTCCTTTTCGCCGCTTTGTTCAGTTTAATTAATATTACTGTCTTCAGCCAGGATACCGTTAAACAATACGGATCTGCGTGGAAAAAGGTAGAAGACCTGGTAAAAAAGAAACTGCCTCAATCGGCCTTAACTGAAGTAAAGAAAATATATGCGCAGGCAAAAAAAGAAAAACAGGATGCCCAGGTAATAAAGGCACTGGTTTATATCACCGGGCTTCAGAGTGAAAACAGGGAAGACAATGAAATTTTTTCCATATCTGAAATGGAAAAAGAAATCGCTATAAGCAGGGAACCCGTGGCCGCTATACTTAAGAGCTTGCTGGCAGAAATGTATTGGAACTATTTTCAACAAAACCGCTGGGACCTTTATAACAGAACAAATACTACCCAATTTACGAAAGAAGATATCGCTACATGGACTGCAGGTGATTTGCATAAAAAGATCGGCGACCTATATCTTCAGTCCATTCACCCGGAAAAACTTTTACAACAGGCATCATTGAAACCCTATGAAGCTGTTATTACAAAAGGCAATGTGCGGCACCTGCGTCCTACACTATTTGATCTTCTGGCGCATCGCGCATTAAGTTATTTTGAAAACGATGAAAGAGATATTGCAAAGCCTGCCTATGCATTTGAAATTGACCAGGCTTGGGCGTTTGATCCGGCTTCGGAATTCATACGTAAGAAATTCTCCACGAAAGATTCGCTCTCATTAGAATACCAGGCATTATTAATTTATCAAAAACTTCTTGCCTTCCATTTAAATGATGCCAAACCCAATGCCCTGATCGATGCCGATATTCAAAGAATTGAATTTGTAAAAAATAAATCCGTACACCCGGACAAGGACCGATTATATTTTAATGCCATCAGCCATATTGCACATCAATATGAAAATTTGCCGGTTGCCTCACAAGCATGGTATCTTATGGCTACTTATTATGAGCAGCAAGCAGCCGGGTATCAACCTTTTGGTGACACGGCCCACCGCTATGAAAGAATAAAAACAAGAGAAATCTGTCAGAAGATTTTACAACAAAAGGATTCATCAGAAGGAAAAATCAACTGCTATAACCTGCTGACCCAGATAAACAACAAGCAACTGCAATTCAGCCTTGAAAAAGTAAATGTGCCTGACCAACCCTTTAGGGCATTAATAGAATACCGCAATTTTAATCAACTGCATCTGCGACTTATTAAACCAGATGCACAATTGAAAAAACTTTTAGAGGATCAATACAGTGATAAATATTGGTCCGGTATTCTTTCAGCCCCGTCTATACGTAATTGGGAACAGCTACTCCCTTCTACTAACGATATGCAAACTCACAGCGTAGAAATAAAAATAGATGCCCTGCCTTCCGGAGAGTATATATTGCTGGCGGGCACTGATAAAAATTTCAGCGACAAAAAAACATTAATAGGCGCCAGGCTTTTTTATGTTTCCAATATAAGTTTTGTAAATAAGGAAGAAGATTTTTTTGTGCTCAACAGGGACAATGGCCAACCCCTCCCCAAAGCCGCAGTACAGGTATGGGAACAAAAATATGATTACAGGCAGTCGAAATATATAAAGGAAAAAACAAACCTGTATAAAACGGATGCCAATGGTTTTATTAAAAAAGAAAAACAAACTGAGGAAGCTGGCAAACGATACAGCAATTTTTCTTACCAGCTTGACATAAGCTATAATAATGACCGGCTTTTTATGGACGATCTCATCAGTGATTATTATTATTACCGAAATGCCGATGAACCCATAACGAAAACCAATTCCTCTGTTTTTCTATTTACTGACCGGGGTATTTACCGCCCGGGTCAAATTATATTTTTCAAAGGAATAGTACTTAGCAGATCAGAAACAGAGAAGAAAGCGTGGGTCAACACCCAATATGAAACCACCATTTACCTGAGGGATGCCAATAACCAGGATGCAGATACAATAAAAGTAAAAACAAACGAATATGGTTCCTTCTCAGGGAAATTTCAATTACCACAAACCGGGTTGAACGGGAGTTTCAGCATTTACACCAAAAAAGATAATGGAAATGCCGTCTTCCAGGTAGAAGAATATAAACGTCCTAAATTTTTTGTGGACTATGAACCTTTAAAAGCAACTTACAAAGTAAACGATAGTATAAAAATAACAGGATATGCAAAAGCGTACGCCGGTAACAATATTGATGGAGCCCTGGTGAAATACCGGGTGGTTCGGCAGCCCCGGTTTATCTACCCCTGGCTTTTATGGCGTGGCTGGTTTCCACCTGCAGCACCTATGGAAATAACACATGGGGAAGCTACAACGGATAGGGACGGAAAATTCATTATTGATTTCACTGCTATTCCTGACCTGAGTATAGAAAAGAAACTGGAACCGATTTTTGATTATACGGTTTATGCCGACGTTACTGATATCAACGGAGAAACGAGAAGCGGTGAACAACGAATTTCAGTAAGCTATAAATCTTTACTTATTAAAACAGGTATACCAACCACTCTTCCGGTTGATAGCTTTAAAACGTTGTCCATCCGCACTGAAAATATGAATGGTGAATTTGCGCCGGCGTATATAAAGGTTACAATTACCAGGCTAAAGGATAAACAACGATTGATCCGTAACCGGTATTGGGAACGGCCCGACCAGTTTGTAATGAGCAAAGAAGAATACCTGAAAAGCTTTCCCCATGATGAATACGATAATGAATCCGACATAAAAAGCCGGGAAAAAAGAGATATTGTTTTTGAAAAAAGTGATTCTGTAAAGGTGGGTGGTGATTGGCCGGTGGCTGCTGCAGATCTTTCTGCCGGATCATATGTCATTGAAATTTCGACAAATGATAAGGATGGAGAGAAAGTAAAAGACATAAAGTTTATTGAATTGTATGATGAAAAAAATAATCAATTAATCTCACCGGAATATTTATGGACCGACGGAGCAAAACCAATTGAGCCGGGAGAAAAAACAACAGTAAAGCTGGGGACATCAGCAGATAATTTATTCCTGGTGCAGCAAACAGACAAGACAACTACTACCGGTGATCAGAAATCAGCAAACAATAGTTATCATTTTTTGAAATTAAATAAAGAGAATCGCTCTTTTGAATTTACCGCTACTGAAGCCGACCGGGGAGGCTATGGGGTAAGTTGGTTATTTATTAAACACAACCGGGTCTATCAATACAATCAAACGATTACAGTACCATGGACCAATAAGGACCTGGCCATTGAATATGCTACCTTCCGCGACAAGACCTTACCAGGAAGCGAAGAAAAATGGAAACTGAAAATAACAGGCTATAAAAACGAAAAAGTTGCGGCAGAAATGCTTGCCAGTATGTATGACGCATCCCTTGATCAGTTTTATCCGCACCAATGGAATAAGCCATCTGTCTGGCCATCTTATTACAGCGGAAGAGGCTGGAATGGTAACCAGAATTTTGCTAAGGTAGAATCGAATATTAAACCAGGAGTTTATCCGGATTCAAAATATTTTCCCAAGCAATATGACCGGATAATTTCTCCCTTTTATGGGGAAGATATCGTTGTAGGATATGGACGAGATATGGGAAGGGTTCTTGTCGGAAGAGCGTCTGGTTTGGAGTTAGCTGAAATGAAAATGACTGCACCAACAATCGCTAAAGATGAAGAAGCTAAAAATCATTTACCAGAACAACAAAAACTTGATTCGGGAATGATTTCTGAAATGCCCCGCCAGACTGCTGCGGATAAGAATGCCGTTCAAATCCGGAAAAACTTTAATGAAACGGCATTCTTTTTCCCCGATCTAAAAACTGACAGTGACGGCGCAATTGAATTTTCGTTCACTTTACCCGACGCTTTGACTAAATGGAAATTCCAGGCGCTGGCCCATACAAAAGAAGGAGCATTAGGCTATAGCAACAAGGAGATCATCACTCAAAAACAATTAATGGTGCAGCCGAATGCACCAAGGTTCTTAAGGGAAGGCGACAAAATGGAGTTCAGTACCAAGATCGTTAATCTTACCGAAAAAGAACTAACCGGCCAGGCTGAACTGCAACTAATTGATGCCATAACTAATCAACCGGTAGATGGCTGGTTTAATAATATAATGCCAAAGCAGTTCTTCACTATTGCAGCGGGACAAAGCGAGGCGGTTACATTTCCCATCACCGTTCCTTATCAATTCAATAAAGCTTTGCTCTGGCGAATAATAGCTAAAGCAGGTTCCTTTTCCGATGGAGAAGAAAATGCCCTGCCCGTTCTTACCAACCGTATGCTGGTAACAGAGACAATGTCTTTACCAGTGAAGGGAACGGGAACAAAACATTTTAGTTTTGATAAATTATTAAAATCAGGAAATAGTGAAACCCTACAGCACTATGCTTTAACGGTGGAATATACATCCAACCCTGCCTGGTATGCTATTCAGGCATTGCCCTATCTGACTGAATATCCCTATGATTGCGCAGAGCAAACATGGAACCGGTATTATGCTAATTCAATCGCATCTTTCATCGTCAATTCATCCCCCCGCATCAAACAAGTATTTGATCAATGGAAAATGAAAGACACTTCGGCATTACTTAGCAACTTACAGAAGAATGAAGAACTTAAATCAATTCTGCTGGAAGAAACACCCTGGGTTTTGCAGGCCAAAAGTGAGACAGAACAAAAAAAGAATCTCGCTTTATTGTTCGACGTACTTCGCATGGAGAAGGAGCTGAATACTTCATTTGAAAAACTGAAACAAATGCAAAGCAGCAACGGTGGCTTTGTTTGGTTCAAAGGCGGACCTGATGATCGTTATATGACACAATATATAATAACGGGGATCGGCCATCTTAGAAAACTCAAAGGGCAACCCGATGCCAGCCTGGAAGAAATAGTGGCAACAGCAATTCCCTATTTGGATAAAAAAATAAAAAAGGATTATGATGATCTTCTTAAGTACAAAACGGATCTGAAAAAATATGCCCCTGATTATAGTGTCATTCAATATCTATACATGCGTAGCTTTTTCCCTGAATACAAAATTGCAGGTGCATCGCTAATGGCATATGACTATTTTATGAGCCGTGCGAAGCTAACCTGGACCCAGCAAAATAAATATATGCAGGGCATGATCGCAATAGCATTGCACAGATCCGGAGATAAAATGACACCTGCAGCTATTTTAAAATCGCTGAAAGAAACATCCATCAACCAGGAAGAACTGGGCATGTATTGGAAAGATGTCCGAAGGGGCTGGTTCTGGCACGAAGCTCCGGTAGAAAGACAAGCTTTATTAATAGAGGCCTTCCAGGAAATCGGGAAGGACAATAATACCGTAGACGACCTGAGAACCTGGCTATTGAAAAACAAACAAACCAATAACTGGGAATCAACAAAGGCCACCGCAGAAGCCTGCTACGCCTTACTGCTACAGGGAACAGACTGGCTGAGCAATGAACCTAATGTTCAAATCATATCAGGCAGCACAATTATTAGTTCAGAAGAAAATAAAAAGGAAGCCGGAACGGGATATTTTAAAAAGGTTATTGAAGGCAAGGACATAAAACCTGACATGGGAAATATTTCCATAACGGTAAAACCTGATCAGGGATCTGCTTCGGGCAGAGATCTGAACGGGGTTACTTCCTGGGGCGGTATCTACTGGCAATACTTTGAAGACCTTGATAAAATAACTTCAGCCTCCACTCCTCTTAAACTGGTAAAAAAATTATTTGTAGAAAAAAATACAGATCGCGGACCCGTACTGACGCCGGTAAATGATGGTGATATTTTGAAAACGGGAGATAAAATAAAGGTTCGCATCGAATTGCGTGTTGACAGGTCAATGGAATACGTACATATGAAAGACATGCGTGCCTCCGCTATGGAACCTGTCAATGTATTAAGCAGCTACAAATGGCAGGGTGGTTTGGGCTATTATGAAACCACCAAAGATGCCAGCACCCATTTCTTTTTTAGCAACTTGCAAAAGGGCACTTATGTTTTCGAATATCCTTTATTTATTACGCATACCGGAGACTTCAGTAATGGCATTACCAGCATTCAAAGTATGTATGCACCTGAATTTTCGTCGCACAGTGAAGGTATTCGCATCCGGGTGGAGTGATCAATCAAAGAAATAAAATAAGCACATGATATTATTCTGAAAGAAGAGCAATACTGACTGATGAACTTATTTTTGCAAAATGGAGGTTGATTATCTCATTATCGGGCAGGGCATCAGCGGTACCTTTCTTTCCTATTACCTGAAAAAAGAAAAGCAAAATTTTTTAGTTATTGACGACAATTTCAAAAATGCTCCTTCTAAAATAGCGGCGGGAATCATCAACCCTGTTACCGGTCGTCGGCTGGTGACGGTATGGATGGTGGATGAAATACTACCGTTTGCCTGGAAGGCATACAGTGAGATCGGCCATGACCTGGGAATTGGAGCTATTTCTCAAAAAAGTATAATTGATTTTTTTCCAAATCCGTTTATGCGGGAAAATTTTCTTCAAAAAACAGAAACAGGTGATCAGTATGTACATGCTTACCCTGAACAAAATCATTTCAACAATTTTTTTAATTATGAACTGGGCTGCGGAGAGATCAGGCCCGTTTATACGGCTCACCTGGAAACATTACTACCAGCCTGGCGCAGTCAACTGCAAACAGATGGTTATTTATTGGAAGAGACTTTTGATATCAGCCAGTTAAAAATAGAAACAGAAAAAATTACTTACAAGAATATAATAGCCCGAAAGATTATCTTTTGTGATGGTGCAGGAAGTTTTGAAAATCCCTTTTTCAACCTGCTTCCTTTTGCACCTAATAAAGGCGAAGCATTGGTTTTGCATATTCCGGATTTACCTGATCAGTTTATATATAAAAAAAGCATGCTGCTGACCCCGATTACAGCAAATGAAGAAAATCTATTTTGGGTTGGCTCCAGTTATATCTGGGACTTTGAAAACGCTGATCCAACAGCGGCATTCAGGGAAAATACAGAACAGATGTTGAAGCAATGGTTGAAAATCCCTTTTCATGTTGTTGAACATCGTTCCGGTCTTCGACCAGCTACATTGGAAAGAAGACCATTTGTAGGTCTTCACCCTACTCATAATTCCGTTGGAATTCTTAATGGTATGGGCACAAAAGGATGTTCACTGGCTCCCTACTTTGCAAAGCAACTCGCCGATCATTTGATTTACCAAATACCTGTTGCTAAAGATGCAGATGTAAAAAGATTTTCAAAAATTCTAACCCGCAGTTAAGAAATTCTTTTTGTGAAATAAAATGATCAGATTGATGGGATCAAAGATGCATTACGCTTTTGCTTATATTGACGGATGTAACGGCGACAATGATAAATAATAAACAAGGTGATCATAATTCTGATTTTAAAAGTTTAGTTTTTGTTATAGGGTTCTGATTCAATACGTGACTAATAGCTTCATACAGGTCTGGCATATTTTTCAATAATCCTTCAGGATTTTCAAAAAAAGCTTCTACACTTACTGCCCAAAATTCATGCATGTTGCTGAAGGCATAACTGCGTAAATAACTGCGTCTTTTGGCAATTACATCGGCGAGTATAGGACCTGTACTTGTAGAAAATCTTTCATAATTCAACCTGAAATGAGGATCAATGCCATACTGGGCGAAAAAATTATTATATAATAAAGCATGTGCCATTTCATGCACTGCCACATTTATATTATCATTCTTATAGGAATAACCATATAAAAAATGTTTCCAGGATAAATAGATGCCATCAGGTGCTACATGGCCAATGTATAATTTGTCGTCATTATCCATATGATAGGCATCTGCAAGAATATAAATGTCTTTAAAATAAGAAAGCTGGTAGTCCTTTAATCCAAAGGTTACCTGCACAGCTGAGGAACTAACCAGGATGGCTGTTTCCTCATTATTCTCTAACCCGATAAAATGAAACTTTTTTTGCTTCCGAAACTGGTGGGCCCTTTTTACAAATTTCCATTTGGCTTCGCGTGGTAAGTCATTGAAATAAGTAAACAGGCTTCCGATTATAAAAGAATAATTGTTAAAAATGGAATCATCGATTTCAGATTCTTCAGCCTGGGGCACTGAAGCAGTAATTGCGGCTTTTGAAAAAAAATTACTCAGCCTTTGCAGGATTGATTGCATAGTGTACGGTTCGGTTGTTAAATATATACAACGAATGTTCAACTTGCAAGCTCATACAGGTTATTTTCCGATGGTAAATTTACGTTTTATTCCCAAATCACTTATTAATCAACCTTCTATTAAGACTGATTATTTCTTATCGCTGTAATGGAGGTATGATGTTTTTCCTACCCGGTATGATTATGATCTGACTAAATTTAAATATTTAATCAACAATCTGAAAATGAGTAGTCTTTATTTTAAACCGGAGATTCATTCATTAATATCGCGATTAAAAAGCATTTCAGGTTCCAGGAGCTACAGTTGTTTATATTCTGTGAAATTAATTTCTATCATAACATTATTTCCCTGATAAATTTAAGAATAGCCACAAGGTTAGTAAGGAACTATGCCGTTGGTAATACTGTTATAGAATAATAAGAAACTGTCTTGTGCCTCACCAAAGTGAATTGGCAGGTAGATGGCACCTCACTATCTTTGCGCCTCAGAAAAATGAAAGAAAATCATGTACAGAACCCATACCTGTGGCGAATTAAGAATAAAGGATATTTCAA
>JBPPMM010000523.1:0-3167 GCA_051306075.1 Chitinophagaceae bacterium
GGAGCCGTCTATTGGGTTTTCAGTCATACTGACTACTCCACCAATATCTGTAGCAAAATCATCTACCGTTGTAACGACGTCTGTAAAATCAATGCCCAGCCTTCTTATCCAACGTCCTCCAAAATCAGAAACAAGGAAAGTATTTTTATATTCCGGAGGAAAAGAATTACCAGCACCTGTGTACCAGATACCACCCGTGGAAGCATTTCCTTCAAAATCAGTAGTGGCAACTACATTTGATTCAGGTGAACCGATTAAAGCGGGGATAGCTTCCCCTGCTGCATTGAAGCGGGGAACAAAGACCTTTCCGGGCACGTGGGCCCAATCAATAGCCGGCCGTGCATGAATATAACGGATGCCAGATCTGAGAAACTCATATGGACTACAATCACTGTAAATATCAGTGGCTTTTGCCGCATTATCCTGTCTTATTAATTCGTGAAAAAACATAGTATCTCTTCCGTCGCAAATAGGTCTGAGTTCTTCCCTGTTCTTTGTATATATATATCCCCAATAGCTTTTACCAGGATCAGCCGATGGGCCATTTCCTTCATAGATTGGCCAGCCAAAATTTTGGCCCGGCGCTTTTACTATATTTAATTCTTCAGACTGGCCATAACCAACATCTCCAACAAATACTTCTCCTATATCACCTGCACTAGGATTTGTAGATCCCGTGCCGGGCTTTACAGACATGCGAAATGGATTTCGCAAGCCCAGAGCCCAAACCCTGGATTTGGCAGACCGGGGCAACGTAGGATCGAAAAAAGGATTACTGGCTATGCCATCACCTGTTTCCGCATCCAGCCTCAGTAATTTACCACTTAAGGAATTAAGCATCTGGCTTCGAAAAGCGCCTACATCCTCATATCTGCTAATAATACCATCTGCCAGCGCATCCTGGTAATAGGTATTTGTATTAATATTTGGATCATTGTTGGTGGCAGCACCTACATCTGTATCATCATAACTTGCCCCGTCGCCACTTGTTACCAGAAGTGTACCATCGGCGGCAAATGCCAGGCTTCCTACACTATGTGATTTGTGTAAAATCGGAATGCCGGTAGTCTTTGATTCGCCAAGCAAAACTTTACGGGTTGCCTTATCAGCAACCAGGTTTCCGCTAACCGTACTGGTTGTATATCGTGTAATTCTGCCTATAGTGGCACTGTTATAATCATTTGAATTAGGATTATAACCATTTGAAGCCAGTCCCCCGGTTACCAAATGATGCCTGTCGACAACATAATAAAGATATATGTATCCATTACTGGTAAAATTAGGATCATATGTAAAGCCAAGTAAACCACAATCAAACCAGTTTCCTACTTCATCAGAAATATCTATAACGGGCAGTATCTGCTTGTTATATTGACCAGATGGTTGCCTGTTATTTACATAGAGGCGCCCTCTTTTTTCCCAAATAAAAAGCTGCATACCGTCTTTTGAAAATTGTGCACCAACCGGTTCCACCCATTGATCGGTATTTGTAGCATCAGTTGTAAAAAAGCCAGCAGAAGGAAAGGTTTGCGCCATTAGTGCTACGCTCATACCAAGCACGCAGGCAAAAAGTAATAATTTTTTCATGAAGAAACGTTTATCAAATCCAGGGAAAAAATAGGGTTATAAATCAAAAAATGAGTTACAGGATATTGTTTCCTAATTTTTTAATTAATCGGCAACTATAATTTTTACAGAGGATTGGGGGGTACGGTAAATACAATGCCAGCCTACAACTGTGGAAGATTTACCGGGAAATTCAGGGGAGTGGACTTTTGAAATATAACACAAGATAAAAAATAGGAATCAAAATCATAATTAATTCTATTTTTTCTTTACCCAACTTCAATAAAAAAATTTTGCTCTTAAATAATGCATTGTGTGGATAACTTTATCCTGTCTTTTATTCCTCTGCACTACCCGTATTTCTTACCGTAATTTTTCCCACCCAGGAATTCAGGATATTTTGATTTTGGGTAAAAACTATTACTAATACAATTCATGAAAAATCTTTGCAGCCTCAGCCTTGAAATCTATGCCTGTTTGTTTTAACTCAAAAATTATCCTGCCTGAGAATTGAACAGGTATTGAACCTATTTTAAATAAAGGTTGGCCGATATATGGCAGTAATATGAACTTCGTTTTATAAGAATCTTTGAAAAAGGCTTGCAAATGAAGAAAGGAGTTATTAGGTTTGCATGACGTAGTACAACTTAAATTTTCTTACAAACCGGTCAGGTAATTATCCGTTTCTTTTTATGGCCTGAATGAATAAGACTGGTTTCCCGATTCAAATCCATGTTTAAATAACCTTTTTCGTTTATCCAATTTTTCTGTGGGCTTTTAAAAATAACTTAAAACCCCTGGAATGAAGATTATTTTACCCTGCCTGATCCTTATGCTTCAATTGGGTATTCAAAGATCTGCGAATGCTCAAAATAACAACAAGCCAACCCAATTGATATACGCAATTTCTTCATTAACAGATGTAACGTGTAAGGCAATTATTTCCTTTGGTGGAAATGCAAATAATAAACGGATCCTGTTAAACTGGACCCTGGATAAGAACCAGGAAATTGATGTGATGGAAGTGGAAAGAAGTAGTGACGGGAAGAATTTCGTTTTTTCTGGATTGATATTTGGAACAAATCAACCCGGAAGAATAGATTACCTGTTTTACGAAAAAAATAAACCCGGTTTTTTTAACTACCGGCTTAAAATAATACATAAAGATAAAACGGTTGATTATTCTGCCGTTATTTCTCCACGAACCGCACTGGTCTCACTATAAAAAATTACGCATGTCAGAAAAATTAAAAAATAGTTTGCAGGAAAGTTACAACCGCCTTAAAAATGCAGTAAAGAAAGTACTGGCACCTAAGCGAAATTCTATACCGCAATTAACATTGCAACCTTGCAGAAATAAAAGCAGGTTGGAGAATTATATACCAAGACAATTGATCCGCTTAAGGTTATAGTTAAAAATCTAAGGACAGGATATTCAAATAAATGGCAAATGTATTAATGCTGTTTCACTCCCATATGTTTTCATAAGTTCAGGAAAGTTTCTAATTGCTCCAAAAAATAGAGCTACTCTTAAATTGTCTGTTCTTTGCCTTTTCCGCTAAACTTAGTATTGCCAAAGTCTTTTAAATGGCAGATAAAAC
>JBPPMM010000524.1:0-2082 GCA_051306075.1 Chitinophagaceae bacterium
GGCTATAGGCGTCTGCAGGTGTTGATTCGTAGGATTTACTGTTGTTATTGATAATGACAGCCCTGGTTCCCGGATATTGATCATCCTTTATTGGTTCGGCTTTTTCCCATACATAGGTATACGGATCGTCTTCATCTTCGTTGGTCATATAAATTTTATAGTCAATCAGTTTTTCAAACCGGTATGAAAAACGGGCATCTTCTACATTTTTCCCGAAATATAATTTGTCTTTGGTAATTGTAAAACTAAGCGGATTAACGGGGATCTCGGGGCGGGAGGGTAGGAAGTAATAGGCAGTATTATTGCGATGAAAAATCATTTTCATGCCTTGTTGTGATTTGGGAACTGTAAACATCTGGCCATCTTTTTCATAACGCCGCAGCATCCATTGATAGCTATGCAAAATTTCTTTTGTTTGGGCGGGTGTCAGGGTTTGTGCCTGGAGAAAGTTGTTGCTGAACGAAATAAGGATAAGCAGAAGAGTTACAGAAAATTTTTTCATAAAGTGGATTTTAAAACTGTAGGAGCGAATATAGGGCTGGAATAATCTTTTTCAAAGTATTTTCAAAAGCAATTACATTTTATTTTTTAATTATGGGCTGTATAATTTATTTAAAGAAACGGGAAATAGAAAATATGTGCGGATGGATTAGTCTTTTTGCGATGATTTATAAGATGCGGATCTGGCGAAATCAAAAGTTTAATATTCTTCCTCTTCCTCTCCAAAATCATAGGACTTATGATTAATAATAAATTCACAGTTTGGAAACAGTTGCCTTAACTGCATCATTTTTTCTGCATCGGGTTTATTCTCCGGATCTGAAAATAATAATGTTTTTAGCATGGCCGATGGTCGCAAATTTAATATGCCTTCAAGGGTAATTGAACTGCTGCCCAGGTGTAATAATTCCAGGCCCTTTATTTTATTTAAGTCCCCGATGCAGTCATTGTCCAGGTCCCTGATCCCTTTTAACCGCAGCTCTTTTATAAATTGTAATTGTGTTAAACAGGTGATTGCTTCATTGGTAATATCCGTCTCATCCAGATCAAGCTGGTCAATCGAATTTATTTTACTGACCATACGTTTGATGTCCTCATCAGTGACTTTATCCCAGATCCTGAAATTAGCCCTGGTAATATGTTCGGGAATTTCATCCAGGTGCTTGGGAACATTAATAGAATAGAAAGTATTCCAGAATGATGTTTCAGCTAATTTCTCTTTTTTCTTTTTTCTCAAAACAAACTGTTTAATTTTTAAGGGCAACCCATTTTTTTCTATCACAGTAAACCTGTGAATGAATTAAAGATAGGGACATTGCTTCAACCCATTAAAATGATGACTTATGATCTTACATATAATTTCCTTAAAAGAATTAATTTCAGATTCTGATTGTATTTTGTTTTCGCTACCTCTGAAGACGTTTCAATTAAGCCGGCTTGTCGTCCTTATGATCGGGTACTTTATCAGGCTCGCTTCACCGCAAGAAACGAAAGCCCATTGCTACAAAAACCTTATCATTCGTATCAAGGAAGAACACTTAGTAAATCATTCAAAAAATATTATTGAAGTTCCTATGCAACCCGCAACCATTCAGGATCTAAAAAAAGTGATTGTTCTAATCGACTTGCCTGATGAACATCTGCAATGGGTACTGGACCATTCTGTTTATGTTGAATATGAGGAAGGGGAAATAATTATGAAAACGGGAGAAGTGGCCGAATTCATGATGTTTATTGTGGAAGGTATCATTTCGTTTTATATGGATAAAAGCGGGACCCTGGTTCATTATTTTGATTTTGCTAATGATGTAGCTACCGGGGGTGCCTCTGGTTTGCTTCCTTATTCACGAATGAAAACATCTCCGGGTACTTCCTTTGCTGTTGGAAAATTGCGTGGATTCAGATTGCATAAAGATCACTGACGGAAAGGGCCAGGTCATTTGCTACTACGCAGCTCCAGCATGAAAAGGTGAATGCTTTGGGAAAACTCGCTGCCGGGATTGCACATGAACTAAATAATCCGGCTTCGGCCATCAATAATATATCCTGCGAACTGGCAGAGCGATTAAAAGAAAACTACAG